>WJPL01000019.1 GCA_009649675.1 Alphaproteobacteria bacterium HT1-32 | reverse complement strand
CAGCGTGAACTCAAGGCCCAGGCTGTTCTCGCCATCGGCTGCCCCATGATCAAGGCTGTCCTGCAGCGTGAAGGTGTAGCTGCCGTCTTCATTCAGTTCCACCGTGAACACATCACGGCCGTCGGCTGTCGCCTGCAGGGTCTGCGTTGCCGCATCCCAGCTGTAGGTAACCGCTTCACCCTGGCTGGTCAGACCTGCCGGGCCTTCAAGCGCCCAGTCCAGGTCGTCATACTGCAGCGCCGTCGGTGAGCCGTCGGCTGCACCATCCGCACCGTAATCGATCGTGATCAGGTCACCGTCGAGACCGAGGTCGCCTGTTGCACTGAGGCTCTCCTTCGTGTCGTCCGTGCCGTCGGCCAGATCGTCTTCATCCAGCGTAACCGTATCAGCCACGGTCGGCGTTGCCACTTCAGCCGCTTCCGGAACATCATCGGTCACATTGACACTGAAGGTCTGGCTGATCGAGGTGTCCGCCAGCGTCGACGGATCCAGATCATAATCCGTTGCCGTATCATCGGACGGCGTACCCGTCAGCGTGAACTCAAGGCCCAGGCTGTTCTCGCCATCTGCCGCACCATGATCAAGGCTGTCCTGCAGCGTGAAGGTGTAGGAGCCGTCTTCATTCAGTTCTACCGTGAACACGTCACGGCCATCGGCCGTCGCCTGAAGGGTCTGCGTACTCGCATCCCACTCATAGGTGACCGCTTCACCCTGGCTGGTCAGACCTGCCGGGCCTTCAAGTGCCCAGTCAAGATCGTCATACTGCAGCGCCGTCGGTGAGCCGTCGGCTGCACCATCCGCACCGTAATCGATCGTGATCAGATCACCGTCGAGACCGAGATCGCCCGTTGCACTGAGAGATTCCTTCGTGTCGTCCGTGCCGTCGGCCAGATCGTCTTCATCCAGCGTCACCGTATCGGCCACGGTCGGCGTCGCCACTTCAGCCGCTTCCGGAACATCATCCGTGACGTTCACCGAGAAGGTCTGGCTGATCGAGGTGTCCGCCAGCGTCGACGGATCGAGATCGTAATCCGTTGCCGTATCATCGGACGGCGTGCCCGTCAGCGTGAACTCGAGACCGAGGCTGTTCTCACCATCGGCCGCACCATGATCGAGGCTGTCC
>WJPL01000018.1 GCA_009649675.1 Alphaproteobacteria bacterium HT1-32 | reverse complement strand
TGCGGCTGACGGCGAGAACAGCATGGACCTCGGCTTTACGCTGACAGGTACGCCTGATGCGGATGCGCTGACGGATTATGATCTTGATCCGGCGCTGGTCGGTGATGTGACCGTGACCCAGACTTTCTCTGTGAATGTTGTCGATGATGTTCCGGAAACGGGTGAAGTCGGTACGGTCGGACAGGCGGAATCCGTCTCGCTGGATGAAGATGATCTGGCTGACGGTACGGATGCTGACAAGGAGAGCCTGAGTGCCTCCGGCGATCTGGGCATGGATGGTGATCTGATCACCATCAATTACGGTGCGGATGGTCCGGCTGATGGTGCGCCGACAGCACTGGGCTATGACGATCTGAGTTTTGAACTGACAGGCCCGAGCGGTCTGACTTCAGGCGGTTCGGATGTCACCTATGAGTGGGATGCCTCCACCAACACATTGCAGGCGACTGCGGATGGCGAAGATGTGTTCACGGTGGCTCTGAACGAAGACGGTTCCTACACCTTCACGCTGCAGGGTACTCTTGATCATGCGGACGGGGATGGCGAGAACGCTCTGGATCTGGGCTTCACGCTGACGGGTACACCGGCAGAGGGCGCGGTAACGGATTACGATCTTGATCCGAGCCAGCTTTCGGGCCTGACGGTCGAGCAGACCTTCAGCGTCAATATCGTTGATGATGTGCCGCAGATTGGTGTTACCGGCGGTTCGGTTGATGAAGACGACCTGTCAGACGGCACGGATCAGTCTGATGCGACGAGCTTCACGCAGTCGCTGACGATTGACGGCGGTGCTGATGGTATTGCCTCGGTTGAACTGGGCGGCATTGGCGCCCTGGAAGACCTTGGTCTGACATCGGGCGGCGAGCCGGTTGAGTATGAGCTGTCGGAGGATGGTCAGTCGATCACGGCGACGGCGAATGGTACGGCGGTGTTCACGGTCTCGCTGATCGAGAGCAACGGTGCGTACAGCTACAGCTTTGAGCTTGAAGGTACACTGGATCACCCGGTTGCGACGTCTGAAGACAGCCTGAGCCTGCCGTTTGATGTGATTGTAACGGATGGCGACGGCGATGTTGCGAGCGGCACGGTTTCTGTGGATGTGGTGGACGATGTACCGACCGCGAACATGGATTGTGACTTTGTTGCAGGCGGTGTCGGCTCCTCGACCACGGGTAACGTGATCACGGGTGTTGATACGGACAACAG
>WJPL01000017.1 GCA_009649675.1 Alphaproteobacteria bacterium HT1-32 | reverse complement strand
ACCGAACGGATGAAGTAATCGGAGCTGTCACCTGTCGGATTGTCGCTCGGGTCGGCATACGGCTCGGCTGTGAACACCAGATACTGGAACGGCTGCTCGCAATGTTCCCCAACCGAGATGTTGATCTCAGCTTCCCCGACATTCGTCGAGTTGCCGTAATTGATCGTCGAGGAGTCCAGCGTCCCCTGCCCAACCAGGTTGCCGCCCGCATCATAGGCTCTCCAGGTCCCGACTTCCCCGTCTTCCTCATTATGGAACAGGTTCGAGACCTTCACCGAAGCCGAGGTCGCCGGCGTCTTCAGGTCAACTGCAAGCGCCTGGCTTTCACCGGTCACCGCATTGTGGTTGATCTGGTCCGGAACCGGCATGCCGTTTTCCGTGCCCTCAACGCCAATTCCGTTACCCGTGAAGGTCACCGTGTCGTCAGACAGTGACGGATCAAACTTGCCGTCCCCGTTCTCGAACGACGTACCGAAATCAAAGCCGTAGAGACCAACGTTGCTCCAGCTCGATTCTCCGCCGCCACCCGTCGTCATTGACGCAGGCTCAATCAGCGCATCCTCATCGGTCACCGTGTAGCTGTACGAACCATTCTCGTACATCTTCACCGTGCCATGCTCGCCCTGAAGCTCGATGTAATTCCCGTCCCCGTCAGACTGCACATCGCCCGGGTTCGAGAATGATACCGTATTCGTACCATTCGAGATCGAGGTGATATGGGCGGACGGGTCTGCACCACCCTCATCTGCCGCCAGCTGATCCGTATGAACACCGTCCGTATCCGGATCGATACCTGTCAGCACATTACCCGAGGTGACGTCACCCACATGGTAGGAGACGCTATCCGTATCATCCTCAGCCTGCGGAACATCATCAACGATATTCACCGTGAAGCTCTGTTCCACGGAAACCCCGTCCAGCACGCCCGGATCCAGATCATAATCCGTACCCGCACTGGCCGAAGGTGTGCCGGTCAGACCAAACTCAAGCGGGATCTGGTTCTCACCCGCACCCGCCGGATGATCGAGGCTATCCTGCAGCGTGAAGGTGTAGCTGCCATCTTCATTCAGTTCCACCGTGAACACATCACGGCCATCCGCTGTCGCCTGCAGCGTGTTGGTTGCTGCATCCCAACTGTAGGTGACCGGCTCACCTTCGCTCGTCAGGCCGGCCGGGCCTGTGATCTCGAAGGTCAGGTCGCTGTAGCCAAGAGCTGTCGGCGCACCATCTGCCGGGCCATCCGCACCGTAATC
>WJPL01000016.1 GCA_009649675.1 Alphaproteobacteria bacterium HT1-32 | reverse complement strand
TCCGCCAGCGTCGACGGATCGAGATCGTAATCCGTTGCCGTATCATCGGACGGCGTGCCCGTCAGCGTGAACTCGAGACCGAGGCTGTTCTCACCATCGGCCGCACCATGATCGAGGCTGTCCTGCAGCGTGAAGGTGTAGCTGCCGTCTTCATTCAGTTCCACCGTGAATACATCACGGCCGTCCGCAGTGGCCTGCAGCGTGTTGGTTGCCGCATCCCAGCTGTAGGTGACCGCTTCACCCTGGCTGGTCAGACCCGCCGGGCCTTCAAGCGCCCAGTCCAGATCGTCATACTGCAGCGCCGTCGGTGAGCCGTCGGCTGCACCATCCGCACCGTAATCAATCGTGATCAGGTCACCATCGAGACCGAGGTCGCCTGTAGCACTGAGGCTCTCCTTCGTGTCGTCCGTGCCGTCGGCCAGATCGTCTTCATCCAGCGTGACTGTGTCAGCCGCCGTCGGTGTCGCAACTTCAGCCGCTTCCGGAACATCATCCGTCACATTGACCGAGAAGGTCTGCGTGATCGAGGTATCCGCCAGTGTGGACGGATCCAGATCATAATCCGTTGCCACATCATCAGACGGTGTGCCCGTCAGCGTGAACTCGAGACCCAGGCTGTTCTCGCCGTCTGCTGCCCCATGATCGAGGCTGTCCTGCAGCGTGAAGGTGTAGCTGCCGTCTTCATTCAGTTCCACCGTGAATACATCACGGCCATCGGCTGTCGCCTGCAGCGTGTTGGTTGCCGCATCCCAGCTGTAGGTGACCGCTTCACCCTGGCTGGTCAGACCTGCCGGGCCCTCAAGCGCCCAGTCCAGATCGTCATACTGCAGCGCCGTCGGTGAGCCATCCGCCGCACCATCCGCGCCGTAATCGATGGTGATCAGGTCACCGTCCAGACCGAGGTCGCCCGTTGCACTGAGGCTCTCCTTCGTGTCGTCCGTGCCGTCAGCCAGATCGTCTTCATCCAGCGTGACTGTGTCAGCGACCGTCGGTGTCGCAACTTCAGCCGCTTCCGGCACATCATCCGTCACATTGACCGAGAAGGTCTGGCTGATGGAGGTATCCGCCAGCGTCGACGGATCAAGGTCGTAATCCGTTGCCACATCATCAGACGGTGTGCCCGTCAGCGTAAACTCAAGGCCCAGGCTGTTCTCGCCATCGGCAGCGCCATGATCAAGGCTGTCCTGCAGCGTGAAGGTGTAGGAGCCATCTTCATTCAGTTCCACCGTGAATACATCACGGCCATCCGCTGTCGCCTGCAGCGTGTTGGTTGCCGCATCCCAGCTGTAGGTGACCGCGTCACCCTGGCTGGTCAGACCTGCCGGGCCTTCAAGCGCCCAGTCCAGATCGTCATACTGCAGCGCCGTCGGTGAGCCATCCGCCGCACCATCCGCGCCGTAATCGATGGTGATCAGGTCACCGTCCAGACCGAGGTCGCCAGAGGCTGAGAGGGATTCCTTCGTGTCGTCCGTACCGTCAGCCAGATCATCTTCATCCAGCGTGACTGTGTCAGCGACTGTCGGTGTCGCAACTTCAGCCGCTTCCGGAACGTCATC
>WJPL01000015.1 GCA_009649675.1 Alphaproteobacteria bacterium HT1-32 | reverse complement strand
CTCAGCCCCGCCTGATCATACATCGCATCCGGCTTGTCCTGATCGATGAATACATCGGGCAGCACCATCGGCCGGATCTTCAGACCACCATCCAGCTGACCCGTCGTCGCCAGATGATGCAGCACCTGACTGGAGAAGCCACCGACCGAGCCTTCCTCAACCGTCACCAGAACCTCATGCTCACGCGCCAGACGGCTCACCAGATCACCATCCAGCGGCTTCGCAAAACGCGCATCCGCAACCGTCGTCGACAGGCCCCGTGCCGCTAGTTCCTCCGCTGCCTTCAGGCATTCACCCAGTCGGCCGCCGAAGCTCAGCAAGGCCACCGTCGTGCCTTCCTGCAGGATACGCCCCCGGCCGATCTCCAGCGCCACACCCCGTTCCGGCATCTCCACGCCAATCCCCTCGCCCCGCGGATAACGGAAAGCGCAGGGCCGGTCGTCGATCTCCACCGCGGTCCGGATCATATGAACCAGTTCCGCCTCGTCACCGGCGGCCATCACCACCATGCCCGGCAGACAGCTCAGATAGGCAACATCAAACGATCCCGCATGCGTCGCACCGTCCGCACCAACCAGACCCGCCCGGTCAATGGCAAACCGCACCGGCAGGCTCTGGATCGCCACATCATGCACGATCTGGTCATAAGCCCGCTGCAGGAAGGTCGAATAGATCGCAACGAACGGCTTCATCCCTTCCGTCGCCATGCCTGCGGCAAAAGTCACCGCATGCTGTTCCGCCAGACCCACGTCAAAGGTCCGGGCCGGATAGGTCTCCCCGAACAGATCAAGCCCGGTGCCCGACGGCATGGCCGCCGTCACCGCGACGACCTTCTCGTCCTCCGCCGCTTCCCGGATCAGCGACTGGGCAAAAACCTTGGTATAGCTCGGCGCGTTCGACTTCGACTTCACCTGCTCGCCGGACGAGACATCGAACTTCGCCACACCGTGATACTTGTCCGAACTCTGTTCCGCCGGCTCGTAGCCCTTACCCTTCTGGGTCACGCAATGGATCAGGATCGGGCCGTCTTCCCCATCATCGCGCACATTGCGCAGCACCGGCAGCAGATGATCCAGATTATGACCGTCAATCGGGCCGACATAATAGATACCCAGTTCCTCGAACATCGTGCCGCCACCGGCAACCATGCCACGGGCATATTCCTCGGCCCGGCGTGCCGCCTTCTCCAGCTGCTTCGGGAAATGTTCGGCGATCTCCCCTGCCTTGTGGCGCAGGCTGCGGAACGGCTTCGATGAGACGAGACGGCTCAGATAACCACTCAGCGCCCCCACCGGCGGGGCAATCGACATGTCGTTGTCATTCAGGATGATGATCAGCTTCTCCGGCATCGAACCGGCGTTGTTCATCGCCTCATAGGCCATGCCTGCCGTCATCGCCCCGTCACCGATCACCGCAATCGCATGACGCTTCTCACCCTTCAGCGAAGACGCCGCCGCCATGCCCAGTCCGGCCGAAATCGAGGTCGAGGAATGGGCCGCGCCAAACGGATCATAGTCACTTTCCACCCGCTTGGTGAAACCGGACAATCCACCGCCCTGACGCAGCGTGCGGATACGGTCACGGCGACCGGTCAGGATCTTGTGCGGATAGCACTGATGGCCAACATCCCAGATCAGCCGGTCATCCGGCGTGTTGAACACATGATGGATCGCCACCGTCAGCTCAACCACACCCAGCGACGCACCCAGATGCCCCCCGGTCTGAGAGACCGCCTCAATCGTCTCCTGACGTAACTCGACAGCAAGCTGCTTCAGCTCAGCCGTCGAAAAAGAACGGATGTCTGACGGAAGACCTGCGCGGTCAAGAACGGGCTTCGACGTGTTCAT
>WJPL01000014.1 GCA_009649675.1 Alphaproteobacteria bacterium HT1-32 | reverse complement strand
TCATCGGTCACATTGACACTGAAGGTCTGGGAGATCGAGGTATCCGCCAGTGTGGACGGATCCAGATCGTAATCCGTCGCCACATCATCGGACGGTGTACCCGTCAGTGTGAACTCGAGGCCCAGGCTGTTCTCGCCGTCTGCTGCCCCATGATCGAGGCTGTCCTGCAGCGTGAAGGTGTAGCTGCCGTCTTCATTCAGTTCCACCGTGAATACATCACGGCCATCGGCTGTCGCCTGCAGCGTGTTGGTTGCCGCATCCCAGCTGTAGGTGACCGCTTCACCCTGGCTGGTCAGACCTGCCGGACCTTCAAGCGCCCAGTCCAGATCGTCATACTGCAGCGCCGTCGGTGAGCCATCCGCCGCACCATCCGCACCGTAATCGATGGTGATCAGGTCACCGTCGAGGCCGAGGTCGCCCGTTGCACTGAGGCTCTCCTTCGTGTCGTCCGTGCCGTCAGCCAGATCGTCTTCGTCCAGCGTCACCGTATCGGCCACTGTCGGCGTCGCCACTTCTGCCGCTTCCGGAACATCATCCGTCACGTTCACCGAGAAGGTCTGCGTGATGGAGGTATCCGCCAGTGTGGACGGATCCAGATCGTAATCCGTTGCCACATCATCAGACGGTGTGCCCGTCAGCGTGAACTCGAGACCCAGGCTGTTCTCGCCATCGGCTGCCCCATGATCAAGGCTGTCCTGCAGCGTGAAGGTGTAGCTGCCGTCTTCGTTCAGTTCCACCGTGAACACATCACGGCCGTCCGCAGTGGCCTGCAGCGTATTGGTTGCCGCATCCCAGCTGTAGGTGACCGCTTCACCCTGGCTGGTCAGACCCGCCGGGCCTTCAAGCGCCCAGTCCAGATCGTCATACTGCAGCGCCGTCGGTGAGCCATCGGCTGCACCATCCGCACCGTAATCAATCGTGATCAGGTCACCGTCGAGACCGAGGTCGCCCGTTGCACTGAGGCTCTCCTTCGTGTCGTCCGTACCATCGGCCAGATCATCTTCATCCAGCGTGACTGTGTCAGCCGCCGTCGGTGTCGCAACTTCAGCCGCTTCCGGTACATCATCCGTCACATTGACACTGAAGGTCTGGGAGATGGAGGTATCCGCCAGTGTGGACGGATCCAGATCGTAATCCGTTGCCACATCATCGGACGGTGTGCCCGTCAGCGTGAACTCGAGGCCCAGGCTGTTCTCACCATCGGCTGCCCCATGATCAAGGCTGTCCTGCAGCGTGAAGGTGTAGCTGCCGTCTTCATTCAGTTCCACCGTGAACACATCACGGCCATCCGCTGTCGCCTGCAGCGTATTGGTTGCCGCATCCCAGCTGTAGGTGACCGCGTCACCCTGGCTGGTCAGACCTGCCGGGCCTTCAAGCGCCCAGTCCAGATCGTCGTAACCCAGCGCCGTCGGTGAGCCGTCGGCTGCACCATCCGCACCGTAATCGATCGTGATCAGGTCACCGTCGAGGCCGAGGTCGCCCGTTGCACTGAGGCTCTCCTTCGTGTCGTCCGTACCGTCAGCCAGATCATCTTCGTCCAGCGTGACTGTGTCAGCGACCGTCGGTGTCGCAACTTCTGCCGCTTCCGGAACATCATCGGTCACATTGACCGAGAAGGTCTGGCTGATGGAGGTATCCGCCAGTGTGGACGGATCAAGATCATAATCCGTTGCCACATCATCGGACGGTGTGCCCGTCAGCGTGAACTCAAGGCCGAGGCTGTTCTCACCATCGGCTGCACCATGATCAAGGCTGTCCTGCAGCGTGAAGGTGTAGCTGCCGTCTTCGTTCAGTTCCACCGTGAACACATCACGGCCGTCCGCAGTGGCCTGCAGGGTCTGCGTTGCCGCATCCCAGCTGTAGGTGACCGCTTCACCCTGGCTGGTCAGACCTGCCGGACCTTCAAGCGCCCAGTCCAGATCGTCATACTGCAGCGCTGTCGGTGAGCCGTCGGCTGCACCATCCGCACCGTAATCAATCGTGATCAGGTCACCGTCCAGACCGAGGTCGCCAGAGGCTGAGAGGGATTCCTTCGTGTCGTCCGTACCGTCAGCAAGATCGTCTTCATCCAGCGTGACCGTATCAGCGACCGTCGGCGTCGCAACTTCAGCGGCTTCCGGAACATCATCGGTCACATTGACCGAGAAGGTCTGGCTGATGGAGGTATCCGCCAGTGTGGACGGATCCAGATCGTAATCCGTTGCCACATCATCGGACGGTGTGCCCGTCA
>WJPL01000013.1 GCA_009649675.1 Alphaproteobacteria bacterium HT1-32 | reverse complement strand
CCGGCATGTCATCCGTATCCTGCGGGACGCTGCCCCGCAGGGTCAGGCTGTTGCCGGTTCCGGAGGCATCCGCTCCCGGTGCACCGCCGTCAGTGAAGTCGAGATGGAAGCCGCCCGTGCCATGGTCGAGCCCACCGGCATCCACGGCCTGCCACTCCGTCCCCGACAGTCCGCCAAAGGCATCCGCCCCCAGCGCCTCGCCGGAGACCAGATGTACATCGGCAAGCTTGCCGCCATAGTCATAGCGCGCATCGTGATTGCTGCCTTCCTGACGACCCCGCAGCAGGGTCCCCACGGCCAGTGTCGCACCCGACCCGATGATCGTCTCGTAGCCCTGTTGCGGATAGACACTGCTGCCCGTCGTCGCGACCTGCTCGCCATCCACATGGAACAGGACCCGGTCAGACGCCACCGCCTGTGTCGTGTCGACCGAGACCACAACATGATACCAGCGTGAGGCATCCGTCAGCCACGACCCGGTCTGCACATAGCCGTCGATCGCACCGTCAAGCCACAGCCGCAGGCCGCCCTGGCCATTGAAGCCCAGTCCGTCGGAATAGCGTGGCCCGCCCGCAGACAGGATATTCCCGCTCTCTCCCGGATCACCCTTCACCCAGGCCGAGAAGGTCCAGCGCTGACGGTCACCCGTCACATTACCGCTCAGATAACCCGAACCAAAGTCCCCGGACGCCTCGATCCCCGCTCCTGAGCCGCCGACAGAGACCGTCACCGCAGCCTCCGCACTCGCTCCCGTATGACCGTCGACCACACGGTAACGAAGCGACCCAAGGCCCGAGACGTCAGCACTCGCCGTGAACTGATAGGCACCACTGTCGATATCACCGAGACGCACCGTGCCGATCTCCGCACCCTCTGCGTTCTGCAGGGTGACATCCTGATCTGCCCCGACCCATTGCGAACTGGCCGCATCCCAGAGCTGATACTGTGACGCAGAGCCACCACCGCTCAGCGTTGCTGCGGCGCTGTTGCCGGCGGCCAGCTGGATCACCGAAGCCTCCGCCACAGGTGCTGTCGCCACATCAACACGGGCGCTTCCTGCAACGGTCTCGCGGCCATCGCTGATGTCATAGCTGATATCAGCCATACCGCTGAACCCGGCAGTCGGCGTGAAGTCCCAGCTGCCGTCGCCATTGTCCGTGAAGCTGCCACTGGCCGAAGACAGATTGCTGACACTCAGCAGATCGCCATCTGCATCACTCGCCGTACCGAGCAACAGGTCGGTGGTGATCCGGATCGTCACGTCTTCCGTGCCAGTCAGCGAAACCGGACCGCTGACAACCGGCGCTTCATTCATGTTCACGTAATCGACGGAGGCCGTGGCAGCCTGCGTGCCGCCCTGACCATCGCTCACCGTATAGCTCAGTGTCGCAATACCGACATAGTCCGCCCCCGGCGGGGTATAGGTGAAGGTCCCGTTGCCATTGTCGCTGATCGTGCCGGTATCTGCCGACAGGTCACTGACGCTCAGTACATCACCATCGACATCGCTGGCCGTCCCCAGCAGTTCCGCCAGGGTGATGGTCAGCGCCACACCGGTATCCTCACCGGTCACCGTCACCGCACCGGAGACGACCGGTGCATCATTCGACCCGACATAGGTCAGCGATACGGTTCCCAGCGTCTCGGTGATCCCGTCGCTGATGCCATAGGTCACCGTTGCCTCACCGGCAAAGTCGGCCTCTGCCGTCACCGTCCAGGTGCCGTCGCCGTTATCGGCAACCGTGCCATGATCAATGCTCAGAGAGGACAGCGACAGCGCATCACCGTCACCATCGCCGGTGCCCGCCAGAAGATCGGCGGCATCAATCACATAGCTGTTGTCTTCCGCAGCATCCGCCAGTACCGGATTGCCCAGAACCGGCGCTTCATTCACCGCATCCCAGCTGAGCGTGGTGGTCGCCGCGGTTGTGGTCTGGCCATCCGACAGGCTGTAACTGACCGTCGTGGCGCCCCAGTGATCCGCTTCCGGTGTGATCGTCCAGCTGCCGTCACCGTTATCTGCCACAGTCCCCCGGTCGATGGAGACGCCACTGACCGTCACTGCATCACCGTCGATATCCGTGGCACCGGCCAGCAGCATCGCGGCAGTCAGAACATAACTGACATTCTCGGTACCGTTCGACAGGGTCACGGTGCCTGCATCCGGCGCATCATTCGCATTCGCCAGCGTCAGGGTTGCCGTTGCCGCCGCTGAACTGGTCCCGTCACTGATGCTGTAGGTCAGCGTGATCTCTCCGGTCACGTCCGCCCCCGGCGTCACGGTCCAGCTGCCGTCGCCGTTATCGCTCACGCTGCCACCGGCAAGGCTGAGCCCTGTTACGCTCAGCGTATCAAAATCGGCATCCGTCGCACCGGCCAGAAGATCTGCCGCCTGCACCACAAAGGACTGATCCTCGGTGCCATCCGCCAGCACCACCGTGCCCGCAACCGGTGTGAAGTTGATGTCGGTCCGGGTCTGGTCGTCAAACTGCAGTGCATCGATGCCCCGCAGCAGGTCCGTGCCGTCGGCACCGCTGACCGTCACCGTGCCCGCCGCATCATCCAGCGTCACCGTATAGTCTGCTGCATTGCCGCTGAACACCGCCGTATCATTGCCCGCGCCACCAGTCAGCGTGTCATTGCCAGCGCCGCCGATCAGCAGATCGTCACCGTCACCACCATCCAGCAGGTCATCAGAGCCGCTGCCCTGCAACACATCATTCCCGGCTGTTGCGGTCAGCGGTTCCATGGCCGCGCCGCCGGCCGGCATGTCATCCGTATCCTGCGGGA
>WJPL01000012.1 GCA_009649675.1 Alphaproteobacteria bacterium HT1-32 | reverse complement strand
GCCCATGTTGGTCACGGTCAGGTACTCGCTGCCTGAACCGCTGCCAACCGGATCCGGATCATTCACCACAACTTCCGGAACATCATCCGTCACGTTGACAGAGAAGGTCTGTTCGACCGTCAGACCCGAAAGCTGGCTCGGATCAAGATCGTAATCGGTTGACGACAGGCTCTCCAGATCCGGCGTACCCGTCAGCGTGAACTCAAGGCCCATGCTGTTCTCACCATCCGCAGCGCCATGATCGAGGCTGTCCTGCAGCGTGAAGGTGTAACTACCGTCTTCATTCAGTTCCACCGTGAACACATCACGGCCATCCGCAGTCGCCTGCAATGTGTTGGTCGACGCATCCCACTCGTAGGTGACATCTTCACCCTGGCTGGTCAGACCACTCGGGCCGGTCAGTTCAAAGCTCAGATCGTCATAACCCAGTGCTGTCGGCGCACCATCAGCCGGGCCATCTGCACCGTAGTTGATGGTGATCAGATCACCATCGAGGCCCAGATCGCCGGAGGCACTCAGGCTCTCCTTGTCAGCATCCGTACCGTCAGCCAGATCATCTTCATTGACTGTCACACCGGTCGACTGACCAACAGTCCCTTCCGAAGCTTCGGGAACATCATCAACAACATTCACGGAGAAGGTCTGGGTGATCGAGGCACCTTCCAATGCGCCCGGATCCAGATCGTAATCCGCACCCGCATCAACATCCGGTGTTCCGGTCAGCGTGAACTCAAGGCCGAGACCGTTCTCACCGTCAGCTGCCCCATGATCAAGGCTGTCCTGCAGCGTGAAGGTGTAGCTGCCGTCTTCATTCAGTTCCACCGTGAACACATCACGGCCACCCGCTGTCGCCTGCAATGTGTTGGTCGAGGCATCCCACTCGTAGGTCACCGGCTCACCCTGGCTGGTCAGACCGCTCGGGCCTTCCAGTTCAAAGGCAAGGTCGTCATAACCCAGAGCAGTCGGGGCACCATCTGCCGGGCCGTCTGCACCGTAATCGATGGTGATCAGGTCGCCGTCGAGACCCAGATCGCCAGAGGCACTGAGGCTTTCCTTATCACTATCCGTGCCGTCAGCCAGATCGTCTTCATCCAGCGTGACCGTATCAGCCGCCGTCGGCGTGCCGATTTCAGCGGCCGCAGGCGTGTCATCAACAACATTCACAGAGAAGGTCTGGGTGATCGAGGCACCTTCCAATGCGCCCGGATCAAGATCGTAATCCGTACCCGCATCAACATCCGGCGTGCCGGTCAGCGTGAACTCAAGGCCCAAGCTGTTCTCGCCATCCGCAGCACCGTGATCGAGGCTGTCCTGCAGCGTGAAGGTGTAGCTGCCGTCTTCATTCAGTTCCACTGTGAACACATCACGGCCATCCGCAGTTGCCTGCAGCGTGTTGGTCGAGGCATCCCACTCATAGGTGACATCTTCACCCTGACTGGTCAGACCCGCCGGGCCGGTCAGTTCAAAGCTCAGATCGTCATAACCCAGTGCTGTCGGCGCACCATCAGCCGGGCCATCTGCACCGTAATTGATGGTGATCAGGTCACCGTCGAGGCCCAGATCGCCGGAGGCACTCAGGCTTTCCTTGTCAGCATCCGTACCGTCAGCCAGATCGTCTTCATCCAACGTGACCGTATCAGCCGCCGTCGGCGTGCCAATTTCGGCTGCCGCAGGCGTGTCATCAACAACATTCACAGAGAAGGTCTGCGTGAGGCTCTGGTCTGCCAGGCTGACGCTGTCACCATCAAAATCAACCGCACTGTCCACCGTCGGCGTGCCCGTCAGCGTGAACTCGAGACCGAGGCTGTTCTCACCGTCTGCCGCCCCGTGATCAAGGCTGTCCTGCAGCGTGAAGGTGTAGCTGCCGTCTTCATTCAGTTCCACCGTGAACACATCACGGCCGTCCGCTGTCGCCTGCAGGGTATTGGTTGCCGCATCCCAGCTGTAGGTGACCGCTTCACCCTGGCTGGTCAGACCCGCCGGGCCTTCAAGCGCCCAGTCCAGATCGTCGTAACCCAGCGCCGTCGGCTGACCATCGGCCGGACCATCTGCACCGTAATCAATCGTGATCAGATCACCACCGAGACCCAGATCGCCGGTCGCGGACAGGCTTTCCTTGGTCTCATCCGTGCCGTCCGACAGATCATCTTCATCCAGCGATACCGTGACGCCAGGGCCGCTCACCTCAACAACTTCTGCAACCGGAACATCATCAATGATACCGACCGTGAACGTACCCTCGGCACAGTCACCGTCCTTATCAAAGACCTGCATGCCAAACGTCAGATCAAGCTGGTTCTCACCATCTGCATCCGGGTGATCAACCGCACCCTGAAGATCGAACGAATAACTGTAGCCACTATCCGCATCGCCGTTCAGCGTCACCGTGAAGACCGTGTCGCCGCCCTCACCCGCCGTCGCCGTGATCACCGTGCCGTCTTCCGACACCGTGTAATCAAGTGCAACACCGTTCGAGGTCAGACCCATATCCGTCAGGGCATCATTCACCGTCAGTTCAAGACGGCCCGATCCATCGGCACCAAAGTCCACCAGAATATCCTGGCTGACCGTCGTGCTCTCCTTCGTCTCATCCGTACCGTCCGACAGATCGTCTTCATCAACCGTCGTATTCACCAGATTCAGATCTGGCTGACCCGAATTCTCCGGATCTTCCGGCGTCGGTGAATCCGGACGGTCCAGATCCGTCATGTTGATCGTCAGCGTCGCTTCGGAGACATCACCATCCCCATCCGCCATCTGATAGGTGAATTCCTCCATACCGAAGCTGTAATCCGTCTCGAAGTCCACCGAACGGATGAAGTAATCGGAGCTGTCACCTGTCGGATTGTCGCTCGGGTCGGCATACGGCTCGGCTGTGAACACCAGATACTGGAACGGCTGCTCGCAATGTTCCCCAACCGAGATGTTG
>WJPL01000011.1 GCA_009649675.1 Alphaproteobacteria bacterium HT1-32 | reverse complement strand
CAACATCTCGGTTGGGGAACATTGCGAGCAGCCGTTCCAGTATCTGGTGTTCACAGCCGAGCCGTATGCCGACCCGAGCGACAATCCGACAGGTGACAGCTCCGATTACTTCATCCGTTCGGTTGATTTCGAGACGGATTACAGCTTCGGGATGGAGGAATTCACCTATCAGATGGCGGATGGGGATGGTGATGTCTCCGAAGCGACGCTGACGATCAACATGACGGATCTGGATCGTCCGGATTCACCGACGCCGGAAGATCCGGAGAATTCGGGTCAGCCAGATCTGAATCTGGTGAACACGACGGTTGATGAAGACGATCTGTCGGACGGTACGGATGAGACGAAGGAGAGCACGACGGTCAGCCAGGATATTCTGGTGGACTTTGGTGCTGATGGATCGGGCCGTCTTGAACTGACGGTGAATGATGCCCTGACGGATATGGGTCTGACCTCGAACGGTGTTGCACTTGATTACACGGTGTCGGAAGACGGCACGGTGATCACGGCGACGGCAGGTGAGGGCGGCGACACGGTCTTCACGGTGACGCTGAACGGCGATGCGGATAGTGGCTACAGCTATTCGTTCGATCTTCAGGGTGCGGTTGATCACCCGGATGCAGATGGTGAGAACCAGCTTGATCTGACGTTTGGCATGCAGGTCTTTGATAAGGACGGTGACTGTGCCGAGGGCACGTTCACAGTCGGTATCATTGATGATGTTCCGGTTGCAGAAGTTGTTGAGGTGAGCGGCCCTGGCGTCACGGTATCGCTGGATGAAGATGATCTGTCGGACGGCACGGATGAGACCAAGGAAAGCCTGTCCGCGACCGGCGATCTGGGTCTCGGTGGTGATCTGATCACGATTGATTACGGTGCAGATGGTCCGGCCGATGGTCAGCCGACGGCGCTGGGTTACGACGATCTGGACTGGGCGCTTGAAGGCCCGGCGGGTCTGAGCAGCCAGGGTGAAGCGGTCACCTACAGCTGGGATGCGGCAACGCAGACCCTGCAGGCGACAGCGGACGGCCGTGATGTGTTCACGGTGGAACTGAATGAAGACGGCAGCTACACCTTCACGCTGCAGGACAGCCTTGATCACGGGGCGGCAGACGGTGAGAACAGCCTCGGCCTCGAGTTCACGCTGACGGGCACGTCGACGGTGGACAGTGCGGTTGATTTTGATGGTGACAGCGTCAGCCTGGGAGACCAGAGCCTCACGCAGACCTTCTCTGTGAATGTTGTTGATGACACGCCTGCGGCAGCTGAAGTCGGCACGCCGACGGCGGCTGATACAGTGACGCTGGATGAAGACGATCTGGCTGACGGTACGGATGCTGACAAGGAGAGCCTGAGTGCCTCCGGCGATCTGGGCCTCGATGGTGATCTGATCACCATCAACTACGGTGCAGATGGCCCGGCAGATGGTGCGCCGACAGCACTGGGCTATGACGATCTGAGCTTTGAACTGACAGGCCCGAGCGGTCTGACCAGCCAGGGTGAAGATGTCACCTACGAGTGGGATGCATCCACCAACACGCTGCAGGCGACTGCGGATGGCCGTGATGTGTTTACGGTGGAACTGAATGAAGACGGCTCCTACACCTTCACGCTGCAGGACAGCCTCGATCATGGCGCTGCGGATGGTGAGAACAGCATGGGCCTTGAGTTCACGCTGACCGGTTCGCCGGCGGATGATGCGGTGACAGATTACGATCTTGATCCGAGCCAGCTTTCTGGCCTGACGGTGGAACAGACCTTCAGCGTCAACGTGACGGATGATGTTCCGGAAGCCGTGGTGAATGATCCGGATCCTGTTGGCAGCGGTTCAGGCAGCGAGTACCTGACCGTGACCAACATGGGCGAGGAATCCGCCTCCTATAACAACACCTACGGCTACTACATCCAGAATGAGGATGGTGAGCCGACGACAGGTCAGATCATCTGGTCGAACACGAAGCAGGATATCGGCGAGACCTACACGATTGACGGCGTTGATCCGGACAGTGTTGGCTTCTTCGTGATCCCGAACGGCTCGTCGCTGAATGGCAACCTTGAGAACGGCATGGAAGTGACGTTCGAACAGGATGGCAACGGCAACTGGCATGTTGTTGACGACAATGGCGGTGTCCTGAATGGTCAGGGTACCGGGGCGATCTTCTCGAATGCGGACCTGAATGCTGATGGTCTGGATCATACGTCTGATAGTCCGTCACCGGGCGACCAGAATTGGGAAGACATCCATAATGGTGGTGATGTCGACTACAACGATGTGAACATCGAGGTCGAGCGCTACAACACGACGGTCTCTGTTGATGAGGATGATCTGGCCGACGGTACGGATCAGACGAAGGAAGGCCTGAGTGCTTCCGGCGATCTGGGTATGGATGGTGACCTGATCACCATCAATTACGGTGCGGATGGCCCGGCCGATGGTGCGCCGACGGCACTGGGCTATGATGATCTGAGCTTTGAACTGACAGGCCCGGAAGGCCTGACCAGTCAGGGCGAGCCGGTAACTTACGAATGGGATGCGGCGACCAACACGCTGCAGGCCTCTTCAGATGGCCGTGATGTGTTCACGGTTGAGCTGAACGAAGACGGCAGCTTCACCTTCACGCTGCAGGACAGCCTGGATCATGGTGCGGCTGACGGCGAGAACAGCATGGACCTCGGCTTTACGCTGACAGGTACGCCTGATGCGGATGCGCTGACGGATTATGATCTTGATCCGGCGCTGGTCGGTGATGTGACCGTGACCCAGACCTTCTCTGTGAATGTTGTCGATGATGTTCCGGAAACGGGTGAAGTCGGTACGGTCGGACAGGCGGAATCCGTCTCGCTGGATGAAGATGATCTGGCTGACGGTACGGATGCTGATAAGGAGAGCCTGAGTGCCTCCGGCGATCTGGGCCTCGATGGTGATCTGATCACCATCAATTACGGTGCAGATGGCCCGGCAGATGGTGCGCCGACAGCACTGGGTTATGACGATCTGAGCTTTGAACTGACCGGCCCGAGTGGTCTGACCAGCCAGGGTGAAGATGTCACCTATGAGTGGGATGCCTCGACCAACACGCTGCAGGCGACTGCGGATGGCCGTGATGTGTTCACAGTGGAACTGAATGAAGACGGCTCCTACACCTTCACGCTGCAGGACAGCCTCGATCATGGCGCTGCGGATGGTGAGAACAGCATGGGCCTTGAGTTCACGCTGACCGGTTCGCCGGCGGATGATGCGGTGACAGATTACGATCTTGATCCGAGCCAGCTTTCTGGCCTGACGGTCGAACAGACCTTCTCTGTCAACGTGACGGATGATGTTCCGGAAGTTGTGGTGAATGATCCGGATCCGGTTGGCAGCGGTTCAGGCAGCGAGTACCTGACCGTGACCAACATGGGC
>WJPL01000010.1 GCA_009649675.1 Alphaproteobacteria bacterium HT1-32 | reverse complement strand
GGACAGCCTCGATCATGGTGCGGCCGATGGTGAGAACAGCCTCGGTCTCGAGTTCACGCTGACGGGCACGCCGTCCGATGATACGGCAACGGATTACGATCTCGATCCGTCGACGCTGGCGGATACCTCGATCTCCCAGACCTTCTCGGTGAACGTCACGGACGATGTTCCGGAAGCGGCTGACGTGGTGACGCCGACGGCGGCTGATACGGTGACGCTGGATGAAGATGATCTTGCCGACGGTACGGACGACACGAAGGAGAGCCTCTCAGCCTCTGGCGATCTCGGCCTCGACGGTGACCTGATCACCATTGATTACGGTGCGGACGGTGCAGCCGATGGCTCACCGACGGCCCTGCAGTATGACGATCTGGACTGGGCGCTTGAAGGCCCGGCGGGTCTGACCAGCCAGGGTGACGCGGTCACCTACAGCTGGGATGCGGCAACCAATACGCTGCAGGCAACAGCCGACGGCCGTGATGTGTTCACGGTGGAACTGAATGAAGACGGCAGCTACACCTTCACGCTGCAGGACAGCCTTGATCACGGGGCAGCCGATGGTGAGAACAGCCTGGGCCTTGAGTTCACGCTGACGGGCACGCCGTCCGATGATGTGGCGACGGATTATGATCTGGATCCGTCGACGCTGGCGGATACCTCCATCTCCCAGACCTTCAGTGTCAATGTGACCGATGATGTTCCGGAAGCGGCTGAAGTGGCAACGCCGACCGTGGCTGATACGGTTACGCTGGATGAAGACGATCTGGCCGACGGCACGGACGACACGAAGGAGAGCCTCAGTGCAACAGGCGACCTCGGTCTCGACGGTGACCTGATCACGATCGATTACGGTGCGGATGGTGCGGCGGATGGCTCACCGACGGCGCTGCAGTATGACGATCTGGACTGGGCGCTTGAAGGTCCGGCAGGTCTGACCAGCCAGGGTGACGCGGTCACCTACAGCTGGGATGCGGCAACCAATACGCTGCAGGCGACAGCCGATGGCCGTGATGTGTTCACGGTGGAACTGAATGAAGACGGCAGCTACACCTTCACGCTGCAGGACAGCCTTGATCATGGCGCAGCCGATGGTGAGAACAGCCTGGGCCTCGAGTTCACGCTGACGGGCACACCGTCCGATGATGTGGCGACGGATTATGATCTGGATCCGTCCACACTGGCGGATACCTCCATCTCCCAGACCTTCAGTGTCAATGTGACGGATGATGTGCCGGAAGCGGCTGAAGTGGCGACACCGACGGTGGCCGATACGGTTACGCTGGACGAAGACGATCTGGCTGACGGTACGGACGACACGAAGGAGAGCCTCAGTGCAACGGGTGACCTCGGTCTCGATGGTGACCTGATCACCATCGATTACGGTGCGGATGGTGCAGCCGATGGCTCACCGACGGCACTGCAGTATGACGATCTGGACTGGGCGCTTGAAGGTCCGGCAGGTCTGACCAGCCAGGGTGAAGCGGTCACCTACAGCTGGGATGCGGCAACCAACACGCTGCAGGCGACAGCCGATGGCCGTGATGTATTCACGGTGGAACTGAATGAAGACGGCAGCTACACCTTCACGCTGCAGGACAGCCTTGATCATGGGGCGGCAGACGGTGAGAACAGCCTGGGCCTTGAGTTCACGCTGACGGGCACACCGTCCGATGATGTGGCAACGGATTACGATCTGGATCCGTCGACGCTGGCGGATACCTCCATCACGCAGACCTTCAGTGTCAATGTGACGGATGATGTTCCGGAAGCGGCAGAAGTGGCGACGCCGACAGTGGCCGATACGGTGACGCTGGACGAAGACGATCTGGCTGACGGCACGGACGACACGAAGGAGAGCCTCAGTGCAACGGGCGACCTCGGTCTGGACGGTGATCTGATCACCATCGATTACGGTGCGGATGGTGCAGCCGACGGCTCACCGACGGCGCTGCAGTATGACGATCTGGACTGGGCGCTTGAAGGCCCGGCAGGTCTGACCAGCCAGGGTGAAGCGGTCACCTACAGCTGGGATGCGGCAACCAACACGCTGCAGGCGACAGCCGATGGCCGTGATGTGTTCACGGTGGAACTGAACGAAGACGGCAGCTACACCTTCACGCTGCAGGACAGCCTTGATCATGGCGCAGCAGACGGCGAGAACAGCCTGGGTCTTGAGTTCACGCTGACGGGCACGCCGTCCGATGATGTGGCGACGGATTATGATCTGGATCCGTCGACACTGGCGGATACCTCGATCACGCAGACCTTCAGTGTCAATGTGACGGATGATGTACCGGAAGCGGCTGAAGTTGCGACACCGACGGTCGCTGATACGGTCACGCTGGACGAAGACGATCTGGCCGACGGTACGGACGATACGAAGGAGAGCCTCAGTGCTACAGGCGATCTGGGCCTCGACGGTGATCTGATTACGATTGATTACGGTGCGGATGGTGCAGCCGATGGCTCACCGACGGCGCTGCAGTATGACGATCTGGACTGGGCGCTTGAAGGCCCGGCAGGTCTGACCAGCCAGGGTGAAGCGGTTACCTACAGCTGGGATGCGGCAACCAACACGCTGCAGGCGACTGCAGATGGCCGTGATGTGTTCACGGTGGAACTGAACGAAGACGGCAGCTACACCTTCACGCTGCAGGACAGCCTCGATCATGGTGCAGCCGATGGTGAGAACAGCCTGGGCCTTGAGTTCACGCTGACGGGCACACCGTCCGATGATGTGGCAACGGATTATGATCTGGATCCGTCCACACTGGCGGATACCTCGATCAGCCAGACCTTCTCGGTCAACGTCACCGATGATGTACCGGAAGCGGCTGAAGTGGCGACACCGACGGTGGCCGATACGGTCACGCTGGACGAAGATGATCTGGCTGACGGCACGGACGACACGAAGGAATCCCTCTCAGCCTCTGGCGACCTCGGTCTCGACGGTGACCTGATCACCATCGATTACGGTGCGGATGGTGCGGCGGATGGCTCACCAACGGCGCTGGGTTACGACGATCTGGACTGGGCGCTTGAAGGCCCGGCAGGTCTGACCAGCCAGGGTGAAGCGGTCACCTACAGCTGGGATGCGGCAACCAACACGCTGCAGGCGACAGCCGACGGCCGTGATGTGTTCACGGTGGAACTGAATGAAGACGGCAGCTACACCTTCACGCTGCAGGACAGCCTTGATCACGGGGCAGCCGATGGTGAGAACAGCCTGGGCCTCGAGTTCACGCTGACGGGCACACCGTCTGATGATGTGGCGACGGATTATGATCTGGATCCGTCGACACTGGCGGACACGTCCATCACGCAGACCTTCTCGGTCAATGTGACGGACGATGTTCCGGAAGCGGCAGAAGTGGCGACGCCGACGGCGGCCGATACGGTCACGCTGGATGAAGACGATCTGGCTGACGGTACGGACGACACGAAGGAGAGCCTCAGTGCAACGGGTGACCTCGGTCTCGACGGTGACCTGATCACGATCGATTACGGTGCGGATGGTGCAGCCGACGGCTCACCGACGGCGCTGCAGTATGACGATCTGGACTGGGCGCTTGAAGGTCCGGCAGGTCTGACCAGCCAGGGTGAAGCGGTTACCTACAGCTGG
>WJPL01000009.1 GCA_009649675.1 Alphaproteobacteria bacterium HT1-32 | reverse complement strand
CCAACTGTAGGTGACCGGCTCACCTTCGCTCGTCAGGCCGGCCGGGCCTGTGATCTCGAAGGTCAGGTCGCTGTAGCCAAGAGCTGTCGGCGCACCATCTGCCGGGCCATCCGCACCGTAATCGATGGTGATCAGGTCACCGTCCAGACCGAGGTCGCCAGAGGCTGAGAGCGATTCCTTCGTGTCGTCCGTGCCGTCGGCCAGATCGTCTTCATCCAGCGTGACCGTATCAGCCACTGTCGGCGTGCCGACTTCAGCCGCTTCCGGCACATCATCCGTGACGTTCACCGAGAAGGTCTGCGTGATCGAGGTATCCGCCAGCGTCGACGGATCCAGATCATAATCCGTCGCCACATCATCGGACGGTGTGCCCGTCAGCGTGAACTCGAGACCGAGGCTGTTCTCGCCATCGGCTGCCCCGTGATCAAGGCTGTCCTGCAGCGTGAAGGTGTAGCTGCCGTCTTCGTTCAGTTCCACCGTGAATACATCACGGCCATCGGCTGTCGCCTGCAGCGTGTTGGTTGCTGCATCCCAGCTGTAGGTGACCGCTTCACCCTGGCTGGTCAGACCTGCCGGGCCTTCAAGCGCCCAGTCCAGATCGTCATACTGCAGCGCCGTCGGTGAGCCATCGGCTGCACCATCCGCGCCGTAATCGATGGTGATCAGGTCACCGTCCAGACCGAGGTCGCCCGTTGCACTGAGGCTCTCCTTCGTGTCGTCCGTACCGTCGGCCAGATCATCTTCATCCAGCGTGACCGTATCGGCCACCGTCGGTGTCGCAACTTCTGCCGCTTCCGGCACATCATCCGTCACATTGACACTGAAGGTCTGGCTGATCGAGGTATCCGCCAGTGTCGACGGATCCAGATCGTAATCCGTTGCCACATCATCGGACGGTGTGCCCGTCAGTGTGAACTCGAGGCCCAGGCTGTTCTCGCCGTCTGCTGCGCCATGATCGAGGCTGTCCTGCAGCGTGAAGGTGTAGCTGCCGTCTTCATTCAGTTCCACCGTGAACACATCACGGCCGTCGGCTGTCGCCTGCAGCGTGTTGGTTGCCGCATCCCAGCTGTAGGTAACCGCTTCGCCCTGGCTGGTCAGACCCGCCGGGCCTTCAAGCGCCCAGTCCAGATCGTCATACTGCAGTGCCGTCGGTGAGCCATCGGCCGCACCATCCGCACCGTAATCGATGGTGATCAGTTCACCGTCCAGACCGAGATCGCCAGAGGCTGAGAGGGATTCCTTCGTGTCGTCCGTACCGTCGGCCAGATCGTCTTCGTCCAGCGTGACTGTATCGGCCACTGTCGGCGTGCCGACTTCAGCGGCCGCAGGCGTGTCATCAACAACATTCACGGAGAAGGTCTGGGTGACCGAGGCACCGTCAAGTGCGCCCGGATCCAGATCGTAATCCGTACCCGCATCAACATCCGGTGTGCCGGTCAGCGTGAACTCAAGGCCCAGACCGTTCTCACCGTCTGCCGCGCCATGATCGAGGCTGTCCTGCAGCGTGAAGGTGTAGGTGCCGTCTTCGTTCAGTTCCACCGTGAACACGTCACGGCCGTCGGCTGTCGCCTGCAGCGTGTTGGTTGACGCATCCCATTCGTAGGTTACCGGCTCACCCTGGCTGGTCAGACCGCTCGGGCCTTCCAGTTCAAAGGCAAGATCATCATAACCCAGTGCTGTCGGGGCACCATCTGCCGGGCCGTCTGCACCGTAATCGATGGTGATCAGGTCGCCGTCGAGACCCAGATCGCCAGAGGCACTCAGGCTTTCCTTATCACTATCCGTACCGTCAGCCAGATCATCTTCATCCAGCGTCACTGTATCAGCCGCCGTCGGCGTGCCGACTTCAGCTGCCGCAGGCGTATCATCAACAACATTCACAGAGAAGGTCTGGGTGATCGTAGTTTCGCTCAGGTCAATACTGTCACCATCAAAATCAGTGAAGGTTCCTTCACCTACCAAACCCGTCAGCGTGAACTCGAGGCCCAGACCGTTCTCACCGTCCGCCGCGCCATGATCAAGGCTGTCCTGCAGCGTGAAGGTGTAGGTGCCGTCTTCGTTCAGCTCAACCGTGAACACATCACGGCCATCGGCCGTTGCCTGCAGCGTGTTCGTCGACGCATCCCACTCATAGGTCACCGGCTCACCCTGGCTGGTCAGGCCGCTCGGGCCTTCCAGTTCAAAGGCAAGGTCGTCATAACCCAGAGCTGTCGGTGAACCATCAGCCGGACCATCTGCACCGTAATCGATGGTGATCAGATCACCGTCAAGGCCCAGATCGCCAGAAGCACTCAGGCTTTCCTTGTCGCCATCCGTACCGTCCGCCAGATCATCTTCATCCAGCGTGACACCAGTAGCCGTGTCGATGGCTTCAACCGTTGCACCTTCCGGTACGTCATCAACGACACTCACAACGAGGCTGCCAGAAGTGCTGTCTCCGTCACTGTCAGTTGCAGTAACCGTGAACGGCAGATCTTCGATGATGTTCTCACCCTCACCTGTCGGGTGGTCAAGATTACCTGTCAGCTGGAAATTGTAACCATAGCTGCCACCGTCTTCCGTCAGCGTCAGCGTGAAGACTTCTTCACCACCGGCGGTTGCCGTGATGGTCTTCCCGTCTTCA
Source organism: Alphaproteobacteria bacterium HT1-32 (assembly GCA_009649675.1). Classification (NCBI taxonomy): domain Bacteria; kingdom Pseudomonadati; phylum Pseudomonadota; class Alphaproteobacteria; species Alphaproteobacteria bacterium HT1-32. The sequence continues at coordinate 1,188 of WJPL01000009.1, read as the reverse complement.
CTCAGTTCATATTCAACCGGCTCACCGCCAGAAGTCAGGCCACGGTCGATCAGGTCCTGCGGAATTTCGAGGACCACATCGCCTTCACCATCAGAGCCGAAGTCGACCGTAATATCACCGGTCAGGCTTGTCGGGTCGCTCTGGTCGCTGCCCGTGCTCAGGTCATCTTCATCAATTGTGATCGCATCAGGATCAATCGACAGAACCGGTTCGCCATTCTCAACGGAGAACTTCAGATCCGCTGTTGAACGGTCGCCGTCAGAATCTTCGATCGTATAGCTGAACTGATCCTCAATCGCGCCGCCTTCTTCGCCATTGCGCATATATTCGAGGAAGAAGTCAGACTGAGCATTGGTGACGCAGAACACGACATTGTCGAACCCGCCATCAACGTCGATCTGGAATTCAACCTGGCCATCTGTGTTTTCGCGATCCGACAGCTCATGCTCGCCGCGGAAATCACCACGGCCCACTTCCTGGCCGTCGCGGAACGCTACCCAGATGCCGACTTCGTCTGATCCGCCTTCTTCAGCGAACAGCGCACGCAAACCAACATCAATGTTGTTAACCACAAGGCCGTCAAAATCGACCTCAAGGATTTCTGCGCCGTCAATTTCCGTATCGCCGCCACCGGCAATGCCAAGACCGCGGAACTCACCACTTGCTTCGCCGTCACCCGGAGTCCGCTCACCAGAGGAAATCGTCCGCTCGTTACCATAGGCGTCCCGAGCTGAGACCGTTATCTGATGACCGTCAACTTCCTTGTTCCACATGCCATCGACATCGTAGCTCGCGCCGGCAAAGTCATCGGCACCAAGCTCGAAGAAGCTGACACCATTCTGCCCTGTACCGCCGCTCGTATCCGTGACCGTGTACTCGTAGGAACCGTCCGCAAACATCTGGATCGTGCCATGTTCGCCCTGCAGCTCGATATAGCTGTTGCCTTCGCCATCCGTCTTCACATCGGCCGGATTGTCGAAGCTGACGGACTGGTCACCAAACTGGATCGACACAATGCTGCCCGGATCATCCGCACCGACATTGTCAGCCTGCAGTGAGCCACCGCTGTTGTCCGTATCAACACCCGTGATCACGTTACCCGTGGTCGAGGAGCCGACACCGCCTGCAACAAAGTCACAATCCATGTTCGCGGTCGGTACATCGTCCACCACATCCACAGAAACCGTG
>WJPL01000008.1 GCA_009649675.1 Alphaproteobacteria bacterium HT1-32 | reverse complement strand
GAAAGGCATTTGACAGGTAGGCGGTGCGCCCATATAAACCGCCTCCCGACGCGACGAGCATCGGGCCACCGGAAAAGAACGGCGGTTTTGGAAGCTGGTTTCGGCTGGTGGAAGAAGGCTCTTTGACATTGTAGATATGCAGGAAGGGATGCGCGGGCGGCGGCGTTTAATGTTGCTGCGAAGTGCATTCCTTAAGATAAGCCAAGCTTTATTAAGTGATGTGCGAGCGAGGGATATCGTGATTTCGGTCATGGTATCCTATCAGGTTCAACTTGAGAGTTTGATCCTGGCTCAGAACGAACGCTGGCGGCATGCCTAACACATGCAAGTCGAACGTGAAGCATCCTTCGGGATGTGGAAAGTGGCGCACGGGTGAGTAACGCGTGGGAACCTGCCTGGAAGTTCGGAATAACCATTGGAAACGATGGCTAATACCGGATACGCCCTTCGGGGGAAAGATTTATCGCTTCCAGATGGGCCCGCGTCCGATTAGATAGTTGGTGGGGTAATGGCCTACCAAGTCTGCGATCGGTAGCTGGTCTGAGAGGACGATCAGCCACACTGGGACTGAGACACGGCCCAGACTCCTACGGGAGGCAGCAGTGGGGAATATTGGACAATGGACGCAAGTCTGATCCAGCAATGCCGCGTGTGTGATGAAGGCCTTAGGGTTGTAAAGCACTTTCAGCTGTGAAGATGATGACTGTAGCAGCAGAAGAAGCCCCGGCTAACTCCGTGCCAGCAGCCGCGGTAATACGGAGGGGGCAAGCGTTGTTCGGAATTACTGGGCGTAAAGCGCGCGTAGGCGGCGATGATAGTCAGAGGTGAAATGCCCGGGCTCAACCCGGGAGGTGCCTTTGATACTTCATTGCTAGGATTCAGGAGAGGTGAGCGGAATTCCGAGTGTAGAGGTGAAATTCGTAGATATTCGGAAGAACACCAGTGGCGAAGGCGGCTCACTGGCCTGAGATCGACGCTGAGGTGCGAAAGCGTGGGGAGCAAACAGGATTAGATACCCTGGTAGTCCACGCCGTAAACGATGGGTGCTAGGTGTCGGGCAGCATGCTGTTCGGTGCCGTAGCTAACGCGTTAAGCACCCCGCCTGGGGAGTACGGTCGCAAGATTAAAACTCAAAGGAATTGACGGGGGCCCGCACAAGCGGTGGAGCATGTGGTTTAATTCGAAGCAACGCGAAGAACCTTACCAGCGTTTGACATGGAAAGTATGGTTACCAGAGATGGTTTCCTTCAGTTCGGCTGGCTTTCACACAGGTGCTGCATGGCTGTCGTCAGCTCGTGTCGTGAGATGTTGGGTTAAGTCCCGCAACGAGCGCAACCCTCACTCTTAGTTGCCATCAGGTTAAGCTGGGCACTCTAAGAGAACTGCCGGTGACAAGCCGGAGGAAGGTGGGGATGACGTCAAGTCCTCATGGCCCTTACACGCTGGGCTACACACGTGCTACAATGGCGGTGACAGTGGGCAGCGAACTCGCGAGAGTAAGCTAATCTCTAAAAGCCGTCTCAGTTCGGATTGTACTCTGCAACTCGAGTGCATGAAGTCGGAATCGCTAGTAATCGCGGATCAGCATGCCGCGGTGAATACGTTCCCGGGCCTTGTACACACCGCCCGTCACACCATGGGAGTTGGTTTTACCCGAAGGTGGTGCGCTAACCCGCAAGGGAGGCAGCCAACCACGGTAAGGTCAGCGACTGGGGTGAAGTCGTAACAAGGTAGCCGTAGGGGAACCTGCGGCTGGATCACCTCCTTTCAAGGATGGTCCGGAGCAATCCAGGCCACTTTGCAATAGACTAAAAAGCGCAGCTCTGTTGAGCGTCGCCGTCCCCGTATCCCTTCCTGACGAATAAGATAAGCCGCAAGCCCGGCTGCTGTCTCATGAGGCCCCTGTTACAGGATGTGTCCTGGAGCGGTTGCCTGGAGACGGGCGGTTCCGGGCCTGTAGCTCAGTTGGTTAGAGCGCGCGCTTGATAAGCGTGAGGTCGGAAGTTCAAGTCTTCCCAGGCCCACCACCTCTTTTTGTTTATGCGAAAGAGGATAGCAGTCTGGAAACTGGAATGGGCTTAAGCTCAATGGGGCCGTAGCTCAGTTGGGAGAGCGGTAGCTTTGCAAGCTTCAGGTCGTCGGTTCGATCCCGTCCGGCTCCACCACTACCGTTTCGTTTAACGAAACGGTGTGGTACTTCCGGTAAGGTCTCCGAGCGACAGTCGTTTTACCAAAACGGCGAGAGCGTTACGGTGCCGGATCTTCTGGCATGCTTCAGACGGCTTATCACAGATTATTCGTTAGGTAAGGCCTGCATATCGGGCGACAGCTTAGGCTGTTGCCTGTGTTCTTGGACAAGTGAAGTGGTGACACAATTTTTTTAGAGAGTTCCGGTCGGAATTTTTTAGATATGTGTCTTGATCGTTAACCGGCTTGCCGGTTAGGGGCTGAGATATGTGTTTGAATATTTTGACTGAACTTGACGTCTTTCCGAGGAGAGGAAAGCGTTGAGCTCTCGAGCGCGAGAAGGGCATCTGGTGAATGCCTTGGCATTAAGAGGCGATGAAGGACGTGGCACTCTGCGTTAAGTTCCGGGGAGTTGAGAGCAGACTTTGATCCGGAAATATCCGAATGGGGCAACCCAACCCGCAAGGGTTATCCGTAGCTGAATACATAGGCTTGCGGAAGCAAACCCGGCGAACTGAAACATCTCAGTAGCCGGAGGAAAGGACATCAACCGAGACTCCGTTAGTAGTGGCGAGCGAACGCGGACCAGGCCAGTGGCTTGGGTATAAGAACGAGAACCGTCTGGAAAGTCGGGCCATAGCGGGTGATAGCCCCGTATCGGTAGAAAGTACCCAAGTCCTCGAGTAGGGCGGGACACGTGAAATCCTGTTCGAACATGGGGGGACCACCCTCCAAGCCTAAGTACTCCTTAATGACCGATAGTGAACCAGTACCGTGAGGGAAAGGTGAAAAGCACCCCGACGAGGGGAGTGAAACAGACCTGAAACCGGATGCCTACAAGCAGTAGGAGCCTCCATTGTGAGGTGACTGCGTACCTTTTGTATAATGGGTCAGCGAGTTACTCTTTCGAGCAAGCTTAAGCCGCAAGGTGTAGGCGCAGCGAAAGCGAGTGTGAACAGCGCGTTCAGTTCGAGGGAGTAGACCCGAAACCGGGTGATCTAGCCATGAGCAGGCTGAAGGTGCAGTAACATGCACTGAAGGGCCGAACCCACGTCTGTTGAAAAAGACAGGGATGACTTGTGGCTAGGGGTGAAAGGCCAATCAAACCCGGAAATAGCTGGTTCTCCGCGAAAACTATTTAGGTAGTGCGTCACATGAATATTGCCGGGGGTAGAGCACTGGATGGGCTAGGGGGACCCAAAGTCTTACCAAACCTAACCAAACTCCGAATACCGGTAAATACTATGTGGCAGACAGACGGCGGGTGCTAAGGTCCGTCGTCGAAAGGGAAACAGCCCAGACCGCCAGCTAAGGTCCCAAAGTCATGGCTAAGTGGGAAAGGATGTGGGAAGACCAAAACAACCAGGAGGTTGGCTTAGAAGCAGCCATCCTTTAAAGAAAGCGTAACAGCTCACTGGTCTAAATAAGTCGTCCTGCGCCGAAGATGTATCGGGGCTAAAGCCATGCACCGAAGCTGCGGATTCCAGTTTACTGGAGTGGTAGCGGAGCGTCGTCCAAGCCTGCGAAGGTGAACCGCGAGGTTCGCTGGAGGTACGACGAGTGAGAATGCTGACATGAGTAGCGATAAAGAGTGTGAGAAACACTCTCGCCGAAATCCCAAGGGTTCCTGCGCAAGGCTAATCCGCGCAGGGTGAGTCGGCCCCTAAGCCGAGGGCGAAAGCCGTAGGCGATGGGAATCAGGTGAATATTCCTGAACCAGACGGTGGTGACGAATAGCGGTAGCTGTACGGACTTAACGGATTGTCTGTGCAGTCAAGTTGTTCCAGGAAATAACCCCGTCATAAGACCGTACCCGAAACCGACACAGGTGGGATGGTAGAGTATACCGAGGCGCTTGAGAGAATGGTGTTGAAGGAACTAGGCAAATTGCACCCGTAACTTCGGGATAAGGGTGACCCCTTTGCGCGCAAGCGTGGGGGGGTGGCACAAACTAGGGGGTGGCGACTGTTTACTAAAAACACAGGGCTCTGCGAAGTCGCAAGACGACGTATAGGGTCTGACGCCTGCCCGGTGCCGGAAGGTTAAGAGGAGAGGTGAGAGCTTTGAATCGAAGCCCCGGTAAACGGCGGCCGTAACTATAACGGTCCTAAGGTAGCGAAATTCCTTGTCGGGTAAGTTCCGACCTGCACGAATGGCGTAACGACTTCCCCGCTGTCTCCAACACCAACTCAGCGAAATTGAACTCTCCGTGAAGATGCGGAGTACCCGCGGTCAGACGGAAAGACCCCGTGCACCTTTACTATAGCTTTGCAGTGGCATTAGAAAATGACTGTGTAGGATAGGTGGGAGGCTATGAACCCAGGGCGCCAGCTCTGGTGGAGCCAACCTTGAAATACCACCCTTTTGCTTTCTGATGTCTAACCGCGACCCGTGAAACCGGGTCCGGGACCCTGCATGGTGGGTAGTTTGACTGGGGCGGTCGCCTCCTAAAGAGTAACGGAGGCGCGCGATGGTGAGCTCAGGCTGGTCGGAAATCAGCTTAGAGAGTGCAATGGCATAAGCTCGCCTGACTGCGACACCGACAGGTGGAGCAGAGACGAAAGTCGGTCATAGTGATCCGGTGGTCCCGCGTGGAAGGGCCATCGCTCAACGGATAAAAGGTACGCCGGGGATAACAGGCTGATGGTTCCCAAGAGTCCACATCGACGGAACCGTTTGGCACCTCGATGTCGGCTCATCTCATCCTGGGGCTGGAGCAGGTCCCAAGGGTTTGGCTGTTCGCCAATTAAAGAGGTACGTGAGCTGGGTTTAGAACGTCGTGAGACAGTTCGGTCCCTATCTGCCGTGGGAGTACGAGACTTGAGAGGAGCTGCCCCTAGTACGAGAGGACCGGGGTGGACGTACCTCTGGTGTACCTGTTGTCGCGCCAGCGGCACCGCAGGGTAGCTAAGTACGGACGAGATAACCGCTGAAAGCATCTAAGCGGGAAACTCCCCTCAATACCAGGTCTCGCCTGAGAGCCGTGGAAGACCACCACGTCGATAGGCCGGGTGTGGAAGTGTGGCAACACATGAAGCTTACCGGTACTAATCGCTCGAAAGGCTCAAGAGCTCAACGCTCCCCTCTCCTCGGGTAAACACTCAGCTAACGCCGAGTGCCGAAGAAGACAGAATATATTCGATCAAGATCGGATAGCTGATATCTGATGAATAAACATTCATCAACAAACATCCGTTGGACATCAGGTTGATGCATCGCATCAATCCAAACCGGACCAATGCAGCGCATTGATCCAACACCGTCCAACAAACGCTGAACAATCTTTGTTCAACGAACTATTCTTCCTACGGACATCAAGTCCTCAGGAACTCTCTGAAAATCACCTCAATACATAGACTTCCGGCATCGATGGCCTGGTGGCTATGGCGAGGGGCCTGCACCCGATCCCATCCCGAACTCGGAAGTGAAAACCCTCAGCGCCAATGGTACTGCATCT
>WJPL01000007.1 GCA_009649675.1 Alphaproteobacteria bacterium HT1-32 | reverse complement strand
ATCGATTACGGTGCGGATGGTGCAGCCGATGGCTCACCGACGGCGCTGCAGTATGACGATCTGGACTGGGCGCTTGAAGGCCCGGCAGGTCTGACCAGCCAGGGTGAAGCGGTGACCTACAGCTGGGATGCGGCAACCAACACGCTGCAGGCGACTGCGGATGGCCGTGATGTGTTCACGGTGGAACTGAATGAAGACGGCAGCTACACCTTCACGCTGCAGGACAGCCTTGATCATGGGGCAGCAGACGGTGAGAACAGCCTCGGCCTTGAGTTCACGCTGACGGGCACACCGTCCGATGATGTGGCGACGGATTACGATCTGGATCCGTCCACACTGGCGGATACCTCGATCTCCCAGACCTTCAGTGTCAACGTCACCGATGATGTACCGGAAGCGGCAGAAGTTGCGACACCGACGGTCGCTGACACAGTCACGCTGGACGAAGATGATCTGGCTGACGGCACGGACGACACGAAGGAATCCCTCTCAGCCTCTGGCGACCTCGGTCTCGACGGTGATCTGATCACGATCGATTACGGTGCGGATGGTGCAGCCGATGGCTCACCGACGGCGCTGCAGTATGACGATCTGGACTGGGCGCTTGAAGGCCCGGCAGGTCTGACCAGCCAGGGTGAAGCGGTGACCTACAGCTGGGATGCGGCAACCAACACGCTGCAGGCGACAGCCGATGGCCGTGATGTGTTCACGGTGGAACTGAATGAAGACGGCAGCTACACCTTCACGCTGCAGGACAGCCTTGATCATGGGGCAGCCGATGGTGAGAACAGCCTGGGCCTCGAGTTCACGCTGACGGGCACACCGTCCGATGATGTGGCAACGGATTACGATCTGGATCCGTCCACACTGGCGGATACCTCCATCAGCCAGACCTTCTCGGTCAATGTGACCGATGATGTTCCGGAAGCCGCTGTGGTTGAGCCTGATCAGGCCGGTAGTGAGACCCTGACTGTTACAAATATGGGTCAGGAGTCTGCAAGCCATCAGAATAGCTATGGCTATTATATCCAGAATGAAGACGGTGAGCCGGTATCGGGTCAGATCATATGGTCGAACACGAAGGAAGATATCGGAGATACATTCTCAATTGAGGGTGTCGATCCGGATAATGTCGGTTTCTTTGTAATCCCGAATGGTAATGCTGTGAATAGCGGCATCGAGAACGGCATGAATGTGACGTTCCAGCAGGATGGGGATGGTAACTGGCAGGTTGTCACGGAAGGCGGCCAGGTTCTGGTGGGAACTGGCACAGATGCTCTCTTTACGAACCAGTCTCTGAATGAAGATGGTCTGGACCACGAACAGGATTCGGGCGCGCCGGGCAGCCAGAATTGGGAAGACCTCCATAATGGTGGTGATCTTGATTACAACGATATCAATGTAGATGTTGAACGTGCGGTCACTACGGTCACGCTGGATGAAGATGATCTGGCCGACGGTACGGATGAAGACAAGGAAAGCCTCTCTGCCTCCGGTACGCTGGGTCTGGATGGTGATCTGATTACCATTAATTATGGCGCAGATGGGCCGGCAGATGGCGCTCCAACAGCGCTGCAGTATGATGATCTGAACTTTGAACTGACTGGCCCTGCAGGTATTACTTCGCAAGGTGAGCCGGTCACCTATGAGTGGGATGCGTCGACCAATACGCTGCAGGCCTCTGCGGATGGCCGTGATGTATTCACGGTGGAGTTGAATGCAGATGGTACCTTTACCTTCACGCTGCAGGACAGCCTTGATCATGGGGCTGCGGATGGGGAGAACAGCCTGGGCCTTGAGTTCACGCTGACCGGAACACCGGATGACGCTGTATTGACGGATTACGATCTGGATCCGGCGATGGTCGGTGATTTGAGTGTGACACAAACCTTCAGTGTCAATGTGACGGATGACGTTCCGGAAGCGGCCGAAGTGGCGACCCCGACGGTGGCCGATACGGTCACGCTGGACGAAGATGATCTGGCCGACGGTACGGACGATACGAAGGAATCACTTTCAGCCTCTGGCGATCTCGGCCTCGACGGTGATCTGATCACTATCAATTACGGTGCAGATGGCCCTGTGGACGGTGCCCCTACGGCATTGGCATACAGTGATCTGACATTTGAAGTTGCGGGGCCGGCTGGTCTGCTCTCAGGCGGTAACCCGGTTTCATATCAGTGGGATGCCTCGACCAACACGCTGCAGGCGTCTGCCGGTGGTGAAGATGTGTTTACGGTTCAATTGAATGAAGACGGCACTTACACCTTCACGCTGCAGGGGAGTCTTGATCACGGGGCTGCGGATGGCCAGAACAGCCTGGGCCTCGAATTCACCCTGACGGGCACGCCGGATGTGGAAGCGGGCACTGATTACGATCTGGATCCGGGCGTACTTGAAGGTGTGTCCATCACGCAGACCTTCTCAGTCAACGTCACCGATGACGTTCCGGAAGCGGCTGAAGTGGCGACACCGACGGTGGCTGATACGGTCACGCTGGACGAAGACGATCTGGCCGACGGTACGGACGACACGAAGGAAAGCCTCAGTGCAACGGGTGATCTGGGTCTCGACGGTGACCTGATCACGATCGATTACGGTGCGGATGGTGCGGCGGATGGCTCACCGACGGCGCTGCAGTATGACGATCTGGACTGGGCGCTTGAAGGCCCGGCAGGTCTGACCAGCCAGGGCGAGGCGGTCACCTACAGCTGGGATGCGGCAACCAATACGCTGCAGGCGACAGCCGATGGCCGTGATGTGTTCACGGTGGAACTGAATGAAGACGGCAGCTACACCTTCACGCTGCAGGACAGCCTTGATCACGGGGCGGCAGACGGTGAGAACAGCCTGGGCCTTGAGTTCACGCTGACGGGCACACCGTCCGATGATGTGGCGACGGATTACGATCTGGATCCGTCGACGCTGGCGGACACCTCGATCACGCAGACCTTCAGTGTCAATGTGACGGACGATGTGCCGGAAGCGGCTGAAGTTGCGACACCGACGGCGGCCGATACGGTGACGCTGGACGAAGACGATCTGGCTGACGGTACGGACGACACGAAGGAGAGCCTCAGTGCAACGGGCGACCTCGGTCTGGACGGTGATCTGATCACCATCGATTACGGTGCGGATGGTGCGGCGGATGGCTCACCGACGGCGCTGCAGTATGACGATCTGGACTGGGCGCTTGAAGGCCCGGCGGGTCTGACCAGCCAGGGTGAAGCGGTCACCTACAGCTGGGATGCAGCAACCAACACGCTGCAGGCGACAGCGGATGGCCGTGATGTGTTCACGGTGGAACTGAACGAAGACGGCAGCTACACCTTCACGCTGCAGGACAGCCTCGATCATGGGGCAGCAGACGGCGAGAACAGCCTGGGCCTCGAGTTTACGCTGACGGGCACACCGTCCGATGATGTGGCAACGGATTATGATCTGGATCCGTCGACGCTGGCGGATACCTCGATCAGCCAGATCTTCTCGGTGAACGTGACGGATGACGTTCCGGAAGCGGCCGAAGTGGCGACGCCGACAGTGGCCGATACGGTCACGCTGGATGAAGATGATCTTGCTGACGGTACGGACGACACGAAGGAATCGCTCTCAGCCTCTGGCGACCTCGGTCTCGACGGTGATCTGATCACGATCGATTACGGTGCAGATGGTGCAGCCGATGGCTCACCGACGGCGCTGCAGTATGACGATCTGGACTGGGCGCTTGAAGGTCCGGCAAGTCTGACCAGCCAGGGTGAAGCGGTCACCTACAGCTGGGATGCGGCAACGCAGACCCTGCAGGCCACTGCGGACGGCCGTGATGTGTTCACGGTGGAACTGAATGAAGACGGCAGCTACACCTTCACGCTGCAGGACAGCCTTGATCATGGGGCAGCCGATGGCGAGAACAGCCTGGGCCTCGAGTTCACGCTGACGGGCACACCGTCTGATGATGTGGCGACGGATTATGATCTGGATCCGTCGACGCTGGCGGATACGTCCATCAGCCAGACCTTCTCGGTCAATGTGACGGATGATGTTCCGGAAGCGGCTGAAGTTGCGACACCGACAGTGGCTGACACAGTCACGCTGGACGAAGATGATCTGGCCGACGGTACGGACGACACGAAGGAGAGCCTCAGTGCAACGGGTGACCTCGGTCTCGACGGTGATCTGATCACGATCGATTACGGTGCGGATGGTGCGGCGGATGGCTCACCGACGGCGCTGCAGTATGACGATCTGGACTGGGCGCTTGAAGGCCCGGCGGGTCTGACCAGCCAGGGTGAAGCGGTCACCTACAGCTGGGATGCAGCAACCAACACGCTGCAGGCGACAGCGGATGGCCGTGATGTGTTCACGGTGGAACTGAATGAAGACGGCAGCTACACCTTCACGCTGCAGGACAGCCTTGATCATGGGGCAGCCGATGGCGAGAACAGCCTGGGCCTCGAGTTCACGCTGACGGGCACACCGTCTGATGATGTGGCGACGGATTATGATCTGGATCCGTCGACGCTGGCGGATACCTCCATCACGCAGACCTTCTCGGTCAATGTGACGGATGATGTTCCGGAAGCGGCTGAAGTTGCGACACCGACAGTGGCTGACACAGTCACGCTGGACGAAGATGATCTGGCCGACGGTACGGACGACACGAAGGAGAGCCTCAGTGCAACGGGTGACCTCGGTCTCGACGGTGACCTGATCACCATCGATTACGGTGCGGATGGTGCAGCCGATGGCTCACCGACGGCGCTGCAGTATGACGATCTGGACTGGGCGCTTGAAGGTCCGGCAGGTCTGACCAGCCAGGGTGAAGCGGTCACCTACAGCTGGGATGCGGCAACCAACACGCTGCAGGCGACAGCCGATGGCCGTGATGTGTTCACGGTGGAACTGAATGAAGACGGCAGCTACACCTTCACGCTGCAGGACAGCCTTGATCATGGGGCAGCCGATGGCGAGAACAGCCTGGGCCTCGAGTTCACGCTGACGGGCACACCGTCCGATGATGTGGCGACGGATTACGATCTGGATCCGTCCACGCTGGCGGATACCTCGATCACGCAGACCTTCAGTGTCAATGTGACGGATGACGTTCCGGAAGCGGCTGAAGTGGCGACACCGACGGCGGCCGATACGGTCACGCTGGATGAAGATGATCTGGCTGACGGTACGGACGACACGAAGGAGAGCCTCAGTGCTACAGGCGACCTCGGTCTGGACGGTGACCTGATCACGATCGATTACGGTGCGGATGGTGCAGCCGATGGCTCACCGACGGCGCTGCAGTATGACGATCTGGACTGGGCGCTTGAAGGCCCGGCAGGTCTGACCAGCCAGGGTGACGCGGTCACCTACAGCTGGGATGCGGCAACCAACACGCTGCAGGCGACAGCGGATGGCCGTGACGTGTTCACGGTGGAACTGAACGAAGACGGCAGCTACACCTTCACGCTGCAGGACAGCCTTGATCATGGGGCAGCAGACGGCGAGAACAGCCTCGGTCTCGAGTTTACGCTGACGGGCACACCGTCCGATGATGTGGCGACGGATTACGATCTGGATCCGTCGACGCTGGCGGATACCTCGATCAGCCAGACCTTCTCGGTCAATGTGACCGACGATGTTCCGGAAGCGGCTGAAGTGGCGACGCCGACGGTCGCCGATACGGTCACGCTGGATGAAGATGATCTGGCTGACGGTACGGACGACACGAAGGAGAGCCTCAGTGCAACGGGCGACCTCGGTCTCGACGGTGACCTGATCACGATTGATTACGGTGCGGATGGTGCAGCCGACGGCTCACCGACGGCGCTGCAGTATGACGATCTGGACTGGGCGCTTGAAGGTCCGGCAGGTCTGACCAGCCAGGGTGAAGCGGTTACCTACAGCTGGGATGCGGCAACCAATACGCTGCAGGCGACAGCCGATGGCCGTGATGTGTTCACGGTGGAACTGAACGAAGACGGCAGCTACACCTTCACGCTGCAGGACAGCCTTGATCATGGGGCAGCCGATGGCGAGAACAGCCTGGGCCTTGAGTTCACGCTGACGGGCACACCGTCCGATGATGTGGCGACGGATTACGATCTGGATCCGTCCACACTGGCGGATACGTCCATCACGCAGACCTTCTCGGTGAACGTCACCGATGATGTACCGGAAGCGGCTGAAGTTGCGACACCGACAGTGGCTGACACAGTCACGCTGGACGAAGATGATCTGGCCGACGGTACGGACGACACGAAGGAGAGCCTCAGTGCAACGGG
>WJPL01000006.1 GCA_009649675.1 Alphaproteobacteria bacterium HT1-32 | reverse complement strand
AGAGACCGCCTCAATCGTCTCCTGACGTAACTCGACAGCAAGCTGCTTCAGCTCAGCCGTCGAAAAAGAACGGATGTCTGACGGAAGACCTGCGCGGTCAAGAACGGGCTTCGACGTGTTCATCATGTTACTCCGGTATGCGAATCGGCGGAGACTAGCCTTTTTTGAACAGAACCGCAAAAACCCCGCAGACCATACAATAAAGATATTCCGGTTTTGACAGTTTCACCCGCTCGCTCAGCGGGTCGCGGCGGCGCAAATGGCCAATCAGACGATCTGCAATCCTGATGATGGCAGCAGATTCCATCGCCAGTCTCCGGCTTTTCAACCGCCCCGGAAGTGTCCGGGCGACGGCCATCAGTTCCTCGGTATGGTCGAGAGTGCGATCAATAACACGCCGCAAGGCCGGGCTGGTCTGACTGGCAGCAAGCGACTCGATTGTCCCCTCTTCCGCAGTCAGCCAGTTTTCCGGCAGATAAACACGATCAAGGTCAAGATAGTCCGCCTTGCAGTCCTGCAGATGATTGATCACCTGCAACGCATTGCACAAAGCGTCGGAAGCCACATAACCCGCCGGGTCTTCCCCATGCAGGTCCAGCAGGAATCGCCCGACCGGTGAGGCGGAATGCAGACAGTAATCAATGACAGCATCCCAGTCGGCATACCGGGTTTTCCTCGCATCCCGGGTAAAGGCGATCAGCAGGTCCCGGGCATGGCGATCATTGACGCCGTGTTCTGCCAGCTTTTTCCTCAGGGCAACCGCACTGGCACAGGCCGGATCACCGGATGTACCAGAGACAGCAGCATCAAACCGCGCCAGCCAATCAACCTTTTCATCGGCAGACAATGCCGGACTGTCAGCAATATCATCGGTTTCGCGGGCGAAGGCATAATAAACAGCAATCGCCGGTCGCAGTTCAGCCGGAAGCAGAAAGGAACCTACGGGGAAATTCTCGTAAGCCTCATCCTTTCCCGAGGTCACGTCCGGGTTTTGACTGTCGATGGACATAGATGTCAGGCGGCGACCGACTTTACAAAAGCAACGGCACGAACCACCCGGTCCCCCTCAGGCGCCAGTTCTTTCGCCTTTCTGAGTGCCGCCGCAGCAGCTTCAGGCTTGCTTGCACGGGCAAGAAGCTCAGCCTCAACCGCATGGGCTGCCGCGAACTTGTCATCAATCTGGAGCGCCCGGCTGATGGCAGCTGTTGCCTCCTCCAGACGGTTCACCTGACCAAGCTGGTCAGCCAGATTAACCCAGGCACTGGCGATTGACGGGTCAATACGGGTTGCCTGTTCGAAACAGCCAATTGCATCATCATATTTTCCCTGATCACGATAGATCAGACCGAGATCGACATGCGCCGGAGCAAATCCCGGCATATCGGAGATCACGCCACGCAATACAGCAATTGCCTTGTCCGTCTGACCGGTTTCCCGCAGCAGACGAGCCTTGCTTGTCGGGGCCACGGGATGTTTGGGCATCAGCTTGATTGCCCGGTCAAACGCAGCCAGCGCATCGTCATGACGACCAAGATCCTGATACATCCGGCCAAGATTGGTCAGCGCCGCACCGTTACGCGGGTTCGCATCAGAGGCTTTCTTGAACCACTGCGCAGCCTGTTCGCGATGCCCCTGCAAATGAGAGACCTCACCAAGGCTGTTCATTGCCACCGCATAATCCGGCGATATCTCAATCGCCCGCCGGTAGCAGGCCTCCGCCTCGGCATACTGACGCCGGGCCTGATGAACCCTGCCAAGATTATGATGTGCCAGATGAAGTTGCGGATCGATTCCGAGTGCACGCTTCAGTGACATCTCTGCCTTGCCGAACTGGCGTTTGCGCATCATCACAAGACCAAGATTGTTATGCGCCATTGCATAGCTGGGTCGGAGCTTGATCGCATTCAGATAGCAGACAGATGCTTCATCAACCCGGTTTCCGGCAAGCAGGAGGTTACCCAGATTGGTCCAGGCCAGATCAAGCTGCGGCGACAGTTCAATCGCCTTGCGATAGGTGGATTCAGCCTCGGCAAGGTTTGATGTCTGCTGCAGTGCCCGGCCCAGATTGTTATAGGCCATCGCATAATCCGGTTTCAGCCGGATGGCTTCACGATAATGCTTGATCGCAGTCTCAACCTCACCGGCCTGAAGCTCGATATTCGCGAGGTTGTTATGCGCAAGGCTGTAGTCCGGATTGATCCGCAAGGCACGGTCATAACTGTCACGGGCGTCCGCATGACGACCGAGCTTCTGGAGAACCAGCCCCAGATTGTTATGTGCGATATCCAGTTCCGGTTCCAGGTCGATGGCAGTACGCAGACTGATTTCAGCTTCGGTCAGACGGCCCTGCAATTCCTGAATGCTGCCCAGATTGGCATGTGCGCGTCCATAACGCGGTGCAATTTCGATGGCTTTACGGAACAGTTCCTCGGCTTCCGGCAAACGTCCCTGCGTCCGGAAAAGGGTACCCAGGCTGTTAAAAGCCTGAGGGTCATCAGGGTCTTTACCGATGACAATGCGATAGCAACCTTCGGCCCGCCGCAGATCACCTGTCGCCTGATAACATTGCGCCAGACCGTAAACAGCGCGCAGATTTTCACGCTCTGCATGCAGAATCTCGCGAAACTCTTTCTGTGCCTCGCGGATTTCGCGGGTCATCAGCAGCAGGCCCGCCAGCCGGAGACGGCATCCCTGATTGTCAGGGTCCAGCCGTAATGCTTCACGATAGGATTGTGATGCAGCCTGAAGGCGCCCCTGACTTTGCAGAGACCGGCCAAGATTCTGATGTGATTCGGCAGAATCCGGATCCAGCTTGATCGCCTTCCGGAACGAGGTTGCAGCCTTGTAATGATTACCCTGATGGCTCAGCACAGCCCCCAGGCTGTTATGATACACGGCCACCTCTGGTCCCAGACGGACAGCCTTCCGCAGATGCTTCAATGCAGCATCCGGACTGCCAAGTCTTTGCTGGCACAACCCCATTCCATGAATGGCGGCATGATTATTGGGATCAACGTCAACAAGACGCTGAAAAACACCTACGGCCTCGGAAAATTTTCCGTCGGCAACGAAGCGCCATCCACTTTCAATATTTGCGTCGATAATATCGGACATTGCGCGGCGAGCGCCTCCTTCCCCTTAATCGACCCGCTTCCCGTGCAGATTATATCCACCCTGCTCGGTTAACAAAGCCCTCACATGCACTTATCGCGCAAAACTTTCTGAAGAACATCAAGCGAACAGGCGGCGCCTTTCGACGCCGCCCTGCTTATTACCAGCGGATTTCCTCGATATCTTCGAAGTACATCGTGCTGCCATCCTGCAGATTGACCGAACCGGATGCCGACTCGTCGAACTCGAGCGAGTTGCCATCCATGGTGTAGCCGACATTACCATCGACCTGCAGCCAGTTGTTCGGACCACCATCGGCACCATCGACTTCGATCGCATCCCAGCCCTGACCACCGTAGGCGGTATCCGTACCACCATCAGAGCTGAAGATGAACAGATCATCCCCGGAGTCGCCGTACAGTTTGTCGTTGCCTGAGCCGCCTTCCAGCGTGTCATTGCCGTCACCACCATCAAGCGTATCGCTGCCATGGCCACCGATCAGCAGATCGTCGCCATCCCCGCCATAAAGCTTGTCGTTGGCCGTACCACCATCAAGCGTATCATCGCCGTCACCGCCATAAAGCGTATCAGAGCCATGTTCACCGAACAGGGTATCGCTTCCTGCACCACCATCCAGCGTGTCATTCGACGTACCGCCGTACATGAGGTCATTTCCGGCATCGCCTTCAAGCGTATCCGAGCCATGGCCACCCAGCAGGGTGTCATCACCATCACCGCCATAAAGCTTGTCGTTCGATGTACCGCCATCAAGCGTGTCATCACCCGCTTCGCCATACAGCCTGTCAGACCCATGGTTGCCGTAGATGTTGTCGTTTCCGTCACCACCATAAAGCTTGTCGCTGCCGGTTCCGCCATCAATCGAGTCATCGCCGTCGCCACCGTAGATCGTGTCCTTGTTACCAAGACCGTCAAGGGTGTCATCAGCAGTACCGCCGACAAGTGTATCCTTGCCGTGCGTCCCCGTAATGGTATCGCCCGGTATACCGCTGCCGAGCAGATCATCCAGATCCTGAGCCTGACCGTCGACATAGACTTCCAGCTCTTCCCAGTTCCGGACCGAGACGCCAAGGGTCGAGAAGGTGAACAGGCTGCCCTGACCAGTATCCCGGTTCTCGTCGTCATTCGCTTCCATGAACTCCCGGAACGACCGGAGTTCGGTCAGGACGGCATCATCATCGGCCTGATCACCCGACAGTTCGATCCGGAACGTATCCGAACCAGCCCCGCCATCATACAGGCCACCTGTTGCACCGTCCTCGGCATCAAAGACACCAAGGTCATCGCCAATGCCGCCGTCAATCGTATCGGTACCAGTGCCACCGACCAGGGTGTCAGCACCATCACCACCATAGAGATAATCGCTGCCGCCACCGCCATAGAGCGTGTCACTGCCAGCAGCACCGTAAGCTACGTCATAGCCTTCGCCGCCAAAGAACAGGTCGTCACCAGCACCCATATCGACCACGGCCCAGCCATACTCACCCGTGACCGTCACCGTATCGTTACCGTCGGACTGGTTGTCCGAAATACCGGTGCCGGATTCATCCGCATCCATGTTCAGATAGAAGGAGCTGTTCTCCATGTGGATCAGGATATTGTCGTCACCCGCACCACCCGAGATTTCCTGGTAGGACTTGTTGTAGCCGTACTGATTATCAACAAAGTCCGTATCGAAGGAGATGCTGATGCTGTCATCGCCGGCACCACCGGAGACTTCATCAGCCCCGTCGGCATCCGTGATCACGTCATCGCCATCACCGCCATACAGATCATCATACCAGCCGGAGCCGCCATCAATCGTGTCGTCACCGCCCTGACCGTAGATGTCGTCATTACCGCTGCCGCCACTGAGCGTATCACCGGTCGCACCGCCATCATCAGAGATGGTCACCTGAATGGTCCCCGTCGCCGTCGCGAAATCAGTCGCGTTGGTATCCGGGTCTGTATCAAGTGCCGTCGCTGTTACCGTCAGATCAAAGTCATCCGATCCGCTCGGTGCCGTGACATAAAGCTTCACATCAGCCGTGTTCAGATCTTCAAGGTCATCACCTTCGATGACCAGCTGTCCATTGCTGATCGTCAGTTCACGCTGACCGTTGATATCGCCACCCGCCAGATAGAAGGTCGCACCTTCCGGCAGGTCGCTGATCGTCACCGACAGGGTTTCAGAATTATCCAGATCATTCAGCGATGCCGACAGGTCGATTTCAGCAGTCGGGTCACCGGTTACACCGGTTTCATCGCCACCATAAATCTTGTCGTTACCGCCGCCACCGGAGATGACATCTGCACCCTCGCCACCTGTCAGGGTTTCACCTGAGCCGGAGCCTGTGATGGTTTCACCGGCACCGGAGGTCGTGGCTTCAACCGTCGTATCAACGATGGTCAGTGTCGGTGCATCCGCATCCGCGGTGACCTCTACCGTCAGCGTTGCCGTTGTCGTAGCAGTCTCACCGTCCGAGGTTGTCGAGACTGCCGTGACAGTCAGCTCAACATCTTCGCTGGCATCATCAGCCGGGGTGAACACCAGGTTACCGATATTATCGAGATCCGTACCCGAGATCACATAGTTCCCATTACCATCATCCGTGAGGGGCTGACCGCCAATCGCCAGTGTTGCACCTTCCGGCAC
This sequence comes from Alphaproteobacteria bacterium HT1-32, assembly GCA_009649675.1. Taxonomy (NCBI): domain Bacteria; kingdom Pseudomonadati; phylum Pseudomonadota; class Alphaproteobacteria; species Alphaproteobacteria bacterium HT1-32. Next base: position 5,932 of record WJPL01000006.1, on the reverse strand, counting down.
ATCGCTGATGACAACAGACAGGGTCTCACCATCATCGGTAAGGCTCGCATCAATTGACAGACCGATCGGGCAATCTTCCGCCGTGGCAGTTGCCTGAACCGAGAGTTCCGGTGCATCCGCCGTATCCGGGCCTTCCGGCAGGGAGACAACGGTTGTTTCACCACCGGCAAAGACCCGGTTGTTATCAGTCGTCGTCTCGTCATCGGAAACGTTGGTTTCCCAGGCTTCGGCGAAGGTACGGAAGGAAACATCGGTTCCGCCGGCACCTTCCGGAGCCCCCAGAGTTACCGGCATCGTGACCGTGCCGGACCCTGCCTGAATATCTTCGCTGCTGACTTCAATCCGCACGAAGCTGGCATCCGGCAGTCCGTTGATCGAGCCGCCATCGACCACATCAGCGCCTTCCGGTGCTGACCAGCCATCCGGCAGTTCAACAAGGATGAAGTGCGTTTCCGAACCGTCTGTGAAGTCGGAGAAGGTGGCCGTAACCGAGACCGTAACCGATTCAACCACACCGGCATCGACAACTTCCGTCTCGCCGGAGATCGAACGCAGCAGGAAGTCCGAATTATGGACGCTGTTGCCGGCACCATCATCGACCGGAGCCAGTTCGATATGCGTGATCGGGAAATCGGCATCAATCGTGAACTCAACCAGACCGTTCACTGTACCGTCAACGATACCGCTGATTTCCTGACCGTCAGGACCAAAGGCCGTCCATTCCGCATGTTCCATGTAACCCAAATCATACGGTCCGCGATCCAGGCTCTCGATCACTTCGCCATCAAACAGGGCAGACAGTTCAACCGTGACACTGTTCATCGGATTGTCGAAGGACACCCGGAGCATTTCGACGCCGTTATCGTCATCGCCGTCGAGGGTATCCAGTTCGCCGCCGTCGATGCCACCGCCGACCGCTATGCCTGAGTAGGCGTAGTTACCATGCAGGCTTGTATCGAGGGTATTGGTCGCATTCAGCGAGAAGGAAACATTCTTCGAACCGAAGTCTGCGTCCCCGTAACTGTCGGTATTTGCGTTGTAGGTCAGGGCCTCAACCGTCACTCCGGAGTCTGCCCAATCGGCCAGAACCGAAGAGATATTAACATTCGAGTCAGGCGTGGTGACATCAATCGAGACGACCTCTTCGCTGCCGCCTTCCGCAAGTGACGGCACGCCGTCACCATTTGCCAGTGCCTGAACCTGTGCTGAGCTCAGCTGACCGTCAAAGAATGCGACATCGTCCATCTTGCCATCAAAATGCTGGCTGAGATCGCTGTCCGACGCAGACTGATTGCCGGTATTCCAGGCATTCGCTCCGAGAACCAGCGGTTCGTAGTTACCCTGAAGGCCACCGGTATAGCTGTCGCTGTCCACCAGTTCACCATTCAGGAAGAGCTTCATGCCTTCGTCGCCGAAGGAGAAGGCGACATGGTTCCATTCGCCACATTCAACGCCATTCCCGACGCTGACCGTGTAGGACTGGCTGCCGCTCTGCAACCGGACTTCGATGCCGTCGTCAATCTGGCGAATGGTCATATGACCGCCCGTGTCGTAGCCGCTGGAGTCTTTCGACACCAGGCCATAGTCACAGTTCACGCTGTCCGGCTTGAACCAGAACTGCACCGTACCGTTGGCGAGCTCCATCGATGAGTCATGCGGGATATCGATATGGTCATTATACCCGTCGAAGCGGGCAGCCTTGCCATCATCATAACCGGAATAGCCCTGTCCCGTTCCCCGGTCGGTAACGCCATCTGCGTCACCGGCAGAGTCTTCAACAACACAGCCGCCGGTCTCATCCAGCTTCCAGTAGGCCACCGGGCTGATGCCCGTGCTGCCCGTGTCAGCTTCCGAAAGGTTGACCGTCACTGTCGTGCTGACATCGAACGGCTGATCGGCAACAGCATCGACTTCAACGGAGATCGTACCGTCGAAAGTCTGGCTGTCCCCGCCATCCGGGTCAGAAACCGTAACGCTGACACCGAGTTCCACATCAGCATCGGAATGCTGCGGGAGCTCGATCTGCAGGCTCGACTGATCGGCCAGGAACGTATCCAGGTCTGCGCCATCCAGCACAACCTCACCGCTTCCGCTGGCACTCAGCGTCTCGCCACCAATGGTGATCAGAGCACCTGCCGGAACCCCGGTAATGACGATGCCGCTGACAGTGTCGTCATTGTCAAGCTGTGACAGGTTGATCTGGCTACCGATGTCGGCACTGACGCCGTCAGCGATATCACCGAACGTGCCGTTGTCATTCTCGTCAGTCTGCTGTTCGGAAACAGCCTGCCCGTCTTCATAGACAGCCGTATCACCGAAGGTAACCGTCGAGGTAACCCCGTCATCCGGACCACCCGGCAGAGTTACAGAGACTTCCGAGCCGGTGAAGGCACGGTTGTTGTCGGTCGACAGTTCGCTGTCGCTGACATTGTTCTCGAAGGCTTCCGCGAATGTACGGAATGTCAGGCTCTCGCCTTCCGCACCTTCCGGCGCACCAAGCACGACCGGAATGGTGACCGTACCGCCGCTGTTGGCGATCTGGGTATTGCTGACTTCGATCCGCACAAAGCTGGCATCCGGCAAGCCGCTGATGGAACCACCATCAACGACTTCCGCGCCTTCCGGTGCTGACCAGCCATCGGGCAGTTCGACCAGAACAAAGTGCGATTCCGAACCATCCGTGAAATCAGAGAAGGTCGCGCTGACATTAACGGTCACAGAATCTACCGTCTCTGTCTCAATACCCGGCGTTTCAGATGTCAGCGTGATGTCATCGACACGTACGCCGCGACCACCATTCACATCATAGCCGTTCTCAGCCAGTTCGACCCGCATGCTGGTGCCATCACCAACGAAGGTAACAGTAACCGTTTCCCACTGATGTTCGGTGTGATTCGACGCATCCTGCGAGAAGGTCTCAACCACTTCGCCACCGACACTCACCTGCATCGAATTGACATTCGCGTCATAGCAGGGACGACCCGCCGCCTGGAATGTCAGCGTGTAGGTAACGCCTTCTTCTGTCGGAATATCCCGATAGATGCTGGCAGCATCATAGTTGCTGTTACCCGGATCCGTGTTCAGCTCGATATACTGCTCACCATCAGGTGTGTTCGGGTTCGACCCGGACTCGTTCCAGACTTCGATGCGGTGACTCTCAGTACTCCACCCATCTGCCTCACACTGGAAACCCTGATTGACGTCTTCAAAGGTTGTGTTGAAGACAGTTGTCGTCTCGCCACCGGAAGACGTCGATGTCGTGCTGACCGTTACTTCCGCGCTTACGTCAAATGGCTTGTCGGCAACCGCATCGACATCGACCGAAATCACACCATCAAAGGTCTGACTGCTGCCATCCGGATCAGACACCGTCACACCAACGCTCAGGTCAGCATCAACATCGCTATGCTGCGGCAGTTCAATAACCAGCGCCGACTGATCCGCCATAAAGGTATCCAGATCGTCCCCGGCAATGGTGACTGTACCACCTTCGCCGACAAGCATCGGGTTGCCATCCAGCATAATGACTGCACCAGCCGGCAGGTCAGAAAGTGTGATCTCACTGACACTGTCGTCACCTTCGATCCCGGAAAGGTCAATCTGTGAACCAATTTCCTGAGAAACCGCACCAGACAGATCGCCGAACGTGCTGTCATTATTAGCATCGGTCTGTCCGGCCATGGCCGACTGACCATCTTCATAAACCGCACTGTCAGTGAAGCTGACAGTGCTGTTGATGCCGTCGTCAACCGGATCAGCATGAACGCTTACCGTCGTGCTGCTGACCGCAGAATTATTGTCGAGGGTCAGTTCAGTATCGCTGACATTATCTTCAACTGCGTAAGCCAGTATTGTGACGTCACCGTCGAAACCAACCGTTTCATCGGCCACAACAAACATGACTGTCGTAGTGAACTGACCGTCCGTATTCACCAGGTCTGCGTTATCTGCCTCAATTCTGACATAGGACTTATTGTCCTGCGTGACGATGTTGGCATCTGACGGTGCAACCAGTCCGTCCGGCACTTCGATCAGTACATAATGTGTCTCTGACCCATCCTCAAAATCAGCAAATGTAACGTTCGCGGTGACATTAACGTAGGTTTCATCACCACTTCCGCCCCAGACATCATCACTGATCGTCAGGTTGGCCTGATTGTATTGCCAGGTGACATCTGCCTTGTCGCCGGTCGGGAAATCGCCTTCCGTCATGCCATCCTTAAGGATGAACAGTTCTCCCTCACCCGGTCCATACCCCGACGGATGGTTGTTACCAGCCTTAACCGTGATGCCGGCAATCAGTTCCATATTCGGATAGTTGTCTTCTACGAATGAACCAAAATCGATGTCATTCGGGTCACGGAGTCCCTGTCCCGGGAAGTCATCAATTTTCACTTTCAGGAAATCACCTGCATCGTCCTGCAGATAAAGCACCACGTTCGAAATATCGTGCGGGAAGGTCGGAATATCGAAGCCATCACTATCATGGACTTCAATTGATGCAGACACTTCGTAAGGTTGGTCGGCAACCGCATCAATCACGACATCAATTGCACCAGTGAAGACCTGGCTGTCGCCACCCGGGTCGCTCACCGTTACCGATGCTTCGAGGCTGACATCAGCGTCAGAATGCTGCGGCAGTGTCATTGTCAGCTGTGTCTGGTCAGCCAGGAAGCTTTCCAGATCATCACCGGACAGGACGATCTCGCCGTCACCATTCGCCGTCAGTTCAGCACCGCCAAGGTTGAAGGTCGCATCACCCGGCAGGTTACCAATCGTAACCTCGGTTACTTCGTCATCACCTTCAACCGTCGAGACGTTGATCTGGCTGCCGATCTCAACTGTCAGCGGGCCAGCCAGATCACCGGCTGTACCGTCACCATTAACATTGGTCTGAGCAGCTTCCGTTGCCTGCGCATCCTCATAACGTTCCAGATCGCCGAAGCTGACTGTCGAGGTCACGCCGTCATCTTCGCCCTGGAATTTCAGGATGGCACTGGACTGATCGCCATCACTGTCTTCCAGAACATAGGTGAACTCTTCACTGAAGCCGACCGGCTCTTCCTCGGTCTTCATATATTCGATGAAGAAGTCGGAGGTGCCTGTCGTCACACAGAAGACGATGTTGTCGAAGCCGCCATCAATGCTGATATCGAGTGTCAGCTGACCATCCGTATTCGGACGATCCGAGACATCATGTTCAGCCGCAAAGTCGGCCCGGCCAACTTCCTGGCCATCGCGGTAGGCGATCCAGACACCGGTTTCCGTGCCGCCGCTTTCACCTTCAAACAGCGCCCGGACACCAACTTCAACGTTATTGACGGTGTTGCCGCCAAAATCGATTTCAAGGATTTCAGGACCGTCGATTTCCGTATCACCGCCACCGGCAATGCCGATGCCGCGGAACTGGCCACTTGCGTCGCCGCTGCCCGGGGTCCGTTCACCGTAGGAGACGTCACGGTCGTTGCCATAGGCATCCCGTGCCGTAATCGTTACCTGCTGACCGCCGATTTCCTGTTCCCAGAGACCAGCGAAATCATAGCTGTCACCCGTCAGGTCATCAGCACCCAGCATCCAGCCGCTCTCGCCCGAACCATCCGACGAGTCAGTGACGGTGTATTCGTAACTGCCGTCCGCATACATATGGATCGTGCCGTTTTCGCCCTGCAGCTCGATATAGCTGTTGCCTTCGCCATCCGTCTTCACATCCGCCGGATTGTCGAAGCTGACGGACTGGTCACCAAACTGGATCGACACAATGCTGCCCGGATCATCCGCACCGACATTGTCAGCCTGCAGTGAACCACCACTGTTGTCCGTATCAACACCCGTGATCACGTTACCCGTGGTCGAGGAGCCGACACCGCCTGCAACAAAGTCACAATCCATGTTCGCGGTCGGTACATCGTCCACCACATCCACAGAAACCGTG
>WJPL01000005.1 GCA_009649675.1 Alphaproteobacteria bacterium HT1-32 | reverse complement strand
AAGAGCCTTCTTCCACCAGCCGAAACCAGCTTCCAAAACCGCCGTTCTTTTCCGGTGGCCCGATGCTCGTCGCGTCGGGAGGCGGTTTATATGGGCGCACCGCCTACCTGTCAAATGCCTTTCGAAAGAAAAATGACATTTCAGTCATTTAATTTCAAAAGGCCGCAGAAAGCGCGCCCTGCGCCTTGCCAGATACTATATGGAGAGCCCTGCTCCCCCGCAACTACAGCCCGCTCCTGTAAGGGAATGCGCCTCAAGCGCCACCAGATATGGTGAGCCCGCCATATTCTGACGACTAAAGGAACATCTTCTCATCCAGTTCCCGGACATTCAGCATCCATTAACCGTTCATCCTGTAGGACTGGTTTCGGAATTAATGTCGTAAGGAGTAGTCCGGCATGCGTAAAGTTGGGGTAGCCATTCTGGCTGCAGCCGCACTGTCAACTGCGGCGCTTGGTGGCTGCGCCGAGTTCACCAAGCTGAAGCCGACCAGTCAGGCCAAACCCGGCCCTGGTCCGAGCGGGTATCCGTCCTTTGCCCAGTTCACAGATATCCCGGTGCCGAAAGATGCCGAGATGAACGTCTCGGAAACCGTCGTATTCGGCGGTCATGATGCCTGGTCAGGCCAGCTCGTGCTGGATACCGGCCATCAGCACTCCGATATGTTCGATTTCTTCAAGGGTGAAATGCCCAAATTCGGCTGGGAAGAAATCACGGCCGTCAGAACCAATCAGTCGGTTATGGCCTATACACGTGAAGAACGTGTCGCCACGATCCAGATTGAATCGATGAAGCTCGGTGGCTCTGAAGTGCGGATGGTTGTCGCCCCCCGCAATCCGAATGGCAGCGCCTCTGCACAGCGGCTGTTCAATTCGGCCCCCGTTGCCAAAGATCCCAAGCCACTGATCACCGTGAACTGAGTTTCACGCTTCGGACAAACGAAAAGCCCCGGCGCCTTGCGACCGGGGCTTTTTATTGCCGTTTCTGTCTCTCTGCGGGCAAGCAGCCGCTCAGGTCATCCGGAGATTGTCACCCCTGCGGGAAAATTGCCGGCTCACAAAACTGCCGGGAAGACTTCAGTCCCGAGCATATTCTCCGGGCGTCGCCGGTTGAACTCACCGGTCCGGCAATAAGCCGGTAGAAGGTGCCCTTCGTCGCCCCAAGATTCACCTCGCTCAGTTCGGCATCGAAATTACCAAGGATTGAGCCATATTTACGCTGCAGGGTTTTCCAGCCCTCCATTGCCGCGCCACGCGAGCGGTAGGAGGCGAGGTGAATCCCCGGCTGCGGACCAGAAGAAGCCTGCAGGGCCGGTTTTGGCGGCGTACCACCCGGTGCTGTCACCCGGCGCGGGCCGGAAGCCGTGGCTCCCGTCGTTTTCGGCTCCATCATTGGTTCTGCAACCGTACCCGGTGCACCGCCATTTGCCTGTAACTCGCGTTCAATCGCTGCACGTTCCGCGGAATATTCATCAGACGTAATCAGACCGCCCGCCTGTAGTTTTCCGAGTCGACGCACTGCATCCGCTGCTTCCAGAAGTCCTGTCGGCGGCGGAGCAGGATTAGAGCGGACATTCGGATTCGCCGGCATCAGCGCATCCAGGATGATCGAGCGCTCAGCCGCATGTTCCTGCGGTGAAATGGCCCGCATCTGCAATGATTTCGACAAGGCCTGAAGCCGTCCGGCAATCTGGCTCGGTGGCGGGACAGGACGATCCAGCCCGGTCGCAGGAGCCGGCTTGGTTAACGGCAGCAGTGCACCGATATTGGAGCTGCGGCGATCACGGAATTCATCTTCGGTAATCAGGCCGACATTCAGCAGGCGGTTTACCGCTTCGAATCGGGTCACGATATTCTGGAAAGCCGCATCTGACATCTGCGCGCCCCCTTCACCCAGAGCCGTCTGAAGCCCTGACTGCATCTGGGAGGCCGGTGCATTTACGACTGAGGACATCGGATTGAGAGATGTTGCCGGCGCCGGCTGCATCGGTGCTGCCACCGGTGCCGCAGCCTGTGGAAAGCCTTCATTCGTGGTCCCCGGCATACCAAAGGTGTTCATGTCCGGACCGGTCAGAAGCGCCAGATTGGTTGATGCGATATCACCGATCGGCTGCAGATTGGCCCGCCCGGGAACCGCAAACATCGCACCCTGTGCCGGGCTCAGCCGCGACAGATGCTGATAGAAGGCTGCGGCCTCCTTCGGACGTCCGGTATTCTGGTACAACAGGCCTGCGGCAAGGTTTGCATACTGATCATTCGGATCCTTGCGCAGCGCATCCGCAAGATGTGCCTCCGCCAGCGAATAATTCCCCTTGGCAAGTTCAGCCAGGCCAAGGTCCGTAGAAGTCGCCACCGCATTCGCAGAAGGCTTCTCGTTCCAGAACCCGTTCTGCCAGAAACTGTCAGATTCCTGCGCCAGACCACAGCCGCCAAGACTGGCAGCCAGCAAGCCGACAATCGACAGATGTTTCATGCGCTTGATTACAGACATTAAAAGGCGTCTCCCCATCACACCGACTCGGTTAACCATATTTGGTATACCAGATGTTGTGTCGGATCAAGAAAAAGGGAAAGTAACTTATGTAATTATCAAGGACTCCCGATCGTCTGCTTGGAGAGTCCAAGGGATTGAATTCAAATAAGCCTAAAAGACAATTGATTTTTCCCCTGATTTCCCAAGTCAAACATCTTCAAGTCTTGTCAACGAGCCGCAGATGTCACCAGACAAACGACAAGACCCGCCTGTCTCCGGCTCCGACAGGTTTGCCCGAAACCGGTTGAGGTGAGAGGATTAGACAAGGTCAGGGCAACGGTTTGTGCTTTGCCTTCGACACCCTCCAACCGATCTGTTCAGGATACGTAATGACCAATATCTTTGATGCCCCGCAACTCCCCGCCTCCGGGCAGGTGTTTCTCGACCATGTCGGCTGCTTTGTGCGGGATATCGACAAGGTTGCAGAGGCCATGGGCGGGCTCGACATCACGCTGACCCCCTTCACCGAACAGCAGAACAACGGCAAGCCGGCAGGGACGGCGAATCGCTGCGCCATGTTCGGACGCGGCTATATCGAGGTTCTGACACCGGTCAGTGACACACCGCTGGCCGCACAGATGAACAGTGCGATTGACCGTTATGAAGGGCTGCATCTGATCTGTTTCACCACACCGGATGCCAATGTGACTGCTGGCGCCCTGGACAGTCAGGGTTTCAGTTTACAGTCGCCGGTCGAACTCCGTCGCCAGACGGCGGACGGCGAGGCCGCCTTTACCGTACTGCGCCTGCAACCGCCCGGCATGCCGGAAGGGCGTATCCAGTTCTGCACCCACTATACGCCGGATGCGGTCTGGCCGGACCGGTATCTGGCCGAAGGAAATCGTGCGCGGGCTCTCAGTGGTGTTCTGGTGGCCGGACCCGACCCCAGAGAAGCCGCGGGGCGATTCGCCCGCTTCACCGGTCGTGACGCCACAGAGACAGCTGTCGGATGGAACCTGAAACTGGACCGGGGCGCGCTGACTTTTGTCGATGTCCCGACAGCTGAGAAGCTGACCGGTCTCACAGCGCCAGATCCTGTCTGGATCGCCGCAATCGCCGTTGCCGACAGGACAGTTGATACAGAACTGCGAACCGATCTCGGCCCGGTCAGCCTGATCCGGCATCCGGCTGACACGCCGCCATCCTGGCTTTAACCCCTGCCCCCGGCAGCCGCTATGGCATTTCAGCCCTGCGGCTGCCGCAGGATATCCGACTCCGTAATGATGACAGACATCGGAATATCGTGAGGTTGCGGATAAATCGTCGGAATTTTCGCCATGGCAAAACCAACACCGATCACCACAGGTTTATAATCAAGTGCCGCCAGCGTGCGGTCGAAATAGCCGCCGCCATGGCCCAGACGATAACAATCGCCATCAAACCCGAGGAAGGGGGCCAGCAGCACATCTGGCCGGACCGTCTCTGCCTCAGCCGGCGGTGTCGGAATATCCCAGATACCCCGCTCCAGCCGGTCACCCGGTGACCATGCCCGGAATATCAGCGGCTGATTGCGCTGTGCCACAACCGGCAATGCCGCACTGCCCCCTCTGGCGATGACATCCTTCAGGACATCCCGCAGATCCGGCTCACTGCGAATCGGCCAGTAACCACTGATACAGATGGTTCCCAGAGTCGCCAGAAACGCCGTCAGGTTTTGCTCTAGCTGCCGGGTCAGGGTTTGCCGGACTTTCGGAGCCAGCTTCCGGCGTTCATCCAGCAGCCGCAATCGCTCAGCCTTGCGCCAGCGTTTTACATCTGTTGCCTGCCGTTCATCCGTCTCTGGCGGGATCCCCATATATTCGGGATCAATTTCGTGCATGAAGCAGGGGGGAGATGCAAAACCCCGGTAGGGAACATCATCGTCCGCCATCAATGCCTCCTTATCTGGAACCGGGACAGTATGACTCCGGAACAGATCAGGCGTCCAGTTTCAGGTCAGCTTTCGGAACAGAAATGCAGGTCAGACAGGAACCGGTTTCCGGCGGTTCTCCCGGCTCCGTGACATAATCCACATCACCGGATTTGACGGCCGTCAGGCAGGTTCCGCAATTTCCTGCCCGACAGCCTGAATCAATAGGGATGCCATGGCTTTCTGCGAAATCGAGCAGGCTCTCCGACTCATAATCCCAGTCGAGAATTTTGCCGGACCGGGTGAATTCCACCTTCAGGGCCGTGGCCGGTTTCTCAATGGCAGTGGCTGCGACATTCTTGACCGTCGCCGCGCCAAACGCTTCGTAATTGATGTGGTTTTCCGGCACCCCCCAGGCTTTCAGGTCAGCGGTCATCTGCTTCATCATATTGGCCGGGCCACAGATGAAATAGCGGTAGTTGCTTGAGGGCAGTTCTGCTTTCAGCAGGTCAACCGTCACCCGCCCCTGATGGTGATAATCCCGGCCTTCGACATCACCGGGCCGTGGTGATGAGTAGCAGACCCGAAGATTGATGTTCTCGTTTTCCAGCGCCAGGTGTGCCAGATGTTCACGCATGATGTGGTGGGAGCCATCACGAACACCGTAGAACAGCCAGACCTCACGCTTCGAGCCGGTTTCGACAACCGCATTCAGCATCGACAGCAGGGGCGTCAGGCCAACGCCGCCCGCGATCAGTACAATCGGCGGTGACTTCGTTATATCGAGATAGAACTGTCCGCTCGGCGCTTTCACATCGACAATGGCGCCGGGCTGGATCATCTGATGGAAATGATTGGAAACCCGTCCGGGGTGTGATTTCGGAATATCCGGATTGCGATCGATGCGCTTGATACTGACACGATAACAGTCCGGCTTGTGAGAATCCGACAGGGAATAGCAGCGAATCAGCGGCTTCGACCAGTCTCCGGCAGCCAGGCTGAAGGTGAGGTACTGACCGGGGAGAAAGGGGGGCAGGCTTTTCTTGTCATGGGGCCGGAGGATGAAAGACGTGATATCCCCGCCCTCGTTGCGCCGTTCCGTTACCTCGAATTTACGATAACCGTTCCAGGAGAGCTCTTTCTTTTCCTTCTCGAAGTCTTTCTGGGCCATGATCTGGGCAACACGGGCCTGCAGAAATTTGTGCTCGGCTTCCACGGAACGCCGGACAATCGAACGGCTTCGCACGGCATCAATGCCCAGCCACAATACCCAGGCTGAAATCAGGGAAAGAAACAGGGTCGCAATTGCCGAGACCAGAAAATCAGGATCCATCACCACCCTCCCCTTTCGGCTGGACCATATAACGGGTCACCGGTTTGTTGAATTTCGGACCTTCATGATAGCGATGGCAGAGTGTGCAGTCCTCCCGGACGCCGGTTTCATTATGGCAATCGACACAGCCTGATCGTTCGATAGAACCGAAATTACTGATAAAGAGCGTCGGATCAAAGCCTTCAAAGCTGCCCGCATAATCGGCTTCCGCATCCAGCCGGTGACAGCTTTCACAGGCCGTTTCAGGGCCGGACAACCCGAGATGGGGCCGATGATCAAAGAATTTCTGTGATCTCTGCTCATCACGGTAATAGGTCCATTTGAATGCCAGTTGCTCGCCTCCGTCACTGATCGAGACATCTTCCAGTGCATGGCATTTGGCACAGGCCCCCGGCCCGGTTTTGCGGTCTGCGAACAAGGCCTGCATGGCCAGTGCCCGTTCCCTGTCTTCTTCTCCCGTGATTTTTCCCGGTGCGGTTGCCGCAAAATCCATCCATGCCTTCATGACCGGGTCGGCATGGCCAATCGCCCGGTACAGCAGACTGAATTCATCTGCCCCCCAGCCGCGCGGTCGCTCCGCATCCGGCCTGACATATTCCACATTCCGCGCCCACTGACAGGCTGTCTGCCTTGCCAGTTCCGGACTCAGTCCGGCAAACAGCTGTTTTGCCTCGGCTGTTGTCGTCTGCCCTGTCGCCAGGTCAACCAGCGGGTCCTGCCCTGCTCTCGCCATTGCCAGGAACAATTGCTGCAGCGGCTCGCTCTGCCCGGTGACATCATCAATATCGATACCGGTCAGGAACGAACCGATGGTCGTCGCCTGCTCCAGCGAATAAGCAAAATATTCCTCGGCTTCCCGAGGGTCCGGACGATCACCCTGCTCGAAAGCTTTCAGCCGCTCGACCAGATCAACGGCCTGTTCGCCGGTCAGGCCACAGGCCTCCAGAATATCCGATTCTTCAAGATAGTTCTGATCGAATTCCGGAAACCGGAGGACGGCCATCTCCCGGCCAACTACCTGATCCTCATGACAGGAGGCACAGGCTTCCTGATATCCGACGACAGGGACATAGCGTGCTGCCTGCTCGGTCAGATGACAGCCATTACAATTGGCCGGGGCATTGGCCGCTGTCTTCGGGTCCGAGAAATGCTTCCCGATATGAGAGGCATGATCGAAAATGATGTTGTTGCGTTTCCGGTAGGGAAACGGCTTCACAAAATCCAGATGATCCTTGCTGAAGCTGTCGAAGCGAATCAGGTGGCAGGTATTGCACTGGGCATCCGTCAGCTTGCTGATATCAGCCTCCGCGCCCTTATGTTCCTTATGACAGGAGCGGCAATTGGTCTCACCCAGTTCAGGTCTGGTCACCCCGAACAATGTCCGGTTATGGGGCACATTCGACGGACCGTCAAAGCCGTGACAGTCGATACATTGTCCGTCCATATCGGCATGTGTAACGACCGATGCCAGCCAGGTATCTGCGCTGGCTTCTGCCGACGCATGGCAGGCGCTACAGGCAACCGAGCCATCAATCGACAGATTTGCGTGATGTCCGGAAAGCGGCCCCGGATCGACAAAAGCCAGACCGGCAACCCCGTCCGGACGGGAGGTCATTGAAATCGCAATCAGCGAGATCACGATAAAGATCGCGACCAGCGCTGCCCGTCCCCGCCAGACCCTGAGAGTCCGCTTCGGCGCACAGGGAGGATGGCTCTGCGAACAGGCGCCATCCGGCAGTGGGCCATCGAAACAGTCACCACCTGCACGCTTCGGGCGTCTGCAATAATGTCTGCCATCGCGGAACAGAGGGGTACATTCGGTAATGCCCCCGCAACTGCCATTGATATTTGGCCCCCGCGCACAGGCTTTGCCCCAGCGCGCCATGCGGCCACAGCGATACTTGAAGGTGGGCCGTTCGTAAGCGCTGGCAAAATAGCGGAATTTGGAAAAGTCGATCATAGCGCATACACGTGAACAATGATCAGATGCCATGTCGCCAGCGTAATCAGGCCCGTTGACAGGGGCAGATGCGCCAGCAACCAGATCTTCATCAGCCCCTGCAGGGCATAATGCTGGTCGATCCGGTTCTTGCGCTGGCCAAGTTCATACAGGCGGTCGAGATAAGGCAGTTCCGAATCGCGAAGATATCGCCGGACAATCCCGATATTCTGATGCAGCCAGTGCTCTCCGGCCTGCGTACCAAACACATGGCTGAGCAAGAAACGCGGCTGACGAAAATACCAGTCAGCCGTTTCCGTGTAATGCCGGGCCAGGGTGTCTGCCCCGCTGACATCCGTACAGCGCAGAATAAGCGATTCGACCTCGGCCCGGATCTCCGCGATCTCACCTGGTATCCGCTCAAACAGGACCTCATATTCGGTCTGTATCAGCCGGGCCGGGATGATTCGCTGAATGGCATATCCGATTATTCCGGTCAGACAGGCACCATAGAACAGCAGCATCAGAACCTGCTCATATAACCCCAGAGCCCAGAAAGTCCCGGTATGCAGCCAGAACAGCACGACCGAGAGCAGGCCGATCACGATGTGAAGCGCAAACCATGTGGAAGCACGGCCAAGCGGCACCATCGACAGGCGTTTACGCAGATTGAACAGCGCCAGAAAGACCAGCGACGCATACAGCACATAGCCGGTCAGCAGTGAGGTGTCCCCGAGTGCATTATCGATCCGTATATATTGCAGAACGACAATCCCGAGCGTCACAGCAGCCAGAAGCCAGCACAGCAGATAGACCCGCATCCGGCCGCTCACCATTGCTTCGCCGCCTCTTCCAGTTCACGGAAGTCGATCCGGTGCAGGGCATCGTGCGGACAGGCCCGCACGCAGGCCGGGCCACCAAGCTGTCCTTCACACAGGTCACATTTGGTCGCCTTCATGATCGGACGTTCTGTTTCCGGATCCGTCATCACCGCCCCGGTTTCCTCACGTATCTCCACCAGGCGGATATTATCATAAGGGCAGGAATTGGCGCAGGTCGCACATCCGATACAGGTCTCGTCATTGATGATGACATTCCCGCTTTCGACCGAACGGTGAATAGCCCCCGTCGGGCAGCCAATCAGGCAGACCGGGTCGATACAATGCATGCAGGCATTGGCGACCATATAATTATCGAATGTCCGGCCATGCCGGATGAAACGCGGATTGCCTTCATGTGTTGATGCACAGGCGCGGACACAGTCATCGCAGCGCGTGCATTTCTGGAGATCGATCAGCATCGCCTGTGTGGCATTGACGTAGCGTTCTTCAACCGCCCATTCCATCAGCGCATCTTCATCGAGCGACCGGGCCACAAGCTCACCAACCCGGGGAACTTCTGCCGGAGTCAGAATCGGAAACAGATGTTCTTCAAGCATCCCCGCCGGCACCCGCAGCACATCAACATATCCCAGTGCAGACAATGTTGTGTCGAGTGCTCCGGCCTCTCCCGTCTTCCAGCCATCATACAGGGCAGAGAGACCGTAGTGATCACCGGCACCGAGATAGGTCAGGGTACGCCGGCCATTACCAAGCTTCACCGAAACCCGTGCAAAGCCGGCCCGTATGAGCAGCAAGCCGTCCGGGTAATTGCCTTCCCGCGCAATGATCGGTTCGTCATCCAGCACATCCCCGCCGGTCTGGCGCATTTGCCGGTAGGAGGCATGCCAGTCAAAACTGCCGTAGGTTTCGAACAGGGTTGTCTCGACGATTTTTTCCAGCGCCTGCGAACGCAGCCCCCTGAACAGGGCATTTTCCTCAAAATGATTTTTCAGTGCATTGGAACGATAGGTGGCATCGATCTGCCGGCGCCAGCCCTCGTCATATTTCCGCAGTTCACGCAGCCCCTGCCACCGGATTTCCAGCGCCAGCGTTTCTGTTTCAGCGAACACAGTTGCCGTGCGCTGTATCCGGCCCAGCGCCGCAAGTTCACCAAACAGGGTTCCAGCATTGATCGATGCAGTGCGGTGCTGGTCAATAATCGCCGGAATATCCTGCAGAAAAGCCCGGGCGCCGCCACGCAGATCGGCATCCCGCACCATACGGGAAGACTCTCCCGGACGATCCCGGATTTCAGGCACCCAGCTGTTACGCCACAACTGCGCAACCGAATCAAAAAAGCCTTTCCGCTCGACCACCTGCCGTCCCAGCAGGTTACGCGGCAGGCTGGGGGCAATCACCACCCGCATCCCGCCATCGAGAATCAGAAAGGCCGAATTTCCGTAATCCCCTTCCCTCACCACGATGTCGCCGGGTGCAAAACGCACAAGCCGGGTATCGTTGCGCAGGATTCCCGTCAGCGGTGTGTGTATCGGGAAACGGTCAAGATCGATGGAGGCAATTTCCGGACGCCGGAGCAGGTCATCGACATCCCCGTCCGTCATATCCGGACCAAAGGGGGTGTCCCATCGCTGGGGTCGGGCGACCGACACAACATCAGCCATGTCGCCTCCTGTCCCCATACGTCATGAAACAATCCCCCTGCCGCAGGCCGATCTTCTTCGCACCTGCTCCGTCTCTCCGGTGTCAGACCGGAGGGTTACTTATAGTCCTTCGGATCAGGCAGCAGATCTTTGACTTCCGCATGCAGATCCATGTCTTTGATGCTGGCGACCAGCTTTCTGGCAATACCGGCCCGTGGATTGGCCAGCAGCTCGGCGGCCAGCGGCACCTTGCCCTTGATCGCTTCCAGCATCCTGGTGGCAGCCGCAATCCGTTCCTGCTGCGCCTCGACATATTTCTTGGTCGGAATACGGTCCTTCGCGCTATGCGCCTTGACGAAACCAACCGCATGACCGGTCACGAACATCCGGGCCAGCTGTGCCGGTGTCATCTCCAGATTGTTCTTTGGATCTGCCGGATCATAGAAACGATGTCGCACCGAGCCTTGTGAATAGAGCACCAGCTCGAAGTTTCCGCGTACCGGATGTCCGGCCTCAATCATGTTCTTGAGTGTACGGGCATCATATTCCTCATTCGTCATGCCATGACAGAACATGCAGTTCTCGGCAATATCGAACAGCTGGCTTGGCCAGATCATACCGGCATCAGAGGAAGCGAGAATACGCTCCTGCTTATGTTCCTTGGTTTCCTGCTCTTTCTTGACGTCCTTGCCACCGTAATCCGAATGGATCGGCATCCAGATCGAGGAGGCGCCATGGCAGGTCTCGCAGGACGGGCCAGCATTGATATTCGTCGGGGCATCGAAACTCGCCTGAGAGGGGGTGAAGTGACACAACAGGCAGGTATCGTTTTTTCTGATGTTTTTTTCGCCACCTTCCGCAGCGAGAATATCCTTGGCGGAGACATCCTTGCGTCGGTGAATCGTCCGGAACCCGGTTCCGTGAACCGACCGTTCCCAGACCTTGTATTCTTCTTCGTGACATTCCTGGCAGACTTTTGGCCCCTGAAAATACAGATCAAAGCCCTGCGCATTCGCTGATCCGGCTGTACCGGTAACGAACCCTATCGTCGCAAAAAACAAAACCCATCCAAAGCGCGACATAACAAACTCCCTTGCCCCTGAAACTCTGCCGGCCTGGAATTCTTCCCCCGACTTGCAACAATCCGAATTCCACAGACTGCCACATATCAAATATTTCATCCTTACCAATTGACCGCAAGAACCTTATCCCGCCCACGATGCGGCAATCAGGGCAGGGATGCATTCCCCCGTCCCCCGGATCGTCGTATAATCAGGGATGAACTTTCTGACCCGACATAGCCGCATCCTCCGGTTTACCGTTCTTGCACTCTGCGCCATGACAACCCTGTGGGCGGTTCTGGGGAGCGAGCCACCCACGAAAGACCTCAGCATTGCCTTCCGGGCAGAAAGCCAGTCACTGCTGGATCACGCGAGCGAGCGAATTCTCAGTGTCGCGGCGAGCGTTGATCGCCTGTCTATCGCCGGACTGGCCGGTGCCGGTGTCTTCGATGCAACAGCCATCGCCCGGCCACAACCCGAACCTGACGGTCAGCCGTCTGTCTGGCGCCTGAATGTCCCTGTTCAGGGAAAGGCGGGGGAACCGGTGGAAATCATTGCACCTGAAGCCCGGTCCGTGATGGACCCGCCGAACAGCGTATTGTCCCTCTCCATTGTCCTCGACCGGATCAGCACCGGGCTTGTGGCTCAGAACGCGCTGATGAACTCCCTCCGGTTTGCAACACAGGAAGGCTGGCAGGTCCGGATACGGGCGAAGACATCGGCCATGAACAGCCCGTTGCCGGACTGGAAAGTCATGCAGCAGGCCTGGGCTGCGGGAACATTACGGGACTGGACCGTCGACCGGGAACCCCTCACGATTACGGCGGCTTCGCCGGTTCGGCAGAACGGTCGTCTGGTTGCCGCCGCTCTGGCAACGGCGCAGATCGGGAATTTGCTGGCCCCCCTGTCCGGACAGGCTGGTGATCTGACCATCATGATCCTGCACAAGGGCACGCCGGTCGCACTTGTCGACAGAAATAGCGTAACCGGCCCCGACGCTGTCCCCGATATGGAAGAAATTCTTTCTCCTGCCGTACTGGCAGCAGCCACCTCACCCTCCGGATCGGTTATAAACGCGGGCGATCTCTGGGTATTTGGCACCCGTGTGGAAGGTACACCATTTCATGCGGCAGTCATTGGCAGCGTCTCCTCTCCCTATCTCCAGCCACCCTTTCAGGATGATGCCATCCGGGTTCTTCTCATTGTCATTCTGATTCTCGGCGTGATGCTGTTTATTTCCGACAAGCTGGCCAAGCGGGAGTTCATCCGGCCTGCCCGCGCACTGATCTCTCATATTGAGGCAGAGAACCGTAATATTGCTGAGGCTGCCCCCGGTGATGTTCCGGAAAACTGGAAGCCCTGGTTCACCACGATCTCAAGAATATTTGAAGAGAACCGGACACTGGTGCGCCATCTGACGGAAACACTGGAAAACCTCGACAACGCTGTTGATGAACGCACCCGGGAATTGCAGCAAAAGAACAGTGAACTGGAACTGGCCCTGAAAAAACTGCGGGAAGCCCAGGACCAGATCGTCTCGCAGGAGAAGCTGGCATCGCTTGGTGCCCTCACTGCCGGGATCGCCCATGAGATCAAAAACCCGCTGAATTTCGTGACCAACTTTGCGCAAAGCTCAATCGAGCTGGCGACAGAGCTTGAGGAAATCCTGGCCCCTTACATCAAAACCATCCCGGAGCAGGAACGTGATGATGTCGAAGGACTGATCGAGGATATCCGCAACAATGCAGAACGAATCGACAGCCACGGTAAAAGGGCCGACAGCATCGTCAAAAGCATGCTGGCTCATGCCCGCGAATCCAGCGGTGCCCCGGAACTGACCAATCTGAACGCCCTGATCCGGGAAAGCGCCACACTGGCCTATCACGGCAGACGGGCACAGGACCGGGGGTTCAATGTCACACTGGATTATGCGCTGTCCGATGACCTGCCGGAAATAAAGGTCGTCCCGCAGGAACTGAACCGGGTGATTCTCAATCTTGTCGGCAACGCCTTCGATGCGGTCCGGGAGCGACAGGCAGCAGGCCCGAAGGATTATTCACCTCAGGTCACACTGTCCTCCGAAATATCCGGGAACACAGTCATTCTGAAAGTACGCGACAATGGCGCAGGCATTCCCGAGGGCATCCGGGAAAAACTGTTCACCCCGTTCTTCACAACCAAGCCCACAGGCAGCGGCACCGGCCTTGGCCTGTCAATCTGCCATGACATCGTACGACGTCATGGAGGACGCATAACCGTCGACAGCAAACCCGGAAACCACACCGAATTCACCATCACCCTGCCGCGGGAAAACTGAACTATAACCTCAAAAGGTATCTGAATGACCTCTGTTCAAGCATTGAAAGACGGAATTAATGATCTGCTGGACAGCCATCCATCACTTCGCCCCCTACCTGCAACAGGCCTAATAAAATCCTCACACACAAAAAAAACCCAGAGATATACTCTAAACGACAGCTCCTTCGGCATAGGTCATGTAGTTGAAGATAAAACCATAACTTTATTATGGGTTCCTGAAATATCTGTTAGTTCAAAATCGCGGCCCCTTATCGGCATCACGCCAGTACCTTCCCCAAGCTACAAACCTGGTGAAAATTCGGGGCGCCATAGCAATCTGGAAGTAATCCCCGGCTTCAGATATAAAGCAGCTCTATGTTATGAACCGAAAAATCTCTGGGAAGCAGCACGAATCATCCAAGCATTCGCGGGATACTGAAAATAAAACTCACTAATTTCCCGTCAAATGGGGGTTATTTCCCTCAAACCAGTACAGGATCGGAAAACTAAAAATATTATTCTCTGAGGCTGGGTTGATCTGCGCTGGTATTTGAAATTCAGCACTCCCGGTCGAGGGCTGTATCGAAACTGTCGAGAGCCTGCTGGACTTTCCCGAAGACGGTGTCTTCCGGGAAGCGGCCATTCTTGCCGGCCTTGCCGCATTTCAGGCCTGTGAAAAGTTCAATCGCTTCGCCAACTGTCCGCACGCTCCAGAGATGGAACTTTCCGGCATCAACGGCATCAACCACATCCTGACGCAGTACCAGGTTGGCTTCATTCGCACGGGGGAAAATAACGCCCTGGCTGCCGGTCAGGCCACGTTCTTCGCAGGTCCGGAAGAACCCCTCAATCTTGTGGTGCAGGCCACCAATAACCTGTGCCTCTCCCAACTGATTCACAGAGCCGGTAATCGCCAGATCCTGACGAACCGGCAGGTCGCCCAGTGACGAGAAAATCGCGCAAAGTTCTGCCAGCGAGGCGGAATCACCTTCAACACCGCCGTAGTTCTGTTCAAAAGTGACCGTGGCAGAAAAGGAGATCGGACGCTTTCGTGAAAACAGACCGTGCAGATATCCCCCCAGAATGAACATGCCTTTCTGCTGAATCGGACCACCATGTCCGGTCAGCCGGTCGATATTGATGATTCCCTGTTCACCGACATAGGTCCGGGCCGTCACCCGTGCTGGCGAACCGAAAGAATGATCTCCAAGCTGGCGCACGGTCAGACCATTGATCTGTCCCACCGCTTCACCGCTGGTAGCGATCATCACCGCATTATCGGCAATCATCTCCTGTGACCGGTCTTCAATGCGGGCATTGCGATAGCGACGGGCGTCGATGGCCTCGCGAACATGAGATAATTCAACGACAGATTTTTTCCGGTCCGCCACCCTGTGGGATGCCTCGGCAACGATATCCTCCACCAGTTCAAAACTGGCTGCGAGCCGTCGCCGGTCACTGGCCCATCTGCTGCTTTGCCCCAGCAGCAGGCCAACCGCATCCGTGCTACAGCTACGCCCGTGCTTTGCCGCTTCCTGCTGAATCAGTTCCGCAAACACCCGTGCATTGGCAGCCGTTGCCGGCATGTCCGAATCGATATCTGCCTTGACCTTGAAGTAGCCGGAGAACTCCGGGTCCATGCTGAGAAAGCTGTAATACCAGCGGGGAGCGCCGACGAGCACGACCTTCACATTCAGCGGAATCGGCTTCGGTTTCGGCGCACCTGTCAGCGGCATGGAGCCGGTCCGGTACTGTTCCTCAATCCGGACTTCCCCGTCACGAACGGCACCTTTCAGATATTCCCAGACACCGGGCGTAGAGGCGACGGCATCCGCCCGCAAGATCAGAATTCCCCCATTAGCCCGATGCAGGGCACCGGCCCGGATCATCGTGAAGTCCGTTGCCAGAACCCCGTTATCAACCCGGTATTCCATCGATCCGAAAAGATTTTCATAGGTCGGACGTGCTTCGACCACGACCGGCATGGTCTTCTGGTCAGCATTATCCGACAGCAGATTGACCGCATAACGCTGCTCCGCACTGTTCGGCTGGCCGGGTGCTGGCGGACCGGCATGCCCGCCCGCCGTCTCCGCAGGCCCATCCATGAACAGGGCGATATTGTCGAGAATGTCTTCCCGCAATTCCGTCAGCCAGCGACCCAGCCCTTCAAGGCCGGTAAACTCTGTGCTCAGATAATCAATACGCGGTGCAACGGTGGTTGCCACAATCTGGCGCTGTGCGCCGATGGCAGAGGCACGAAGCTGCTCCTGCTGTGCCATAACCCGCTGATTGATGGCTGTCAGCGCAGCCTCGATGGGGGCCATGGCCGCGGCAAAGGCATTGCGATCTTCCGCCGTCAGGTCCTCTGGCTTGCGGGGATTGCCGTCTTCGCCAAGCGGGGTTGCCACCGGCCCCTGCGGAGTCATCTTGAGATCAATTCCCTGCGTCCGTGCCTGTTCCCGCAGATCGTCAATTTCACGTTGCAGGTCGGCATTGAGACGCATGCCTTCGGCGCGGATAGCCTCGGTACTGCCCGGGTCCTTGATAGCCGCCGGTATCAGTTCCCGCAGATCCTTGACCAGGGTCTGCATGAGGTCACGAAACCGGCGCCCCGACCCACCGGGCAGACGATAAGGCTTCGGCTTATGCGGACGGCGGAAGTTGTTCAGATAAACCCAGTCATTCGGGGGCTGACGACGCGCCGCCGCCCAGGCTTCCAGATGCGCCCTTGTCGCCGTCATACGACCCGCACGGTCATCACCGACAACGAAGATATTGAAACCCGGGTCATTGGCGCCGAGCCCGAAGTCCAGCGCCGCACGTGCCCGTTCGTGGGAACTCAGGTCAAAGGCGGTGACGGACTGCCGGGACGCCGGGGCCTTTGCCAGTCTGAAGGATGGAAGGCCAGCCTTTGATGCCGGTATCTGTTTCGCTGTCATGACATGCCTCCCGAAAGCAAAGATATTGCGATGATTATCGCTGTTTCAACCAGCATAGGCACATCATGCCTTTGCCGACAAACAGCGACCGGGACCAGGTCGATATGTCAGGAAAACCCGTCTGCCGGAACCGGAAGACCGTTACAGGCGACGCACAGTCAGGACATCACGTGATTCGATTTTCTGTATCCGGTCGATGACCGTCTGCACCGGCTCAACCGTTGTCAGCATTGCCGTTGCATGTGCATGCAACAGACGGTCCGCATCAACCATGATGCCGCAATGGCCGGTCCAGAAGACCATGTCGCCACGTTGCAGCTTGCCCTGCCAGCCGGTGACAACATCACCAACAGAGGTGGCGAGCATATCAGAATCCCGCGGTGCCTTATGTCCGGCCCGGCGTAAACTCATCTGAATCAGACCGGAGCAATCCAGCCCCGTGCCGTCCCGCGCGCCCCAGAGATAAGGCGTATTGATGAATTGTTCAGCCACCGCGACGAAATCCAGCGCCGGATCATCCAGCGCCGCCAGATGGTCGGTGAAAATCCAGCCACCATCTTCTGATCCACGCATTTCAATCTGACTGAACCTGCCCTCGACACTGACAACCCGTGCCCGTGAACAGATACCCAGAAAACCAAAGGTCGGGCTCTTCAGGTCGGCTTCGACATAAACATAGGTTCGAGGAACGCGGACTTCATGCGTGCAATCAATGATCGATGGCGCAAGACCCGCAGCGTCAACATAACCGACATAACCGTCATCGCCGCTCTGGCACCAGGCCCAGCCATCATTCTCCTCGAACACCTCAACGGTTTCACCGAACAGGTACTGGGTCAGCATGCCGCTGTCGATATCCGGTTCCGGATGGACAGCCAGCACCTGAGATGCCTGCCGCAGCTTGCCTTTGGTAAAACGTTTTGCCTCAACGACGCCCTTCAGGCGCTCATCAGCAAGGTCTGGCCGAAAAACGTTCAGCCGGGCATCCAGATCAGCCATTTTCTGCCTCGTCTATGTAAGGGTTCTTCTGGCGTCGCATAACCAGTCGCAGGGGAATACCGACCAGCCCGAACCTGTCCCGCAATCCATTCGTCAGATAACGCAGATAACTCTCCGGCATATCGTCCGGGCGGTTCACAAACAGGATAAAGGTCGGCGGACGGCTTTTTGCCTGGGTGATATATTTGATCTTGAGAACCCGGCCACCAACCATTGGCGGCGGATGGGCTTCCAGCATCGCATCCAGCCAGCGGTTCAGCTGCCCCGTGGAAACACGGGCATTCCAGAGGTCAAAGGTCTCAAACAGCAGGTCCGGCAGATTGGGCAGCCCCCGGCCAGTCAGTGCAGAGACAGTAATAATCGGCACCCCGCGAACCTGCGGCAGGGACGTCTGCAACCGGTCCTTCAGCAGATTCATCTGCGCCGACCGGTCAGTCACCGCGTCCCATTTATTGACCACGATGATCAGCGCACGGCCTTCGTCAATAACGTGCCGGGCGATGGTCAGATCCTGCTTCTCCAGCATCATGTCCGCATCCAGCACCAGCAGCACGATCTGTGCCAGCCGGATGGCGCGGAAACTGGATTCAACCGACATCTCCTCGACCCGGTCATTGATCCGGGCCTTGCGACGCAGCCCCGCCGTATCAACCAGCCGCAGCGGCCTGCCGTTCCAGATCCATTCCGAGGAGATCGCATCCCGTGTCACGCCTGCTTCCGGACCGGTCAGCATCCGCTCTTCGCCCAGCAATGCGTTGACGAGGGTGGACTTCCCGACATTCGGCCGCCCGACAATGGCCAGACGCAGCGGTCCGACCTCGGCATCCGGGTCTTCGTCATCTTCATCCGCTGCCAGCTGGTCCAGATCAGTGCGTTCAGCAGCTTTTGCTGCCTCGCTCAAGGGTTTGAGCGCCTCATACAGATCATCCATGCCGATACCATGCTCGGCGGACATCGGAATGGGATCGCCAAGACCAAGCTGCCAGGCTTCGCTGATGCCGGGAATGGCGGCATTGCTCTCTGCCTTGTTCACAACCAGCAGAATGGTTGCCGATGTACGCCGCAGCCAGTCGGCAAAATGCCGGTCCATAGGCGTCAGTCCGGCGCGGCCATCGACCACGAACAGCGTCACATCCGCCTCGCGCACGGCGCGTTCGGTTTGCTGTTTCATCCGGTATTCGAGCGCCTGCTCTTCCGCTTCTTCAAGACCGGCTGTATCGAACAGATCGAATTTCAGATCAGCGATCCGTCCTTCGCCCTCGCGCCGGTCACGGGTAACCCCCGGCTGATCATCGACGATCGCCAGCCGCTTGCCGGCCAATCGATTGAACAACGTGGATTTGCCGACATTAGGTCGGCCAACTATGGCAACAGTAAATGGCATGTTACAGCCGGTCTCCCGCTAACGGTACGACACCAGCTCCGCATCGTCCGTCAGGAAATAAATTGAGCCGTCCGCCACAATCGGCGGAAGGGAAACTGAATCGGGCATCGATTGCCGCCCCAGCATCTGACCCGTATAGGGTGAAACTGCAAGGGCTTCGCCATCACTACCACTGACAAGCAACCTGTCACCAGCCAGTACCGGCCCCGTCCAGAAAATCCGATCCTTGCGGTCCTCCGGGTCTTCCCACAAAGGCAACTGACTGACCCACTTTACCCGGCCATCACGTGCCGTGATACAAAGCAGCTCATTTTCAACAGTGAGCAGATAGATAAATTCTCCGGCAACCCAGGGCGTCTGGGCACTGACGAATTCCGCCTGCCAGAACCGCCGACCACTGCGCAGGTCGATTGCCGCAACCACACCGCCGTGACCGGCCGCATAAACACGGCCCCGGTCAATCACCGGCAGTCCGCGAATATCGGCCAGGTTGGCAATGGATTCGGTCCGCCGGACCGCCCGCAATGAATCATTCCAGACGATGCTGCCGGTATCGACCCGAAAGGCAAACAGGTCGCCTGAGGAAAATGCCGCGACGACCAGACCGCCATCAACAGCCGGAGCCGCAGCACCCAGAAGGCTGGTGGCCTGAGGGTTCCCGATATAGGACCAGAGCACCGAGCCGTCTGCTGCACTCAGCGCAAACAACTCGTTCTCGACGGTCATGACAAACACACGCCCCCCCCGAACTGTCGGTGCGGCCCGCATCGGTGTCGGTGTCGGGCTGCGCCAGATCTCAGCTCCGGTTTTCGCATCGAAGGCGAGCACCTGAGCAAAACCTGTGGTGACATAAAGACGACCTTCTTCAACAGCCAGACCGCCGCCGAACAGTCCGTCATCTTCTTCACCCGGAAATAATTCCGCGATCTCGACTTCCCAGAGTTCCTTGCCGTCATCGGTTCTGTAGGCGGTGACAACGGATTCTGCATCCATGACGTAAATCACGCCGTCTGCAACGATCGGAGTCACCAGCAGCCGTGCTTCGTCACTGGCACCTTCACCAATATCGCGGCTCCAGGCTTCCTTCGGCGCCGCAGCAACTTCTACGTGATGCATCGCATGGTTAGAACCGCCACCCGCCTGCGGCCATTCCGGATTCCGCCAGGGTCTCGGCAATGTGACCTCCAGACCTGCAAGGTCCGGGTCCGAATTGATGTTCCGTTCATGCAGCAGCACTGAAATCCGGTCACCCGGAAGCGGATCAGCCTCCGATTCACCAAACCAGCTTTCGCAGCCAGACAGCATCAGCGTCAGGCCAATCGCAGCAACGCTATATGCTGTCAGCCGTTTCATCCGCCCAGCACCGAAATCATCTGTGTTGCACGACGCCGGATATTCGCAGGTGCCTCACCGGCATCAGCAATCCGCTTGTAAGCCGTCACAGCCGCCGCATTGTCACCAGAGGACTGGGCTGACAATGCTTCAACTTCCCAGGCCAGGAAGCGCCAGTTCGGATCACCGGCCAGCGGTTCAAGGCGGGCAGTGACATCAGCATGCGGCTCACTGCCAACTGCGGTCATTGCCGCATAAAGACGCGCCAGCTTGCGAACAGACGGATCAGCGGAGTCATCGGCTGCAAGGCTGTCATATGACGCGATTGCCGACTTCACGTCGCCACTGCGCGCCTGAGCCGCAGCCGCAGTGAGGCGACCGAGGTCATGATATCCGGCCGAGGCTTCGCCCGAAAAGTCCTGCAGGATTGTCGTTGCTTCAGCAGCCTTGCCAGCCGAGAGGCTTTCAAGCGCCGACTGGAATGTCGCGCTGTCCCGGTTGGTCTGCTCGGTCTGCCAGCTTTTCCACGCCTGATTGCCACCTACGGCAACAACCACAGCGACACAGGCGCCAATGACATATTTGCCATAGCTCTTCCAGAATTGCTCAAGCCGCTCCTGACGGAGATCTTCGTCGACTTCTTTGATTAGCGCATTCTGTTCAGCATCGTCCGCCATTCGGGCACTCCGGACCTTGGGTTAGGGCGCGGTAAAATAGGGGAGCAGACCTACCTTGGCAAACGATGGAATAACGAATCACGCAGCCCGCCATTTGATCGAGCAGCCAATGCTGGCAATCTGGCGGTCCGGACCACCCCCGGTTTCGGCAATCAGACGCATCGCCTCGAACAGGTCACGCCTTGCACCGGGCACCGCCACACGCCCGGATTCATCAAGTCTGCCGCGATATTGCAGTTCCATATCTGCGTTAAAACCATAGAACTCCGGCGTGCAAACCGCATCATAGGAACGGGCAACAGCCTGCGTTTCATCAATGACATAGGGAAATCCGAATTCATTTTCGCGGGAAAAAATTTTCATCCGGTCAAATGAATCCGCAGGATAACTCTCCGTATCATTCGACATGACGGCAATGGAACCGATACCCAGTTCCGCCAGATCAGCCGTGTCACGAACTATGCGATCAATGATACTGCGGACATAGGGACAATGATTGCAGATGAACATCACCAGCAGCCCCCTGTCTCCTCTTGCTGTTGCCGGACCGTGCATACCGCCATCAACGCCGGGCAGGGAAAACTCCGGTGCTTTCCAGCCAAAATCGCAGATTTCCGGTCCGCTCGCTGCCATGATATCGTTCCCTCAATCAATTAGCTCTGGCTTCAGATAAAGGCGTTAACCCCTTCTTTACCATCTGCCGGGCATGCTAGAACAGTCGGCAATAGTCTGTCGATAGTATCGGGGCATGGCGAGAGACAACAATGAAACTATGGCGCGTCACCTATCTGGCTGCCCTGTTACTGGGCTCCTTTCTGCTGAGCGGCTGTGCCGGACTGTCGATCGCCGGACTTGCCGGAACAGCGGAAGTCGCGTCAATCGTCAATACCGACAAAACGCTGACCGATCACGTCGCCTCCAGCCTTACCGGGCGCGATTGTTCGACGATCAAGGTAAAAACCCGCAACCAGTACTGCATTGATCCGAACAGCATCCCGCCTGCGGCAGAGCCGGTCTACTGCTATCGCTCGCTGGGCGACATCACCTGCTATCGTGAACCAAACCCCTATGCGGATGGTGCAACCGCCGTGGTGCCGCCCGGTCAGTAACCCGGCCAAGAGGCTGGACAGCCACGTAACTCTCTGGAACCATCCTGAAAACAGGTTCAGACTGTCACCGGCAACCGGTTCAGGAGTTCATGAGCAATCTCGTCAATCTGCGCGATCATCGCCGACGACAGCCCGTTGTAAGATTCGACCGGGCAGAGCTGATGCGGCTTCTGCAAATGTACAGCCAGCGGGTAGCCCGCGGCGAATGGCGTGACTACGCCATTGATATGGGCCCCGGCGCCGCAACCTTCTCGGTTTTCCGCAGCACGCATGAAACCCCTCTGTTTGCGATCAGCAAGGTTGGCGGGGCAAATGCCCGGAACGGAAAATACAAGGTCTTCTGCGGCCCGCGAATCCTCAAACAGGGCGCAGATCTGGGTGAAGTCCTGAAAGTTTTCGAAGCCAAGCTCATCAAACTCAAACGCTGACAGCCCTGTACCGGGCATCCCCGAACCTCCCCGATTGAAACCATTACAGTGAGTCAGAAGGCTTGCGCCAAATCAGCTTTCTTGCGCATATATGTTCTTGTTTTGTTCCAATCAGAATGATCAGGCAGACATGGGCAAGATTAAGGACAGACAGATGCGCAGACAGGATCGACAGGCCTATTCACCGGCAACATTGGGGGAACTGGCCGAAGCTCGGGTTAATCTCGTTTGCTGGTGTAACCGATGCGGACATTACGCCATTACCGATTCGGCCCTGCTGGCCGGACAACTCGGGCCACATTTCCCGGCCCCGGAGACTGGAACACAGATGCGATGCAGCAGTTGCGGCAGCAAGGATGTTGCAACCCGCCCTGACTGGCCGGTCCCTCATCCGGTCAGCCAATATGGGTAAGGCGCATTTCTTTCCGGGTTAAGCGTCTTATATTAGGGGTATGAGAATTCAGCTCCTGACTGCCATATCCCTTGCAATCAGCCTGCTGGCAACCGTGCCGGCAACGGCCAGCTATGAAGACGGCCTCAGGGCCTACAAGGCTGATCAGGTATCGGCGGCCCGTGAGCTGTGGGAACAGGCTGCCGAGGCCGGGGACAAACGGGCCCAGTTCGAACTGGGGCGTCTGTATGAACGGGGCAAGGGACGTATCCTGCGGCGGGACTTTGCCAGTGCCATCAAATGGTACAGTGCTGCCGCCGAACAGGCCTATCCGGAAGCTTTTTACGCTCTGGGCAGCATGTCGGAAAATGGCGACGGAATGCGCCAGGACTATCTTCAGGCGTTACGTTATTACAATCTTGCCGTCAGGCATGCCGGATTACCCAAAGCCTATTTCGCCGTTGGCCAGATGTATTTCCACGGGCGGGGCGTGCCACAGGATTATCTCAAGGCTATCGAAAGTTATATATCCGCTGCACGCGGCGGGTATGCGCCGGCACAATATGTTTATGGCGCGCTGCTGGAACAGGGCTGGGGTGTTAAGCAGGACCTGATCAGTTCATACATCTGGTACGGCCTTGCCGCCCGGGAAGACCCCAAAATTCTGGAAGCGGTCAGCATGAACTTCGATGCCCGTGCCGCACTGGAAACCGTCCGGCGAAAGCTGAACAACCATGATCTGCGCAAAGCCGAAGAGCAGCTTCGTGCCATTATAAAAGACCAGAAAAAGCCTCAGAACCCGCCGGAATAGCCGTTCGACACGGCGAAAGCCGCAAACAGTGCCAGCGGCAACGCAATCAGCAGCGCCTTGAATACAGTCATCAGATTCGGTCCTTCCCTGCAGTTTCCCTGCCCCGGAACAGGATGCCCCGCAGTCCTTGATGAAGAGTTAACTGTTGCGGCGTGCGTTGAAGTCGGTGACGGCTCTGGAAATATCCAGTGCAAGATCAACCTCGTTTGCGTCCGGATTGAACGCCCCCTGAATTGCCTGAGACAACGGCGTCAGCAATTCCAGATCCTTGCGGGACGGTTTGCGCCAGCTGTTTTGCAACGAACTGACCACCACCAGCATTGGACCGCAAAGATCAGAGACATTTTCAAAACGTGTGTTCACCATCCGGCGACTGAGATCCGTCACCGCACGGACCAGAAGATCAAGATTCTCCTCGATCTCCTCATCAATCTGCGCCTTTTCGTAGGCAGACAGAATCAACTGGACCGTAAAGGCTATGCTATAGGCATTACGCTCCATCCGCTGGTTATTAACGTCCCCGACCGCGGCATCGACGATCGCCTGAATTTCAACCCAGTCGTCAACGCCGCGTGCTTTCAGCGCCAGAATATTCGGTACTTCAATCAGGGGTATGCTGGAATCACGTTCGGAACTTTTACGCCGGTCCGGGCCGATATAATTGCTGGTGACGACAAAAGGCTTCCGGTTGCGAATCAGAACCTGAATCCGGTCAATCAGCTTCTGCACGGAAACCGGCTTCACCAGCAGATCGTCAGCGCCACTGTTGATGATGTCGCGCACCAGTTCCGCTGTCGGTTCCCAGGTCGTGGTGATGATCGGCACAAACGGATCATCGCCGATTTCCTGATTTCGGATTTCCTGAACCAGCTCACAGATTTCCGGTCCGATGTCTGCCGTATCGATAACCAGCAGGTCCGGTTTCAGTTCGCTGAACCGTTCACGCAGACTGGACGCTTCGCCCAGATCGCGAATATCACGAAAACCCAGATCACTCAGCGATGCCCTGAGCGCCAGCCGCACGTTGCGCGACGGCTCCACCAGCAGCACCCTGATATCTTCGTATTTGTAATCTCTGCGTGTCTTGTGCGCCATAGTCCCTGACCTTCGACAGCAGGTTTAGGCGTCAACGAACTGTCTTACAAGAGCAACCGGACGCATTGATCAATGCCCCCGCAGATCGGCCCCAAGCTGTTCTGCAAGGCTTCTCCGATCCTTGATCTGTGCCTCCAGTTCCTTCAGTTCGTCTTCAAGCGTTGAAATCCGCTCCAGCCGGCCCAGCCGTTGCCTGTGTTTATATTTCGATATCTGCCGACGCCCGAGCCGGTCGGCCACGGTAATCAGCAAAATCAGGCCAATAACCGTCCAGATAGCAAAGGCAAAAGGCCCCCAGGCAGCGTTCACCATCAATCCGCCACCCCAGAAACCGATCGTGGTCAGGCAGGAAACAACGGTAAAAACCAGCCGCAGATTATGATGTTCACGAACCCGTACTGTTTTCTCCGCATCGCGGACAGCGTTGGTGATTTCCATCAGGGCAAGTTCCTGCCACTGATTGTAATTCATCCCCTTGCCGGGTGTCCGTCCTTCACGAATAAAGCGGTCGAGCTGGCGGACAACCTCCAGAGCGCGTTCTTCAGCGTTTGTATATCCGTCCATGTTCCGAATCGCAGGTGCCTGTCCTGCACTATCCTTCGGGATGGTTAGTATCCGGTTAAGAGCCGGCCTTATTCGCCCCTTGCCAGAGCGTTATATTTGGCCAGTGCCTCCTTGGTCAGCCTGCCCCGGTCAATAAACACTGTGGCGGCATCCAGGGTTCCGGCCCGGACTTCGGTTGAGCGGAACCGGCATTCGAAAGACCCGGTCGTTCCGGCCCCGTCTGCATCAATACCGGCATATGCCAGATTCACCCGGATCGTCCCGGCAATATTGCGATATCTTTTCACCTGAACGCCAAACTTCGCAAAGTTGTGGCTTTTCATTGCATAGGCCATGCGCATGCAATGTTTAACTTCGGCCTTCTCTTCATCGGCCATTGCGATGCCGGACACACCCAGCAACGCCAGTCCGACAATTCCTGATATCAGCTTCATCTGCCTGCCTTCTGATTCGTCATTTCAGGCATGATGAACCGGCAGCCCCCCCTGCGACAAGCCGTCAGGCAGCCTTGCCGGCCATCCGCTGCAATATCCGGGATATCCCGGAGCGGTATTTTTCAAACAGATAGCGGAGCCTCCAGCCGGCAGGCAGACAGTCGGCACGCACGGCAAGCACATCCCCGTTGGTATGGCGGGTGAACTTCATCCACTGATATCCAAGCCCTTCCAGCCGTTGGCGAACCGCATCGACAGCAGGCGATAACGCCGGATCAAGGAAGTCATGAAACTCGATGGTGAATTGTTCAACCCGAAGGATCTGGGCGTCGGTGGCGGCTTCAAAGAACGCAAATTCCGAGCCTTCGATATCAACTTTCGCCAAAGCGACCGGCCGGTCTCCGACCAGCGCCAGAATACCGGCGAGGTTGATTGATGCGACATTCACGGAACGGGCCGTCTCACCACCCAGCTCGGTCTCAAGTTCACTGACCCAGACATAGCCGTTATCCTGCTCCGCAACATTGCGCTGTTCATAATCAGTGCCACTGACCAGCCGGTTGAACAGACTGATCCGGGGATGAGATGCCATCCGCTCCAGCTTTCCGGGATGCGCCTCAAAGGCCAGACAATCGAGATCATACAACCCCACGATATGGGCGGAAAAATCAGCCGTCGAGGCCCCGAGGTCCAGCACGACACCGTCGGACCCGGCCAGCCGGGTGGTCATATAGGTGTGCAGAAGGTGATTCGCGAACATCGTCATGACATGCCGGATTACAGGTTAAATGGCCAGACCGCTGTTACCATCCGGATACGGCTCCTATAGTCAGGCAACAGCGCAAGACGCACTCATATCGAATGGTTTCAACATGCTCCAGCTTTCCGTCCTCGATCAATCCGTCGCCATTGCCGGCCGTCCACAGGGCGACTCCATCCGCGATACCCTGGCTATGGCCGAAGCAGCCGAAGCACTTGGCTACAAACGATTCTGGGTCGCGGAGCATCACAACCATGACACCATTGCCGGGTCAGCCCCGGAAATACTGATGGCCGCCATCGCCGCACGGACATCAAAAATCCGCATCGGCAGCGCGGGCGTGATGTTGCCTCATTACTCTGCCTACAAGGTTGCGGAACAGTTCCGGGTGCTTGATGCCCTCGCGCCGGATCGGATCGACCTCGGTGTCGGCCGGGCTCCCGGTTCTGACGGACATACCGCCTTTGCCCTGAACCCGAATGCCGCCCGGGCGCATGAACAATTCCCCGCAGCCGTTCGCGACCTGATGGCCTGGACCTCCGGTTCACCGCTGAGTGAAGGCCATCCTTTCCAGAACATCCGGGCCTTCCCGTCCGGCGACACCTCACCGACTGTCTGGATGCTTGGAACGTCAGACTATGGTGCGCAATGCGCCGCGCATTTCGGCATGCCCTACTGCTTTGCCCATTTCATTACAGATGGCGGCGGCGTTGCCCGCGCCCTTGATGTCTACCGGCAGAATTATCAGCCCAGCGAAGCCCACCCAAAACCCCATGTCGCACTTTGCGTCTGGGCAATTGCGGCGGAGACAAAAGCCGAAGCAGACCATGTGTTCATCCCCCGTGCCCACTGGAAAGCCACGCGCGACCGGGGCCAGCTGACCCCGGTTCAGTCACCGGAGGCGCTGGCTGACTTTAAATATTATGGCAGCGAGAAACTCCGCATGGAGCAACTCCGCAAGGATGCCATCTGTGGTACTGCCGATGAGGTTGGTGACAAACTCCGGGCGCTGTCAGAAGAACATGATGTCGACGAGATCGTCGTCCTGACCTGGAGCCACGACCCCGCCGCCAAACGCCGTTCCTATGAATTGCTGGCCCGAGAATTCGGAATGGCCTGACCCCGGACGGAAGACCGGGAGCTTTCAGGTCAGCCGAGAACGGAGAAACTGGAGTCCGGATTGATTTCCCGGTTGCGGGAGAAGAAACCGAGGGAATGCGTACGGCCAATATGGTCGTAGGTGAAATCGACCGGATCCCGGTCATGATCCTGACCGCCTTCACAGGCCTCAACCAGAGCCGTCATCAGCTTGCCGACAACCGGCGCATTCTTGAACTGGTTGCCGCTGGTGCCGATAGCAACATAGAAGCCATCCAGATCCGTGCGGTCATAGACCGGTATCCAGTCATCGGTGACATCATACAGGCCCACCACCCCCCGGATACTGTTGGGAATTCCCAGCCCTTCAAATCGCTGCGCCATGCGAAGGGCCTGTGTCCGTGCCTGATCTGACAGATCAGTATTATAGTCATCCGGATCAACCCAGTCGCGGCTGTCGCATTCCGGGTCTTCCGAGCCGATCAGCACATGGTTGCCGAGTTCGGGACGGGCGTAGGTCGCGATATCGCTATCCGATGTCACGCAGCCATTTCCCTCAAAATCAAAGCCTGCGGGGGCCGGGGCATGAGCAACTTCGTGCCGCAATGCCCGTGTTTTCATTTTCATGCTGTCGAACACGCCCGCCATCTGATTGATCCGGGCAGAATGCGGCCCTGCCACATTGATCACCACCTTCGCATCGATCTGCCGGCCATCACCCAGCGTGACACCCTGCACGCGACCTCCTGCCCTGCGGATTTCAACAACATCAGCATTGAACAGGAACGATCCGCCAGCCCCGCGCGCCGCATGTTCCGCATTCTGCGCCGCCAGTCCGGGATCGCTGACATAACCGCCACGCGGGAAGAACACCCCGCCAATCACCTCCCTGCCCGTCGGCAGACCGAAATCCGGATCTTCCGGGGCCTTTGCCGGGCCATACAGGCGTGTATCCATGAACGGCAGGCGTTCCTTCATGTCAGCGGGCGTCAGATGCTCATAGGGGCAGCCAATCTGGTCCATCATGGCGAGAACACTGGCCATCTCGCCATTCTGCGCCGTCTTTGTCACCATGCAGCCGACATCGTGGTAGGTCACCATCCCGCGCGGGTCCGGCGAGCCTATATAGTTCGCCCAGTCCTTCCAGTAGAACCAGCCTTCATAGGCCAGTGCGCAGGTATCAATGACGGAATAATAGGTCCGGATGATCGCACAGGAAGCAGAAGTCGAGCCATATCCGGCAGACGGATTGCGATCAATATTCAGGGTTTTCCAGCCCTTCTTAGCCATCTCATAGGCGGTACAGGCACCGATAACACCTGCACCAATAATGATGGCATCATAACTGTCGGTCATACGCTCGCCTCTCCTGCACTATTCGTGACGGAGAGACTATGAGCAGAGAGCCCCCGGGCCAAGCACCGGCTGTCCGGGGGAGGTATCCGGACAGCCGTCGGCAGGTCAGTCGTGATCGTGGCCGCAGCAATTACCCGGCAATACCGGTGCCGAGACACCGCTATGATCACAACAGCCGCCCTTCCACCAGTCCGCGCCGGCGCCGTGGCAATATTTGTCATCTGCGCCGGTCATTTTCATAAACATCGGGTGGTAGTTCCGGCAGACCTCCAGCTCGGTGTTGACCCAGTGCAGCGGGTCTTTCGCGTAATGTTCCCAATATTCACCATCCATGTTGATGCCGGGCACAGCCGGGTTCCAGCTTTCATCCAGCCACATTTCAGGATCGCCATAGTTGGCGCAGAGCTTGCGGATCTTCGGGTCATCCAGCGCCAGCAACCGGCCATTTTCGATGACCGGTTCATTATCGCCTTCCCGCTCTGTCGTATAGGTCGGGAAATAGAGATGCAGATGCCAGTGGCCGACCAGATGTCCGGCACGGGCCGCTTCACGTTCCGCCATCGACGAGATGATGGTCCCGAATCCCATATGGATAACGCCGGAACGGACCCGTTCATACAGGCAGTTTACAAAGCCCGACGGGAAATCTTTCCGGGGGCGGTGGATATGCGGGTTGGTACCGATGGAGGCTTCCCACCAGTGCATGATGCCCTTGCTCGGGAAGGTCGGATACTGGATGTCCTTGGTCTTTTCCATGACGTCGCGCAGCTTGTCACCAAACTCGCCGCCTTCCTCGATCTTCATGATCTTGGAATTTTCAACGGTCAGCCGGGTCCAGTCGCAGGGGGCGATATGGTTGGTCGTCCCGGCGATGATACCGCAGCCATCTTCCTTGAACGGATGGAACATCCAGGGACGGCCCGTGATATGGCCGGGCAGATACTGTTTCCCGAAATGCTCATTGGTGGTCCAGGTCGCTGCCGTCAGCTCCGCGTTATAGAACTCCCGGTTTTCGTCCCAGTACTCATCATGGTTGGTGAATTCGATATCCGTGCCTTCCGGATCGGTAATTCGTACACGCTTCGCCGTTCGCACCCGGTCCCAGGTCCAGCGGTCAATGGCATTCAGCACTTCAATCGGCATGGCATGAGCCGGAGAAGCCAGAATTTCCGGTGTGATGAAAGGCATACGCTGAATCTTGATGTAGCGTTCGGCCAGCACCGGTCCGCCATAGCCCATCAGGATCTTGTCATATTGCTGCTTTTTCTCTTCCTCTTCCCACATGTCCATCCATTCCGCGAGCTCCTTGGTGCGGAACAGATAGTAATCAACCTCATCAGCCCCGACCCACTGCGGCACCGGCCCCCGGTCGATATATTTGATCTCGTACTTCACCTTGTACTTTTCGAGGATCTTCTTGCAGGCCTCGATGGTCAGTTCGGAATGCCAGTTATCAACCCGCAGCATGACCCGCTCGCCTTCCTGCAAATCCCAGCAGGCATTCAGGCCGTGGTTATAAGGACGCTGCGCCACATGTTCGAGATAGGGCAGCAACTGATCAGAATTGGTGATCTCGACAAAAGGCGGGCAACGCGGCGGTCGTGCAGACTGCAACGGCGGTGATGCAAAACTCGGCAGACTATCCGGCGATCCCGGACGATGGGGTCCACGGGCAAACGGATTCGGGCTGCTGTCTGGCATCGGACTTTCCTTTGATATGCATCTGATCAGGAAAGTATTGCATGCATTTTTGCGTTGATGAAATCAGTTTTTCCCCTGCTCACGGAAAACAGGCACAACATTGCATGCATTTCCATAACCTCACCGCAATTTCACCACCCGCAGCCGCAGGGCGTTGCCGATAACCGAGACCGAGGACAGGCTCATCGCTGCTGCCGCTATCATCGGTGACAGCAGAAGACCGAAGACCGGATAGAGAATCCCCGCGGCAACCGGCACGCCCGCCGCATTATAGGCGAAGGCAAAAAACAGGTTCTGGCGAATGTTCCGCATGGCTGCCTGTGACAGCGCACGGGCCCGGACGATGCCGTCCAGATCACCCTTCACCAGCGTGATACCTGCACTTTCCATCGCAACATCAGCGCCGGTTCCCATTGCAATCCCGACATCAGCCGCCGCCAGCGCCGGTGCGTCATTCACGCCATCACCGGCCATGGCCACGCTGTGTCCCTCATTCTTCAGCCGGGTGATCAGGTCATGCTTATCTTCCGGACTGACATCTGCATGAACTTCATCAATGTCCAGCGTCTTAGCCACAGCCTTTGCCGTGCGCTGGCTGTCGCCGGTCGCCATGACGATCCGCAACCCCAGCTCCTTCAACGCCATGATGGCGTCAGGGGTGGTCTCCTTGATCCGGTCGGCAACAGCGATGACACCCAGAATCTGCCCGTCCCGCGCAACGAACATGGCGGTCTTGCCATCACTCTGCAGGTCTTCTGCCGTCTTTGTCACCGCGCTGATATCAACACTGATATCGCGCATCAGCGCCGCATTGCCGAGGGCGACTTCGACATCCCCTAACCTGCCGCGAACGCCTTTCCCGGTGACCGCATCAAAATCTTCTATACTTTCTGCCACCACATCCCGTGATTTCGCACCTTCCAGAATGGCTTCTGCCAGCGGATGCTCAGACCCCTTCTCCAGCGCGGCTGCAACACCCAGCAGGTCGGCATCCGCCACATCGCCCGTCGTGATGACATCCGTCAAAGCAGGTTTACCCTCGGTCAGGGTACCGGTCTTGTCGACAACCAGAACATCAACCCCGGCAAACCGTTCCAGCGCTTCGGCGTCACGGATCAGTACACCGGACTGCGCGCCACGCCCGGTCGCCACCATGATCGACATCGGTGTCGCCAGCCCCAGGGCACAGGGACAGGCAATAATCAGCACACTGACAGCCGCAACGATGGCATAGGACAGGGCCGGTTCCGGCCCGATGACCATCCATGCTGCGAAAGCAATAACAGCGACGCCAACCACCGTCGGCACAAACCAGGCAGCAACCTTGTCGACCATCGACTGGATCGGTGCCCGGCTGCGCTGTGCCTTTGCCACCAGATCAACGATACGGGATAACGTCGTTTCCGAGCCCACCCGCGCCGCCGCCATCACGAAAGAGCCGGTCCGGTTCAGGGTGCCACCGATGACCGCATCACCTTTCCGTTTCTCAACCGGAATCGGCTCACCGGTGATCATGCTCTCGTCAACCGATGACGAGCCTTCGGCCAGATGTCCGTCAACCGGCACACCCTCACCCGGTCGCACACGCAAGTGATCGCCCGCCTTCACCTCATCCAGCGGCACATCCTGCTCACCGTCATCCGTTACCTTCCGGGCGGTTTTGGGGGCAAGGTTCAGCAAAGCACGAATGGCATCGCCGGTGCGGTCACGTGCCGTCAGTTCCAGCACCTGCCCGATCAGCACCAGAATGATGATCACTGCTGCGGCCTCGAAATAGACTGGCGGCGTTCCGTGTGCGCCCAGCAGACTGGCCGGAAAAATACCGGGAACCAGTGCAGCGACCATACTGAACAGCCAGGCCGAACCAACACCGATGGCAATCAGGGTCCACATGTTCGGGCTGCGGTTGATAACCGAAGACCAGCCGCGTTTCAGAAACGGCCAGCCCACCCACAGGACTACCGGCGTACCCAGCAGCATTTGCAGCCAAAGATGCAGGGCAGGTCCAAACAAATCGACAACCGGCAACCCCACATGCTGCCCCATTTCCAGCAGAAATACGGCCAGCGCCATGGGTGCCCCGATCCAGAGACGGCGGCGGAAATCGACCAGTTCAGGGTTTGGCCCGGCATCAGCCGAGGGTGTCATCGGCTCCAGCGCCATTCCGCAAACCGGGCAATCCCCCGGTTCATCCCGGATGATCTCCGGATCCATCGGACAGGTGTATTGCGTACCCTCCGGCATCGGCTCGGCTGCTGCCCGGTCGCCCAGATAATCCTGCGGCGCATCTTCAAACCGCGACTGACACCGTGACGAGCAGAAATAAAATCGCCCGCCCTCATGCTTTGCCATATGTCTGGCCGTCGCCCGGAATACGCTCATGCCGCAGACCGGGTCTTCTGCTTCAATGAAGTCCTCCGGCTTGTCGACAAAGCGGTCATGACATCGCTGTGCACAGAAATGATAGTCGTGGCCATCGTGATTATGCACCGGCTTGTCCGCCGCCGGGTCCACAGTCATCCCGCAAACCGGGTCGCGGGTGATGGTTTCAGTCGTTGTTGTCATGGCCTGTTCCAAAGCAAACATTAATCTGATGACAGCCGTTTTAATCCTTCCAGTCACTGGAAGGTCAAGAGGTCTCTCTGAGACGCATTTCACGCCATAACAAACCTGATTCCGGATGAGACCGGCTGATCCACAGCAACAACCTTGACCTTCCAGTTACCGGAACCCTTATCATCTGCATATATCCAGGAGTAACGGCCATGAATATCGGTACGGTTTCAGAGAAAAGCGGGCTGCCGGCAAAGACCATCCGGTACTATGAGGATATTGGCCTGATCACGCCGGGCCGCGACCTTAACGGGTACAGACAGTTTTCTGACCCTGACATTCACAAGCTTGCCTTTCTAGCCCGCGCACGATCGCTAGGCTTTACGATTGAGGATTGCCGGGCGCTGATTGCTCTTTATGCCGACCGCGAGCGGGCCAGCGCCGATGTCAAAGATCTTGCCCAGCAGCATCTCACAGAAATTGACCGCAAAATAACCGAGCTTGAAAGCATGCGCTCAACACTCCGGGACCTGGTGAAACGCTGCCACGGCGATGACCGGCCGGATTGTCCCATACTGAATGACCTGGCGGGAGCATCGGTCGCCGAATGAACCCTGTCATCGCCTGTGTCTCACTCGCTGCTCTGGCAATTCTGGTCAGTCTACCGGTCACCGCGCACGAAGGGGCGACAGGTATCGTCAAACAGCGGATGAACCAGATGTCCAAGATGGAAACCAGTCTCAAAAAAATCGCCGGGATCATCCGCTCCGGCGAGAATTATGACCGGAAAGAAATCATCATTCTGGCTCGCAGTATCGCAAAACATAGCGGTGAAAATATGACCCGCCTGTTTCCGGAAAGCAGCAAAACGATGCGAAGCGAGGCAGAAGCAATAATCTGGGAGGAATGGGATATTTTCCAGTCAGAAGCATCCGGCCTTTTGCGCAAGGCGGAGACTCTGACAAAGCTCGCTTCAGCACAGGCTGAGCAGGCGGAGATGATGACAGCAATCAGGCAACTGGCGGCTTCCTGTACTTCCTGCCATCGACAATTCCGACGTCCGAAATAGAAACAGAAAACCGGAAACAAGAAGATGAGAACATCACGCAGGCATTTCCTCGCCGGTTCAGCCGCTGTCGGTGTCGGTGCCGCCCTGCCCGTTCATCTGGCCAGAGCCGCGGCACCTGAAATTCACGCTCGCCCCGGCACTGCGCAGATTGCTCCCGAGAAATATGCACCGACGAAGATATGGGGCTATGAAGGCACTGTTCCCGGCCCGACCTTACGGGTAAAGCAGGGCGAACGACTGGTCCGACGTTTCGTCAACGAATTGCCGCAGGCCTCCACCATTCACTGGCATGGCATCCGTATCGACAATGCTATGGATGGCGTCCCCGGTCTGACACAGGAAGTTGTTCCGGCAGGCGACAGTTTCCTTTATGATTTTGTTGCCCCGGACGCCGGGACTTACTGGTATCACCCGCATAACCGGACATGGGAACAACTGGCCCGTGGTCTTTATGGTGCGCTGATCGTCGAAGAATCGAACCCGCCGCAAACCGACCGCGATGAAGTTCTGCTGATTGATGACTGGCGCCTCACCGAAGATGCCAGCATTGCTGAAAATTTCGGTGCCATGCATGACTGGTCCCATGGCGGGCGGCTTGGCAACTGGCTGACGGTCAATGGCAACGGTGATTACCGGCTGGACGTAAAACAGCATGAGCGCCTGCGCCTGCGGCTCATCAACACATCAAACGCCCGGATATTGTCAGTTCAGCTCCGCCAGATGGCCGGATGGATCATTGCGCTGGATGGCCAGCCGCTTGAAACGCCGGAATCCGCCGGGACGATCACACTGGCACCGGCACAGCGGGCAGACCTGATCGTCGATATACTTGCTGCCGATGGTGGAGAAGCCTTTCTGGCCTCTGCCGAAGGAGACAGCGGCTACGCCATGGCAACCTTCACCGTCACCGGTCGTGCCCGCAGCACAGTGCTGGCAACTCCTGCATCGCTTCCCCCGAACCTGCTTCCGCCGCTCGGGGATGTCGCATCAGCCAGACTCACAGACCTTAAAATGGAAGGTGGCGCGATGGGCCGTATGGGCAGCGCCATGATGGGCGGCAAAATGATGGGCATCCGTGATCTGGTCGGTCAGGGCAAAGCCTGGTCCTTCAACGGCATGGCCGATATGCCTGCCGACCCGCTGCTCAGTGCAGCACGGGGAGAGACCGTCCGCATCAGAATGGCCAACGAGACGGCCTGGCCACATGCGATGCATCTGCACGGGCACCATTTCCGTCAGGTTCTTGATGGCGGCAAAACCGGCCCGCTGCGCGACACCCTGCTGGTCAACCGGGGCGAGACGGCCGAGATAGCCTTCGTCGCGGACAATCCCGGCGACTGGCTGCTGCACTGTCATATGGTCGAACATTCCGCCGCCGGTATGATGACCTGGTTTCGCGTATCATGAGACCAATGATCGTCACAGCAATTGGTGCCGTTGTTACCACCGGCCTCATCATCACAGCCTACAGTTTCTGGACAGACAAGCTGCCCGTTACCACCACAGCATCCGATCCTGTGCAGGGCGCAGTGCTATACGCAGCCAACTGCGCCTCCTGCCACGGCACGAACCTTCAGGGCCAGCCAGGCTGGCGTGAGCGCAGGCCGGACAATACCCTGCCCGCCCCGCCACATGATGACAGCGGCCATACATGGCATCATCCGGACAGCGTGTTGTTCGCCTATACGAAATTTGGCGGTCAGGCCTATCTGGATGAAAACGGCATCACTGCCATCACCAGCGCCATGCCAGCCTTTGAGGGTATTCTGTCAGACGACGAAATCAGGGATGTCCTTGCCTATATCCGGTCCCGCTGGTCTGAACGGGCACGGAAAAAGCAGGCGGAACTGACGGCCACGAATGACTGATCAGCTTACCCGGCTGGACCAGAAGTCCCAGGCGCGCTGAACGGGTCGACCGCCGTCATGTGCCTTCGCTGCCTTTTCGACTTCGCCGGGAGACAGGTAATCCGGCGTACCGATTGCCAGCGCCTTCAGCAGCAGTTCCGCATTATCACGCATACAGATCGCGATGAAGGTGACCTGACGGATATTCGGACCAACACAGATCGCACCATGACGGCGTAACAGGCCAGTCGGATTGCTCCCCAGTCCCCGTGCCATCGACGCCCCCATTTCCGGCGAGGCAACCAGCATGGAGGTGTCCCCGAAATCATCCTGACTGTCCCACAACGGAGCCTGCAACCCGGCAACCGAGCCCAGATGAAACACCGGTTTCAGGGGCTGATCGGTCAGGGTGAAAGGCAATACCGAGGGGGCGTGATGATGAACAACTGAATGCACATCCGGTCGTGCGGCATAGATGGCACTGTGAATGAAGCGTTCGAGATACGGACGCTGGTCGCCTGCCGTTACCCGGCCTTCAAGATCGAACTCCATCAGGTCGGCATCGGTTACCTGTCCGGGAGCGAGAGAGCGGGACAGCAGAAAACGGTCCGGCCTGTCCGGATGACGAACACTGATATGCCCGAAGACATCCAGCACTTCCTCATTGGCGAGGATATGGTTGGCCCGTACCAGATCAGCCCGGAGCTCGTCGATATGCCCGGTCATCAGGCAAACCCCAGCAGCGGCCGGGCAAACATCAGGGCAAAGCCGGCAACGATACAGCCCAGACGGGCGGCAGTGCCAAGCGATGTCCGGAAATATCCTTCCTGACCAATCACAAAAAC
The DNA here is from genome assembly GCA_009649675.1 of Alphaproteobacteria bacterium HT1-32. NCBI lineage: Bacteria > Pseudomonadati > Pseudomonadota > Alphaproteobacteria > Alphaproteobacteria bacterium HT1-32. Next base: position 64,588 of record WJPL01000005.1, on the reverse strand, counting down.
GACCAGCCCCGCAGAAACCAGAATAAAGGCACTGGTGATATCAACCCAGCTTCCTTCAAGGATCAGCGCCGGATCATAGATAAAGGTGAAGGGTACGATAAAGGCACCGATGGCAATACGAACCGCCATCCCCGCAATCTTCAGTGGCGCTTCATCCGCTATCGCCGCCGCCGCATAAGCCGCCACCGCAACTGGTGGTGTGAGTGCCGACATCACCGCGAAGTAGAGCAGAAACAGATGGCCCGCCATCACCGGTACCCCGAGATCAGCCATGACCGGGGCGATCAGAACCGCCGCCAGAATATAGGCGCTGGGTGTTGGCATCCCCATCCCCAGCAGGATTGTCAGACCGGCCGCCACCAGCAGCGAGATCAGCAGATTCTGCCCTGACAGCAGGAATACCACCGTTGAAAATTTCGAGGCCAGCCCCGTCATGGTGATCCCGCCGATCACCAGCCCGGCAGCCGCACAGGCCCCGGTTACCGCAACCATTTTGACGCAGGTGTCGGACAGAATGTCGAAACTTTTCGACGGGGTCAGGCGGGTTTCACGCCGGAACATCGAGACGATGATAACCGACAAGGTACCATAGATACCGGCATAAGTCGGCGTATAGCCTTCCAGCAGGGTCCAGGTAATCACAATCAGCGGGATCAGGAACAGGCCGCCTTTCCGCAAGGTCGCACTGATTTTTGGAATCTTGTCTGCATCCAGCCCTTCAAGGCCTATTCTTTCAGCCCGCAAGTGGACCTGCAGATAGATCGGGAGATAATACAGCAGCGCCGGCAACAATGCCGCAAAGGCAATGTCGACATACGGGATACCCGTATATTCCGCCATGATGAAGGCCGCAGCTCCCATAACAGGCGGCACCAGACTGCCACCGGTTGATGCTGCAACCTCAACCGCACCGGCGAAAGCCGGGTTGTAGCCAAGGCGCTTCATCATCGGGATCGTGACAGACCCGGTGGTCACAACATCGGAAGTCGGGCTGCCGGAAATGGTGCCATACAGGCCCGACGAAATAACCGCGATCTTTGCCGGACCACCGCGTGACCGTCCGGTCAGGGACGCCGCAAGATCAAAGAAGAAGTCGGCGCCACCGGTCTTCGCCAGCGTCGTGCCAAACAATACGAAAATGAAAGCGTAGGTTGCCGCAACACGCAGGGGCACCCCGAACAGCCCATCCGTGGTGAACACCATGATATCGAGGAAATGCGTCAGCGTAATCTCACCGTGACTGAGCGGACCGGAAAGCAGGTCGCCGAACAGATTGTAAATAATGAAACTGACGACAATCGCGGTCAGGCCAATTCCCACCGTCCGGCGCATGGCCTCCAGCGACAGCAGGATAATCGCCAGCGAGGCCGCGAAGTCATAATCCGACAGCGGGTCCAGCAAGGTGATCCGCTGGGCGATACTGTCGCTCTCAGACACAAAATACACACCACAGGCCAGTGCAATCAGTGCCAGGACCCATTCGTACCAGGGCAAGCGTTGCGGGTCGGCTTCTGCGGTCGGTGTTATCAGCAAAAAGGTCAGAACCAGCATCAGGGCCAGAAAGATGATGGTCAGCGACAGCACATCTTCCCGTGAAAACCCGGCGGCATAGATCACCCAGGCCGCGACAGCACCTGCATAAATTTTGACGGCAAGACCAACCAGTCCGTCTGGCTTGCGGCGCAGACCGGTATCAAAGGCGAGTGCAATCAGGGACACCGCTATATTCCTTCAGAAAAACCGGGCCGCATCAGATCAGTGTCTGTATGCGGCCCGTAATGATCAACGATGATCAGAGTCTACCGGAGACCCTTGGCTTTATAGACGGCTTCAGCAGCCGGGTGATAAGGCGCCGCAGTTGCGGAGGCCATCAGCTTGGTATCCAGTGCACTCATCGCCTTATGGACGCCAGCCACCTTGTCAGCATTATCCAGCAGTGCCGCCGTCAGGTCGGTGACCATTTTCGGGTCCGCATCCGCCCGGACGAAAAGCTGGGCCGAAACCGTGACGGTGTCCGTTGCGTTCGGTGCCCATGCATAGGCATCGGACGGAATGGTGAATGCACCGATGGTCCATTCCTTCATGACTTTTTCGGCGGTTTCCTTGCCGACCGGGATCAGTGCCAGATCAATCGCCGAAGCCAGCTGGCTGATCGAGCGATGGCCAACAAACAGGGAATTCAGGATCGCATCGGCACGACGGTCACGCATCAGTTCGCCCTGCTCTTTCGACGCGGCATAGGTAACGCTGCCACCCCAGGACTTGATGTTCTCTTCCGAGGCACCGGCTGCGGTCAGCAGGGATGCGCCGATGTCACTCACCACATTACCGCGGCGGTTGAGCAGAATATTGATCGGCAGCTTTTTCGCGGCGATATCTTCGATGCTCTTCACGCCGTTCTTCTCAGCGTAGTCTTTCGACATGATGAGCTGCAGCGGCGCCCAGGTGTACATGACAGCAAGGGTACGCATGCTGTCGACCGGGCTCTTGAACGGCTCTTTGCCGGACAGGGCGGCTTTCACCTCAGCATCATGAATGATCGCCAGATCACATTTCTTCTGATCAAGCTGCACGATGTTGGCGAAACCACCGCCGGATGTCTGATAGGTGATCGTCGAACCCGGAAAGGATTCCTTCACCGCATTGTCGACACCGGTGCCAAGCAGCGACCAGAGACCGCCCGGGCTCGCACCACAAAGCGTCAGATTATATTCGGCCTGTGCGGGCTGAACGGCCAGAGCCATTCCGCCAGCGACCGTTGCACCAAGCATGATATTCCGGAGTGTCTTGTTCATGTTGTCCTCCCAGACAGTGGTTCGTGAACATCAGAGTCCCGCCAGTTTTGATAGCGAGTAATTATTATTCTTAGATGTCTAAGTATTCTAAGTGCAGTTCCGAGTCCCTGTCAATTAACGTTAGGGACCATGCAGGCTTACAAACTGTAAGCCTCGAAGGTTGATGGATGGAACAATTCCTCCACCGTCACACGCCGGGGCGACAATCCCTGCCTGTGATGTTGCTCAAGAAAATAGTCGAGAACCCCGTGATTCGGGGCAACTCCATAGGACCAGAAGTCCTTGCCGATGAGCTGTCTTGCACGTTGCAGGTTATCTTCGACAAAGGGCATGGTCACCTTGGTTGCCGAGGTATCGTCCAGAGCTTCCTGCGCCATCGCCTTTGAAGCGTTGAAGGCTTTCAGCAATGCCCCCGGCAGCCAGGGATGTTCGTCAGCCAGGCTGCGGCGCAGGCCAAGCAGGTGCATGACCGGAAACAGCTTTGTCCGGCGATAGTAATCTTCAGCCACGGCGACCGTATCCGGGAACAGGCGACCGACCCGTGGATCACCTTCATTGAAGGCCCGTGGCCAGCGCGGCCCGACAAAGGCATCAATCTCGCCCGCCGCCAGCATTGCATTCAGGGTTGCCCCTTCCGGAGCCTGTTCGATCCTGATATCCGATGGCAGATCGAGTTTCAGTTTCTCTGGCCGGCCGGGCGTATCCATGCCGCCCCGCACCCAGGTCACATCCGACGGTTTGACGCCATATTCATCATCCAGAATTGCCCGGACCCAGACATTTGCGGTCAGCTGGTATTCAGCAATCCCGATACGGCGACCCTTCAGGTCCTGCGGTTTGGTGATGCCTTTTTCCGTGTTGATATAGATCGACGTATGCCGGAAGGCCCGGGACAGAAAGACCGGGATGGCAATGTAATGCGGATCCGGGCGGGTCAGGCTGACAACATAGGACGAGAAGGAAATCTCGGAAGCGTCATAGGCGTGATGACGGAAAGCCCGGAAAAACATTTCCTCCGGCACCTGCAGCATGGTCACCGGGTCAACCCCGTCGATCTGCACCCGTCCGTCATGAATGGCCCGGGTACGGTCATAGTCACCCATGGCAATCGACAATGTCAGCTTACTCATTTCTGTCCTCCCTGTTCGCTGCCGGCAGCACCGGCGTCTGATGTTTCAGTTCAATTTCGCGCGCGGCCGATGCCGATTCCAGAATGGCGTGGCAAAGTTCAAGACTGGCCAGACCCCACTCTGCCGTCTGAACCGGCGGATGGTTATTCATGACTGCCTGATACAGGGCATCGATGACTGTCCGGCGCGGCACATCCGTCACCGGGAGGGGCAGGAACTCCCGCTCTGTATGCCCGTATATCCACAGGCCATCCGGTGTCAGCCGCAGGTCCGCCCCGTCACAGCTGACAATGACAGACCCGAAATGTTCGTTATGCCGCGGTAATGGATCTTCACCGGCGCTGCCGTACGTACGTGTCGACTTCAGCGCAGATTCCTGCTCTGGCGACAGGCCCGCCGCCAGCGCCTTGCGCGCCGCACCATAGCAGTCGGGATTCTTGTCGCGACCCAGTTCACCCACCCAGCCGCAATATTCATCGCTGTCGAAATGCGCAAAGCCCGAATAGGTCAGCGACGCGAATGCCCCTGACGCAAAAGTCAGGTGAGCCGAGTAAGCGCATTCGGTTGGACGGCCAGCATCCCATTTCCCGGTCGAGGCCCGGACGGAACGGACCAGTCCGCCACCCAGCAGCCTGACAATATCAATCTGATGAACACCCTGACTGAACAGCACCCCGCCACCTTCGGCCGTATCAAGCTCTTCCGGTCGCCGGGGCCGGTACAGGAAATCTGTATAATTGAACGCATGGATCATCCGGACATCGCCAAACCGGCCACTTTCAATGAGTTCACGCGCCAGCAATACCTGCGGGTCAAAGCTGTGACTTGGTCCGACGATGACATGACGCCCGGCTTCCCGCGCCGCTTTTGCGATGGCAAGGCCATCTTCCAGATCAACGCAGAGCGGCTTGTCCAGCAGCACATGCTTGCCTGCGGCCAGCGCCGCTTCAGCATGAGCACGGTGCATCTGGTGCGGTGTCGCGATATAGATGGCATCAACGGACGGGTCTTCGGCGAGAGCTTCAACCGTATCATGCGCCCTGCCCCCGAAATCGCGGAGGAATGTCTCCCGAGAAGACAGACGCGGCGCAGCACAGGCCGTCAGCCGCACTCTGGGATCATTGCGAAACGTCGGCAGCATCAGCATGAAGGCACGCCCCAGACCAGCCACGCCCAGCCGCACCGGCGTATCAGAGATCAAGGACCAGATCTCCGTCAGTTGACCGGGAAACACAGATCATGATCTGGCCCGACTTTTCTTCATCCATCAGCACCATATCGCGATGGTCCGCCTGACCTTCCAGCAAACCCGTCTTGCAGGTGCCACAGGTGCCACTCTCACAGGAAGAAACTGTCTTGAATCCAGCCTCACGCAGCGCCTCAAGAATTGTCTGGTCTGCCGCCACTTCAACCCTCTGGCCAGACTTCGCAAGGGTAACGCTGAACGCCTTATCTTCGGCACGGGTACGCTCGACCGGCGAGAAATCTTCAAAATGAATGGCCGATTCAGGCCAGTGCCCGGTCATCCCCAGAATCTCTTCCATCAGAGGTTTAGGGCCACAACAATAAACATGCGTCTTTGACGGTGTCTCCAGCAAATCCCAGAAGTCGTAGACAGCATCCGGATCGCCGTCATCGTGATGGATGGTAATCTTGCCGTTGACCGCGTCAGAATTCAGCACATCCAGAAACCCGGCCTGATCCGCCGACCGGCTGCAATAGACGAGATGAAAGCTTTTACCCTGATCTGTCAGTTGTCGGGCCATCGCCAGAATTGGTGTGATGCCGATACCACCTGCAATCAGCAGATAGTCTGGAGCATCACCAAGCGGAAAGTCGTTTCCCGGCTCATCAACCGACAACAGGTCCCCGACCGCCGTCTCTTCAACCATTGACCGGGAACCGCCACGACTGTTCGGTTCATGCTTCACTGCAATCTGATAACGGTGCCGCTCTGACGGGTTGTTGCTGAGCGAATAATGGCGCATCGCACCAGACGGTGTACGCACCGGAATGTGCCCGCCCGCAGTGAAAGGCGGCAAGTCATTACCTTCAGGATGAACCAGATCAAACAGCCAGATGCCTTCGGCAAGCCGGCGTTTTTCAGCAACTTTCAGATCAAGCATTATGACGTTTTCTATTCCCTGGTCCTGCTGTTTATCAGCCATCCGCACCGGCCCTCTCTGTGGCCTGCAAAACATACTAGACGGCTGGTTTCGACTGCGCTACATTTTTCTTAGATATCTAACGATATTAGAAAAAACAAGCGGGAGGACCGGTCATGCTCACGAAAGAAGAAAACGATCTGCTGTGTCGGGTGGAAAACAAGGCACCCATGGGTGAGTTGATGAAACGCCACTGGATTCCGGTCTGCATGTCAGAAGAAGTGGCCGAGCCGGATGGCGCACCGGTACGCCTGCGTATTCTCGGTGAAGAGCTGGTCGCCTTCCGTAACAGCGAGGGTAAGCTTGGTGTCATGGACGGCCATTGCCCGCATCGTGGTGCGCTGCTTTATCTCGGCCGCAACGAAGAGTGCGGTCTGCGCTGCCTCTATCATGGCTGGAAGTTCGATGTTGAGGGCAACGTCACCGAGATGGCGTCAGAGCCGCCGGAGAGCAACCTCAAGGACAAGGTCAAACATAACAGCTATCCGGTGCAGGAATGTGGCGGATTCGTCTGGGCCTATATCGGCCCGGCAGAAGAAATGCCTGAATTTCAGCGCCCGCCCTTTGCACCCAGTGACGATGTTCAGGTCAGTATTCTGAAGATCAGCATCCCCTGCAACTGGGCACAGATCGAAGAAGGACAGATCGATTCCGCCCATTCTTCATCACTGCACCATTCCGACATGAAACCGGCCCGCGTCGATGGCGCTGCGGCCGATGACAAAAGCTGGTACCGGCCATCGACCGACCGTTCACCGCGCATGCAGATCGAACGCACGCCCTATGGCTTCCATTACGCGGCGATCCGCCGTCCGATCAAGAAGGCTGCAACTCATAACTACATCCGGGTCACGCAGTATGTCGCCCCCTTCATCTCGCTGATTCCCCCGAACAATCTCTACAACATCACCAGTATCAATGTGCCGATGGATGACGAGAACACGATGTTCTATTTCATCGCCTGGGGAAATCCGGAAACCTGCATCAAGACCGATGACTGGCGCAAATTCTGCCATGCCGAACCGGGTGTCGATCTGCATGAAGACTGGACCCCGGTCCGCAACCTGCAGAACAACTTCCGGCAGGACCGCGAAGCCATGAAGGGTGACAGCACCACCGGCATCATGGGGATTCCCAATCAGGATATCTCGATGTGGGTCGGTATGGGCCCGATTGTTGATCGCAGCCATGACACACTTGGTGCCTCGGACATGGCGATCGTCGAATTTCGCCGCCTGATGGTTGATGCCGCCCGCGAGTTCGCCGAAACCGGCAAGGCACTCGGTGTCGGGCCGGATGTCCCGGCCCATACCAGCATCGCCTCCTATCAGGAAGTCTTACCGAAGGAAGTCGACTGGCGAACCAAGGTCAGCCACAGTCAGGCAGCGGAATAGTCACACCCGTATTATGGCGCGATGAAGGGTTTCGACAGTTTCAGCGTCTGCTCAACCTTGTCATACCAGCCCTGAGGAGCGTGTTCAGATGTATGCAGATAGCACTGAACACGCACCTCGTCGCTGCCTTCGGTAAAGGTGAAAAGACGGCTAATGGGGCGTGAATGCAGTTCTGCATGATACCGGGTCAGTGCCGAGACATTGACGAAATTTGTATTCCATCTCCGCTCGACATGCGATTTGCCGCCCCGCCGGTCATCCGGGTCTGAATGGGTATGTCCGCCAAGCCACAGGTCTGAAGAACCGGGATGTTTCTCAAGGACAGTTTCAAACTGTCCGGAATCCGGTTTATGACCAACCCAGTGAAGATAGGACGCCCCCTCGGGTGAGGCTTCCTTGTAGTAACGGTGATATTCCATCGCCCAGTTGCCATCCTCATCCTTCCGGAACCCTTCCCAGGGGCCGGATGCAACCGTGGTATTTTTCAGCACATAGTGATGCGACGTAATGATGATGCAGTCATCACGATGCTTCTCAACCATGTCCTTCCACCAGTCGAAGGTTTCCTGACGCACCACACCGGACGGACAGCCCCCAAGCTCACCCCGGCCTTTCGGCAGCGAACTTTCATTGATGTCACTCATCATCAGAAACAGCAGGTTTCCCGCCCGGAAGCTGTATCGCTCCCAGGTCCCCTCAACCGGATAAGGATAGGCAGACCGGTCAACACCTGAGAACGCCGTATTCTCGCCCATCGGATCAATCCACTTCTGAAACCACCAGGCTTCATCGTCATCCGGGGCATTGCGGTCATGGTTGCCGCAGACTGTGTAAATCTGTTCACGCTTATGCTTTTGCAGGGCAGAGAACTGACGGACAATCTCTTCGCCTTCCTCATCCACCGGCGTATTGTAGCGTGCGCCGCTGAAATCGCCGAGATTAACCGCGATATCCCAGTCAAAAGCCGGGCCGCCCTCATCGCCACCCTGTTCAGATTGCCGGAAAGCATCCGCCAGACTTTCCCGGCCAAACTGCAAGTCAGAGGCAACATGGGCACAGCAGGTACCCCAGAGACGGAATTGTTTAGGCATCAGAAATATCCTCCAGATAACAAGACAACGACATGAAATGCCGGGCGATCAGACTTCAGACCATCATGCTTTGACCGCAGACGGCATGGAGACAGGTCCGGACAGGTCAAGCGGCACCGCAGTTGGCGGTATCCAGATGACCTGATAGGAAACGGGCTGATTGTCATGAGCAAACCCGCGAATCTCAACGCGCTGCGCCGGATGTCCCGGCTGAACGCCAATCACCGGCGTCACATCATCAGGGGTTGGCAGAATCTGCGATATCTTCTGCACCCGCGTGATCGACACATTGAAATAAAGCCGCAGTACATGTTTCAGACCAACGCTCTCAATCTCGTGGGGATCAAGGTCGAGAACGCGGCTGTAATGGTCACCCCGGAGATAAAAATCACTGTGGCAGACGAACAGGCTGTCGACATTGACGGCCCGCCGGACACGAACATAACCCTCTTCGCTCTGGCCGAGATGCTCACTCCAGGGCCCGGTCTCCCGAAGAATCTCACGCCCGAGAATACGCTGATAAATCGGTCTTACCGTCACCAGGTCATCTTCGAGAAAGCGCATATGCCAGACTTCGTTCTCCGTCAGCGTCACACCGGAAATGAATGTCCCCCGGCCATGTTCCCGTGACACCACGCCGTCATTCGCAAGCTGCGTCAGACAGCGTCTTACCGTCCCGAGGCTAAGCCCGACACCGGTCGCAATCTCAGGTTCCGACGGCAGCTGATCCCCGGCGGTCAGAACGCCTTCGGATATGGCAGCGACAACTGCTGTCTGCAGACGCTGATGTTTCGGCCCGCTCTTGCTGTCACGGGCAAGCTGCCGGTGAAGATAACGGTTCAGCTGATCCCGACGCTCCTCAGACAAGGCAGCGGTACGCCCCCGGCCCGATTTCCGGGGTGGTCTGGCAACGCTCTTTTTCACCTTGTTATCTTTCATTTCCTGTCCATCCATCTGAACTATCTCGGCTGGCGGGCTGCGCGCCCTGCTTTCCATGACCGGCAGAGAGAAGCCGCACCATTACGAAACAGCGGATAAAAGATGACCAGAATGGTAGCCAGCGCAAACCCGATGGAAATCGGGCGCGTCCAGAAGATTGAAGGATCATCCTGTGAGATCAGCAGAGAGACCCGCAGGTTGTATTCAATCTTTGGCCCCAGAAACAGGCCGAGGATAACCGGCGCCACCGGAAACGAGAGCCGGTCCAGCGCATACCCCAGAAAGCCCAGCCCAAACAGCAGGTAGACGTTGAAGATATTGTTTTCATAGGTGTAGGTGCCGATAACGGCGAGCCCCACGACAATCGGCATCATGATCATCGGTGGTGTGCGCAGTACCTGCGCAAACAGTCTGGTCGCAAGTCCGCCACCGATCAGAATCAGCATGATGGATGTGAACATCATCGCCCAGATATAACCGAACACCGTTTCCGCATGGTCAGTGAATAATTGCGGCCCGGATTCAAATCCGTGAATCAGCAGCCCGGCAAGCACGATAGCCGCCACACCACTTCCCGGGATACCCAGGGTCAGAGCCGGGATCATGGAGGCCGCATTATCTGCATTGTTGGCGCATTCTGCGACCGCGACACCGGATGTATTGCCTTTCCCGAAACTGTCCGGATCTTTCGATGCCTGTTTCTGGGAGCCATAGGCAACGATGCTGGACACGGCACCGCCAAGTCCGGGCAGAATACCGATGAAGACACCGATTGAGCTTCCCCGCAGCCAGGCCGGCAGAATATCCCGCCACGGCCAGTCCCGCAGCCGGTCGCCTTCCCGTTTCAGGTCAAGACCACCAACATCGAGACCCGCTCCCGGTGCCTTTTCCGCCATCATCCAGGCCGCAGGAACACCAAACAGCGCCATCAAGACGATTGGCAGGGGCAACCCGCCGGACAACTCGATCAGGCCAAATGTGAAACGGTCAACTCCGGTGACATGATCGAGACCAATCATACCGAGAAACAGACCGATACACCCCGCCATCATTCCCTTTACCGGGTCTTTACCCATCAGCACTGCTGTACTCGCAACCCCGAAGACACTGACCCAGAAAATCTCGGGCGGGCCAAACCGCAGCGCAATATCCGCCAGTGGTGGCGCAATCAGCATCAGCGCAATCGCACTGACGACACCACCCACAGCCGAAGACAGAACCGACACTTTCAGCGCATGAGCAACCCGTCCCGACCGGGCAAGCGGATAGCCATCAAATGTCGTCGCTACCGCTGCCGGCGTGCCGGGTATGCGCAGCAGAATTGCCGGGATCGAGCCACCATATGCCGCCCCGTTATGCATCCCGGCCATCAGACCGAGGGCAAACAGGGGGGACAGGCCATAGGTCAACGGTAACAGCAGGGCCACCGCCATCGTTGCAGAGAGACCCGGCACTGCACCGGCCAGAACACCGCCGATCACACCCGCCGCCATCGCGAGAATATTCTGCCATTCCAGAATTGCCGAGAGACCCAGGAACAGTGCGTCAAACATGAACACCCGCCCCGGTCAGAACCGGCCGGAGAGCGGTAAACAGCAGCCCCTCCGGCAAAACCCGCTCAAACAGAACGCTGAACACGGCATAGCAGAACAGAACAAAACCTGCCCCGGCCATAAAAATTGACATCTTGTTCCGGGCACCCAGAACAAACGCCGTTACCGGGATAAAGAGAGCCGTAGAAATGTAAAATCCGACGATCTCAATCCCGGCGATATAGAGGGCCATTGCGACAATACCCAGCAACAGACGACCGGGGTTTTCCATGAACGGCTGAACCTCACCAGCATCATCCGCTGTCCCCGCCACCCATCGCGCCCTGATCCCGCGGATCATGAGCGCAACGGACAACAGGCACAGCGCCCATAATGCCGCGCGGGGAAGCATCGCGGCACCTGCAGGCAGGGATGAGGAGGAAACCAGCAGCCCGCCGGAGATCGCGAGGAATACAGATCCCGTCGCGATATCCTGAATGCCGGACCGGCTATTCACCTGCATGTTCAGTTACCTTTGGACATCCAGGGATTTGTCTTCCACAGCTTCGACAACCTCGTATCCAGTTCAGCAGCAGTCTCAACCAGCTTGTCACCCGGGACGAAGGTCAGAGCGATCCGCTGTTTCCTGGCTGTTGCCTGAAACTCCGGGTCATCCATTGCCAGACGGAAGGCAGCACGAAGCTTTTCCATCACCGGTGCCGGCGTTCCCGACGGAGCAGCAAAGGAACGGATGACGTAACTGGTCGTCTTGTAACCCAGTTCAACGGTCGTCGGGACGTTCGGGGCCGTCTCTGCCCGTTCGTCAGACATCTGCGCAATGACCCGGATCTTGTCTTTTTTCTTCATCGCCGCGCCGACGGAAACCGATGCCGAATCAATATGACCACCGAGCAGGGCGTTCATGGTTGGCCCGCCGCCATTGAGCGGAATCTTGTTCACTTCGAGGCCCGCTTCTGCAGCAAATTCTGTCATCCCGACACTATGCACATTGCTGAGAGACGGCACGCCGACAGTCAGCCCGCCTGCCTTGGCACGCGCCAGAGTGATGAATTCCTCAAGGGTTTTCACCGGACTGTCAGCCTTGACGGTAATGGTCGACGGTTCCTTGTTGATGCCACCGATATAATTGAAGCTTGAAGTTGTGTAGCCCACATTCGCATTCAGCATCGGACCAGTAACCGCATCCGGCAGATTGACCATGCCGATGGTATATCCATCAGGCTTGGTTCCCGCCATTTCCGCATAGGCAACACTTCCGCCCGCACCGGGCTTGTTGACCACCGCAATCTTCGCACCATTGCCCAGATGTTTTTCAAGGAACGGAATCAGTGCCCGTGCCGTCTGGTCACTACCGCCGCCAACAGAGAATGGCACGATGAAGGTAATTGCCCGTTCCGGATAGTCAGCCTGTGCCGGTGCAATCTGTGCCAGCCCCAGAAGGATTGTTAAAAGAGTTACTATCTTAGTCATCAGAAGCCCCTTTCTTTTCAGTATCCATGTTTGTTCAGCCACATTCAGACCTTTCCGTCCGAACATAAAACCATCGTCAAACCATTATGGATTATTGCTATCCGGCTATTCTTATCGACCCCGCCAGATGGCCTTCCCGTTTTTCTCCCATTGGAACGAAGGAAATCACAGAGCCGATCAGAATTCAATAAAAAGATATCTCTTTAATAAATTCAATAGAAGTGAGGTGCCCTGAAAATGCGGAGACGTTCTCAAAGCCGCGTTATGGATTGGGGGTCGACAGAACCAGGCAGGCCGTCTTATCTGTCAGGTTTGGGGGAATATTCTGAGACCGGCAGATCAGATATGGCTGCTGCGCCCACGGGTTGCGGGCACACCCTGCCCGTCTTCCAGCGCCCGCTGTTCGTCCGCATCAAGATTGCGCGCCATGGTCAGCAGAGCCTGACGCAGTTGCTGAACAGCATCCTCTGACAGGCCTTCAACCGAAGCATGATTGACCTCTTCAGCGAGAGGCTGAAGAACATCGCGGGCGGCATGTCCCTGCTCTGTCAGGAAAACCAGCAGCTTCTTGCGATCACCTTCCGGATGACGCCGGGTCAGATATCCCTGCCCCTCAAGCTTCAGCAATGCCGTGTGGGTAGTCGACTGCATCAGTCCGGCCCGTTCCGCCAGCTCTCGCTGGGTCAGGCCGTCATCCTCCCACAGAATGCGCAGGAACACCCAGCTACCGAACTGTACGTCATGTTCCGCCAGTCTGATCTGCAGAGACCGGGTCAGGCCACGGGCGACATAGCGCACCAGATGGGCAAGCCGGTCCTCTTCCAGATGTTCAGCCTGCGCAGCGCGGCCAGCAGCCGGCTTCCTGTTCGTTGCCGGTTTCTGTTTTGAATCTGGATCCAAGGTCATCCCGATCTGACGGTCATCAAGCAGTCCTCATGACCGCTGGGAGCAGTACGTGATATCACGTACGCCCCAGACGCGACAATATTATTGGCTGCAACCTGAAACCCGGAGCTGTTGTTTTGTCCCCCGGCCGACAGGATCATCAGTCAGCCGGGAGGTCCCTGCTCAGACGGCGGTCAGCACTGTCTTGCCGATTGTCCGACCCGACTCCTGCGCCGCATGGGCCTGCCTCATATTGGCAGCATCCATTTTCCCGGCCACCGATGTCATCGTGGTCTGCAGGCGCCCGCCATCAACCAGATCAGCTATCCGGTTCAGCAGTTCATGCTGTGCAATCATGTCGTCAGTACCAAACATCGAGCGCGTAAACATGAGTTCCCAGTGCAGGCTCAGTGCTTTCTTCTTCATGATCGTGAAGTCCAGGCCCACCGGGTCATCAATCATCGCAATCTGTCCCCGGGGACGAATGAGGTCCACAATTGCCGGAAGATGCTGATCGGATGCCGTCAGGGCGGCAACGTAATCAACCGTCAGGCCCAGCCCCTCAAGCTGCGGCTTGAGAGCTTTTGAATGATCAATGATATGATCCGCCCCAAGCTTTCGGCACCAGTCCGTGGTCTCTGCCCGGGACGCGGTCGCAACGACCGTCAATCCCGTCACTGCCTTCGCCAGCTGCATCAGCATGGAGCCGACACCGCCGGCAGCACCGATGATCAGTAACACCTTGCCCGCCCCTTCGCCTTCCTTCAGGCGAAAGGAATCAAACAGGATTTCCCAGGCAGTGATGCCCGTAAGCGGCAATGCCGCCGCCTCAGCCACGGAAAGCGAGGACGGCTTGCGCCCGACAATACGTTCATCCACGGCCTGCAATTCGGCATAGCTGCCAGGACGGGTGATATCTCCCGCATAGAAGACTTCATCCCCGACCCCGAACAGGGTCACGTCAGAGCCAACAGCCTCGACCACACCAACCGCATCGAAACCAAGCACTGTATGGCCCTGTTCCGGTTCTGCCCGCATACGGACCTTCACATCAACCGGGTTGACCGAAACCGCCGCAACGCGAACCAGCAGGTCACGGGGGCCAGCAACAGGTTCTGGTATGGTGATATCTTCGAGCGACTTTTCCTGATCGCTGGTGAGGCTTTTTGCATAACCTATGGCGCGCATCTTTATCTCCATTGAGAATTTGCTGGTGACAGAGTGATACGCCAAGGCTATCTATAACAGAAGAGAGTTTTTGATATTATTGTGATGACAAACTGAAATGATTGTACCAACTGACATCGACATCTCCCATTTGCGCAGTTTTGTCGCGGTCGCTGAGGCCGGTGGCTTTACCGCAGCGGCTGACCGTCTCAACCTGACGCAATCCGGTATCAGTCTGCGGTTACGAAAGCTGGAAGAAAGACTTGGAGTCAGGCTCATCCTCCGGACCAGCCGCCGGTTCGAACTGACAGCGGAAGGGGAAATCCTGCTGGGCTATGCCCGTCGTCTGCTGGAACTGAATGACGAAGTGGTCAGCCGGTTACGGGACCCGGATGTGAACGGACGGCTTCGGGTTGGACTTGCTGACTATCTGGCACCTCTAAGCCTTGGCCGGATTCTGGACCGGCTGCGGCGCCATTACCCCAACCTGCGGCTCGAAGTCGTGACCGGGCTGGGCGATGATCTGGGGCCACTCTATGAACGGGGTGAGCTGGATCTGATCATTGCCGGGACCAACGAATCCCTCGGCAAGGGTCGGCCGCTATTCAGTGAAAAACTGGTCTGGGCCGGCAAAAACCGGATTTCGGCTGACGGCCAGACACCGGTTGATCTGGTCAGCCTTCCCGGCAGTTGCGTCTTCCGCCAGTCAGCCATTCAACGTCTTGATGAAATGGGAACGGCCTGGCGCATCAACCTGACCGCAAACAGCATCTCCGGCGTCCATGAAGGACTGCGCGCCGGCCTCGGCATTGCTGTCCTGCCGGTCTGTGCCGTCCCTGAAGATATGATCATCCTGGATGACAGTCGGCTCCCTCTCCTTCCCCCGCATCAGGTCGTGGCATTCATCCGGAAAAATGTCGGCGCCGCTGGAGAACGCTTCATAAGTTTCCTGACCGATGAACTGCTGAAGGAATCCGCCATTCGTAATATCGCCTGACAAAACCCGGACAGGAAAAAGGGGAGCGCCTGACTGACGCTCCCCTGATCCATCTCAGCCCGGCCCCGTTGCCGGGACCGGTTGGTCAGCTGCGGTTACTTGATCTTTTTGATCTCGCCGCTGGCCAGCTTCTGGTGATAATCCGCCAGCAGAGCCTTCACCTTCGGCATCAGCATGTAGAGGCCGATGATGTTGGCAATGGCCATGGCAAAGATCATCGCATCCGAGAAGTCGATGACCGGACCCAGGCTCATGGAGGAACCGATCACCACAAAGATGCAGAAGATAATCTTGAAGACGATCTCCTTGCCCTCTCCTTCACCGAACATGTAGGTCCAGGCCTTGAGGCCGTAATAGGACCAGGAAATCATGGTCGAAAAGGCGAACAGAACCGCGGCAATCGCCAGCACATAACCGGCTCCCGTGAAGCTCGATTCAAAAGCCTGAGATGTCAGGGCAATGCCGGTGACACCGCTGTCCGGAACCCATGAGCCGGTGATCACGATGACCAGCGAGGTCATGGTGCAGATCACGACCGTATCAATGAACGGCTCCAGCAACGCCACATAACCTTCCGTTACCGGATGCTTTGTCTGCACCGCGGAATGCGCGATGGAGGCCGAACCGATACCGGCTTCGTTCGAGAAGGCAGCCCGCTTGAAGCCCTGAATCAGGGCACCGACAATACCGCCGGCAACGGCCGTCGGGGCAAAGGCACCCGTGATGATGTCCGAAACCGCCTGCGGAACTGAACCGATATTCATGATGATAATGATCAGCGCAGCACCGACATACAGGACAGCCATGCCGGGAACGATCTTTTCCGTTACCCGGGCGATGGATTTGATCCCGCCGATGATCACAATGCCAACCAGACCGGCCATGATCAGACCGAACAGCCATCCCTTGCCCTCAAAGAACGGAAACAGGCTGGAAACCTGAGCGTAGGACTGGTTTGCCTGGAACATGTTGCCGCCACCAAGCGCGCCGCCGATACAGCAGATCGAGAAGAAAATGGCGAGAACCTTACCCAGCGACGCCTTGCCGTCTTCCGACAGGCCTTTTGACAGGTAATACATCGGGCCACCGGAAACGGTGCCGTTGCTGTATTCATTACGATAATGAACACCAAGAATACATTCGGTGAATTTCGACGCCATGCCGAGCAGACCGGCAAGAATCATCCAGAAGGTCGCACCCGGACCACCAAGATACACGGCGACACCAACCCCGGCGATATTACCGAGACCAACCGTTCCCGAAAGCGCCGTTGCCAGAGCCTGAAAAGGTGTAACTTCACCAGCATCCTTCGGATCGAGATAGTCACCCCTGACCAGCTCGATCGAATGCTTGAAACCCCGGAACTGGATGAAGCCGAAGTAAAGGGTAAATACAACAGCAGCCAGTACGAGCCAGCCGACAATTAATGGAAACTGTGTACCGAAGACAGGCACAGAATAAAAAACCGTGCTGACAATCGGATTCACAATCGGCGCAACCGCATCGCTGATCATCTGATCAATGCTGCTTTCCTGCGCCATGGCTGGCGAGACTGTCGCCACAATGGCCATCATGGCCAGATAAATACGTCTAAACATCAGTAACTCTCCCCTGAAGAGAACGTCTGTGTGGATAGGATTACGTGCCGGTCAGGGCACGATGGTGATCGGTACCGGCGACGCCTGCGCCAAGGTCATGGCAAGACCACCCAGCAGACGCTGTGCCAGTCCTGAACCGCCCGTGCGGCCAATCACAATGGTGGCGTTACCGGCAGCTACGGCAATTTCACAGAGCAGTTCAGCCGCATTGCCATGCCGAACCTCAAACTCTGTTGCAATACCCTGCCCCTTGAGCTCATCGACCACCGGCTGAAGGGATTCCCTCGCCCGGTCGAGTTCCTGCTCGCGGCGACCATGCCGTTCCGCCAGTTCCTGTGCTGTATGAAAGCTGTAGGGCGACCATTCGATCACGAAAACGAGGTGGAGCTTGCCCCCCGCCTTCTTTGCCGCAGCAGCGGCATGCTCGACTGCACGCCGCGATTGCGGCGTTCCATCGAAGCCAACGATGTATGTTTGAGACATACGCGGTTCCTTTTCTGGCAACCGCCGTCCGACCTCGTCAGTCAGGGGTAGCTTTGCGGTTGTCTTGCGCGACCGGAATAAGGAACAGACGGCGACTATTATTATTAGCTTACACAACCCCTGTAGAAACAGTATCGGCGTTTATCAAAACGGTCATGTAATATTTGTAATATTGAATTCACGGTTAAAAAATTATCGTGAAAACAAACAGATATCAGAAACCCGGAAAGTCTGCGGCTATTGCCCGCCAGCAACCGGCGGGTGCCATTCTACCCGTAGAAGCCGGATATCGAGTCGGAATTTCAGATGTAATATTCTAAATCAGGCCTCTCCCGTCCCCGCCCTCGCGGACGGGGAACGAGAGAGTAAAAACATCAGTCTGGCCAGCCGCTGACAGCTTTGACTTCAAGAAAGTCTTCCAGTCCCCAGACGCCGCCTTCGCGGCCATTACCAGAGGCTTTCATACCTCCGAACGGACTTCCTGCGCCGCGGGACTGACCATTCATTTCCACCATGCCGGATCGCAGCTGACGTGCGACACGCGCCCGCTTCTCGCCATCTTCGCTCTGTACATAGTTGGTCAGGCCGTAGGGTGTGTCGTTGGCGATGGCAATCGCTTCATCTTCCGTGTCGAACGGAATGATCGACAGTACCGGGCCAAAAATCTCTTCCCGGGCAATCGTCATATCGTTGGAAACATCCGCAAACACGGTCGGACGCACGAAATATCCCCGGTTCACTCCTTCCGGTCGCCCCGTTCCACCGGCAACCAGACGGGCGCCCTCGTCGATGCCCTTCTGGATCAGCCCCTGAATTTTCTCGAACTGGGCAGCGCTCACTGCCGGGCCGATATGCCGGCCACTCTCACTGGCCGGACCAACAGTGGAGGCTTCGGCCACTGCCGTCGCTGTCGTAACGGCGCTATCATAGATATCACGCTGTACCAGCATCCGGGTCGGCGCATTACAGGACTGACCTGTATTGCTGAAGCAATGCAGGGTGCCACGCTTAACCGCCTTCTCGTCGGCATCAGCAAAGATGATATTCGCGCCCTTGCCACCCAGTTCCAGATGAACCCGCTTCAGGCTTTCGGCAGCATTCTTTGAGATGGCAATACCGGCACGTGTTGACCCGGTAAACGAGATCATGTCCACATCGGGATGAACAGACAGCTGGGTACCAACGCCCGCACCGTCGCCATTGACCATGTTGAACACGCCCGCCGGCACACCCGCCTCATGCAGGATATCAGCGAACAGCAACGAAGACAGGGGTGCGATCTCCGACGGCTTCAGAACCATGGTGCAGCCCGCCAGCAGGGCAGGAGTGACCTTCAGTGTCACCTGATTCATCGGCCAGTTCCATGGCGTGATCAGACCGCAGACACCGACTGGCTCATAGAGAATACGGTCATTCGGTGCATGGCTGCCGAGCATCCGTTCGAACTCGAACCCCTTGGCTGCGCGGAGGAAATTCTTGATATGCCAGGCCCCGGCAGAGGCCTGCTGTGCCTTCGCCATATCGATTGGCGCGCCCATTTCCAGACTGATCGCCGCCGCCATCTCATCGGAGCGGGCCATATAGATTTCGAGGATTTTCTCAACGAGCGCGATGCGTTCTGCCTTCGGTGTCTTTGACCAGACCGGGAAAGCGGCTTTTGCCGCAGCAACCGCCTTGTCCGTATCTGCCTGATCACCCAGAGAAATCACCGCACAGGCTTCCTCGGTCGAGGGATCAATGACCTCAAGGTCAGCCGCTTTTGCGGGGGCGACCCATTTGCCATCAATATAAAATTCGCGTTTCTCGATCATATGATATCCTTCCATGTCATCGCCTGAAACAGGCGACCAGTCATCCTGTTCTGCTGGCACTTGGTATCGCTTATCCTGTCCGGCAAGACCAGTCAGCCGTTTGATTTCCGGCAATCCGGCTTGCACCCGCCCCGACAGAATTTCCATAATGCAGACTGCATTGGTGAAATGCTCCTCCCTTTTCTCTCAGTCACGACCAGACGGATATTCAGAAATGACA
This sequence comes from Alphaproteobacteria bacterium HT1-32, assembly GCA_009649675.1. Lineage (NCBI taxonomy): Bacteria > Pseudomonadati > Pseudomonadota > Alphaproteobacteria > Alphaproteobacteria bacterium HT1-32. The sequence continues at coordinate 44,890 of WJPL01000005.1, read as the reverse complement.
GCCTCAACCGACCGCCAGATCAGACCCCGGCGCAGTTTCATCTTCGCCCCCGGCCTGAAACCGGACATGTATCCCAAGGCTCTCGCATCCGGCGCCGATATTGTCTGTGTTGAACTGGAAGACGGCATCGCACCCAAAGACAAGGACCTGGCCCGGTCCCTGACCATGGACCTGTTTGCCAAACCGCAGGCAGATGATGGCGTCGAGCGGATCGTCCGGATCAATTGTCTGCGCGAGGCCTTCGGCCTGGCCGATGTACAGGCTGTGCTGGCGACCGATACCCCGCCGCCGGCGCTGATGCTGCCGAAAGTCAGAACGCCGGATGAAATAGTCTGGCTCGACACCCTGCTGACTGAACGCGGCCATGCCACACGTCTGCATGTCATCATTGAAACCAATGCCGGGCTGGAGGCCGTTCATGACATCGCCCGTGCCAGTCCGCGTATTGATGCCCTGTTCTTTGGTGGAGTTGATATGGCGGCAGAACTGCGTTGCCGAAATGCCTGGGAGCCCCTGCTCTATGCCCGGTCACGAACTGCCCATGCCGCCGCCAGCGCCGGGCTGGATGTCATTGATGTGCCCTATCTTGACCTCGAAGACCCGGATGGCATGCGCCGTGAAGCCGAACTGGTTCGCGATCTGGGCTTCAGCGGCAAAGGGTCAATCCATCCGAAACAGATACCTGTCCTGAACGATGTATTCACACCCGACAGCGACACCGTTGAACGCGCACGCCGGATCATTGCCGAATTTGAGGCAGCAGATACCGGCCTTGTGGTGGTGGATGGCAAACTGATCGAGAAACCGGTCCTGCGTGACATGCAGCGCATCATCGCCGTTGCCGAACGGGTCGAAACAATGGCTAGCGGTCAGCGATAGAAACTGACGGATGGTCTGAACGCTGAACTCTCGGAAAACCTGAACAGAACTGCCGGTTTCTGTTAACCGGCGATCGCGCTCACAAAAGCGGAGACCGCATCATCCAGCGCCCCTGAATTATCAATGGTTACAACATCAGGACCGGCCGGGATCATCAGTGCGCCCCGTGCCAGCCGGGCCGTCAGATTGCCATCGCTTGAGCGTTGCCGCCCTGCCAGACGGGCCGCCAGTATCTCCGGGTCCGCCATAACGGACAGTACGGTAACATGCCGGAAGCGGGCCCGTGCATCCTCAATCACCGTACGCGAAACATTGACGACGACATTTCGGCCAGCGTCCAGATCATTTACAACAGTCACCGGCACGCCATAACGCAGACCATACGCAACCCAGTGCAGGGCAAAGGCCCCGTCTTTCAGTTGTTTCGTGAACATGGCGTCATCAACGGAACAGTGATCTTCGCCACCCGCCTCTGCCGGGCGGGTTATCACGCGTCTGGGGAAGATTGTTCCTGCATCATGCCTGAAGTGATTGCGCGCGGCATCCAGCAGCGAATCCTTGCCGACCCCTGAGGGTCCGACGACCAGAAACAGTCGGCCCGGATCAGACATCGGCAGGCGTATGTACCTGCGCGACATAAGACATGAAATGTTCGAGCGGAGGCGTCTCAAGCCCCTGGACCTTTGCCAGATCGTCCCACCGGCGCAGACGCACAGCTTCCGCTGCCTGAGGCTGGCCGATGAAGTCAGCCGCTTCGCTGGCCGAGAAAGCGCCGCCCTGCAAACCCAGGCTGCGGACCGATGCCGGGGACAGGCTCTGGAAATAGCCCTGCTCCACATAGCAAAGATAGCGTTTTGCCGGAACATGCAGCCGGATCGGTTCCGTCACTCCGGCAGGGAAGAACCGGGACAGGTAAGCCGCACCAATATCTTCGTGATGCCGATCAACATCTTTCTGCTGTCCGATCTCAAACCGCTTGTCGACCAGATGTCCGATATCATGCAGCAATGATGCGGCAATCAGCGAAGATGATGCCTCCTCAGATTCTGCCAGTGCCGCCGATTGCAGGGCATGGGCAAGCTGGCTGACATTTTCGTTGCCATATTGCTGTTCGCCTTTGAGACGCAATGTCTCGGCAATCGCACCGATAACATCCATGGAAATCTCCTCTGACAGCGCGTCGACCAGCCGAAATTTCGTCCTGTTCTGAAGGGTCTGCGCTTTTTGCCGGTATCTTTGTCACCATGCGAACAGCTTCCGGAAAATCAATTCTTTCCGTCATATCCGGCAGCATTGAAGCCTTGTCAGACCGTCCGTAAACGGCTGACGGGAAGTCACTCACTGGTTGTGTAGAGTTTCCATTTCGTGCGTTCGAAATCATCAACGGGCCGATAGATATCAGCCGGGAGATTGAGATCACGAGCCGTCAGCTGACCTGTCGCATTCAGCACCTCAAAGGCCGCAACAAGTGCATCACGCTCGCCGGCCGCGAGGTTGACCTGCGCTGTCAGAAGCTCCGCCTCGGCATCCAGAAGATCAATCACGGAGCGACGGCCGACGCTCAGTTCACGTGCGATGCCGTCGCGGGCCGTTTCCGCCGCCTTCGCAGCTTCCCGGAGCGATTCAATCTGCGCGTTGGCGCTGACATGGGTGCGCCAGGCGGTCACTGCCGCACTTCGGGCCGAGCGCTTGGCATCTTCCAGTTCTGTACGGCGCTGGCCGACAAGTATCCGGGCAGCCCGCAGACGGGAAAGCTCTGCCCCGGACTGATACAAGGGCACGGTCAGCGTAACTGTCGCGCTGATATCGCGCTGGTCTGTCGCAGGGCCGGCACCGGCTTCCTTGCTGCGCTGATGCGTCAGACTGGCCGCCAGCCCGAGAGTTGGAAGCCGGGAACGGTTTTCAATTGAGGCATCATATTCGGCCAGATCAATCGCATACTGGGCAATTTCGACGGTAGGCAGAAATGTTTCCGCCAGAATGATCGTTTCTTCTAAATCGACCGGAAGATTCACGGGCCTTCCCGGCATTTCCAGTTCTCCCGGAGCCAGCCCGGTCAGTTCGAGATAACTCGCCTCGGACGTCTTCAGGTTATTATCCGCACCAATCACCGTGGCTTCGGCAGCACGCAATCGCGCCTGCGCCTGTGACAGATCGGCAATGGTTCGCTGTTGCAGGTTGAACTGAACCTGGGTGCTGGCAAGCTGCTGCTCCAGAAGAATTTTGTTGGCTTCGCGCAGAGCGAGTGTCTGCCGGTCCCTGATGACATTCATATAGGCCTTCACGACATCCAGCAAAACGCCCTGTTCGGTCAGTCGCAATGTCTCCTGCTGGGACCGGATCGAGGCCACCGCCTTGTCGAGTCGCGCAAAGTTCCGGCCACCATCAAAGACTGTCTGGGCATAGCTCAGCGTATTCTTGTAAGTGTCCGTTCTGGAGTTGGAGGGTGCCGTACTCTCACTGGCGCTCAGTGACCGGTCAGCACTCATCGCCGTTGACAGGGTCGGCAGCCAGTTCGCAACCGCCTGCGGGAACTGCTCGTTCACCACACGCAACGCCTGACGACCGGCTAACATCTTGGGATTACTGTCATAAGCGAGAACAAGCATATCCGTCAGCGTCTCCGCTGACAGCTTTGCCGAGGCGGGCAGACAAAGCATAACCGTCGCAAAAAACAGTCCAGAAAAACGCTTCATGACCCTCCCAGCCATTCCAGCAAAACCCGTCAGATCAGATATTTTTTGACCAACCTGACAATCTCGGAAAACAGCCCCGGAATTCGAGAGATACAAGAAACCGGAATTGTTTCAACATTTATGGCATCGCACAGTATTATCTCCTCATCAACATCATCGGGAACAAATATGACAACCTTTTCTGTAAATGGTGACGAGGTAAGTTTAAGCCGCGCACTGGCCTGGTCATCCGTTGAAGACCCCGAACCTTTTCTCGATCTGACCGTAGAACGGGCTGTACTTGTTCAGTATTCGATTCATTCGGGAATTGAACTGACCGCCGACGACCTCCAGCAGGCCGTGAACGAGTTTCGTTATGAAATGGGTATCGACTCAGCGGATGAAACACGGCGCTGGCTCAAGGCCAATCATATGGATGAAAGGGCGATGGCCGATGCCTGCCGCCTGCGGGCCCTGCGGAGCAAACTGTTACTCGCCATCGAAGACACACAGATCGCCGAGACCTATCAGCAGCTTGCAACCGAACTGGAAACCGCCAGCCTGTACGCCATAACACTTCCCACCCGCCGGGAAGCAGAGAAAATGGCAGACCAGTTACGAAACGGGACACTGAACTTTCATCTCGCTGCGCTGGAACATTCAACGGACGAAACGACCCGTCCGGCAGCAGGGTATCTCGGCGAGGTGACACGGGCAGACCTGCCGGAAACAGTCGCGATTTCAGTATTCAGCGTGGACCCCGGAGATATCGTCGGGCCACTGAAAAACGGGACCGAGTATGACATCTATCTGGTCAGCGGTTTTCAGAAACCGCCGATCGGCGAGGTCGAACCGGAAATCCGCCAATCGCTGCTTGCAGAACAACTCGGCATACTGGCCAGACAGGCGGTCGTGATGACCGGGAACTAACGACGGACCGGCAGGCCTGAATCCATCACCAGACAGCGCCGGAATCACAGCCCTTGGTAATATGAACAATACATATACGGCGTAAAAATTGTCATTTCGTTCTATACAGGACCTCCCCGGTCGACGATAAAGACAACGGAGGGGTGGAAGCCTGCCTGACTTAACAGGTCAGCGGTCTTTCCGGGGAAACTTCCGCAACAAGAAATACCAAGGGGACGAAATGACAGCCTTCATCACCGTAAATGGCGCAGCAATTGACGTGAAATCGGCTTTGCAGTGGCAGCTAATTCTCGGAAACACGGCCCTTATTAATGAAACCGTGAAAAATGCAGCTGTTGTACAGCACGCCAGTAAAAATGGGATTTCAGCCAGCGCCGACGAATTGCAGGCTTTTTTCGACGAATATCGCTATGAACTTGAGCTTGAGAAAGCAGACACATTTAACGCCTGGATGGCCGAGAACAATATCGACCTGAAAACCCTTCAGGCGGTTTTTGAAATCGGGGTCGTGCGCAACAAGCTGCGGACGACGATTTCCGATACGGATATTGCCGAGTATTTTGCCGTCAACAAAGACGCATATGACGTTGCTGAACTCTACTCGATCACCGTTGCTGAAGAAGATATGGCAGACGAGCTGTATTCACAGCTCGAAGAAGGCGAGGAAAGCTTTCAGTCGCTGGCAGTCGAGCATTCCATCGACGGTGATACATTCCGGCAGGGCGGTTTTGTTGGCGAAGTCACACGTGCGACGGTTACCGGTGAAATCGAAGCAGCCGTTTTTGCCGCCAGCCCCGGCGATCTGATCGGTCCGATCAAGGAAAGTGACGGCTATACCATTTACATGGTCCGCAACATCATCCGGCCAGAGCTGGATGTGATCAAAGAATCGATCCGGGATGAACTGTTCGAAGCTCTGATTGAAGACATCGCTGCTGCCGCCGAGGTTGGTCATCCGCTTCTTGGGATCGTCGAAGAGATCCCGGCAGATGATGACGACGACGAATAGGTTATGACAGATCAGGGGATGGTCAGGGCACACCTTGCCATCCTCCTGTTCTGCACACCTATGACCCGTGAACGGCCATGACTGCGGATACGCGTGCCCTGCTTGGGGCACATCCCTTTTTTGCGACCTTGCCAGACGATGTTCTCGACGAACTGCTTGAAGGAGCCGTTGTCGAAAGCTTTGCCTTGGGCGAAGTACTGCGCCGGACAGGCGAGACGGGCGGCGGCTTCTGTCTGATTCAGACCGGCAAGGTCCGCGTCGTAGATGACAGTGCTGACGGCAAGCCAATCACGCTGGCTGTCCTGAAGAAAGGGGACGGGTTCGGTGAGCGCGGTCTGCTGCATGGCGGCCCCTCCTCCGCAACGATCCGAGCAACCGGCAGCACAACCGTGTTGCAGCTTTCCATTGATGCCTTCAAGTCGGCCATGGACCGCCATCCGGAAATGCGTACGCGCATTGAAGAAGCATCTGCCCGAAACGACGAATTCAATTTCCTCAAGACCCAGAACCTGCTTTCCGGCCTGAAACCGCCGGTCATCAGGAAACTGGCTGAATGTATCGTCACCACCGATCTGTCAGACGGCGAAATACTGTTTCACGAGGGTGACCCGGGTGACGCTATCTACTTTGTCCGCGAAGGCCGGCTGCGGATCATCAAGGAAACTGCGGGCAGCAAACTGCTCGGCTTCAAGGAAACCGGCACCTTTCTCGGTGAAATGGCACTGGTCTATGATGAACCCCGGTCGGCAGGTGCTGCCGCCGACGGGCCAACCCGCGTGCTGTCACTCAACCGCCAGGACTTCGAACAGTCACTGGGTTCGGAAAGCGCCATTCAGGAACTGCTCGCCGATCAGGCATCCCGGCATCTTCGCCAGCAACAGACGCTGATAACGGCAGCGCCGGATGACGCCGACAGCCCAGCCGCAGCCCATGTGCAGCAGATTCATCTTGAAAGTTTCAGAGCCGGTCGCTGGCCATTTCGCACCAAAGCCTGGCATGCCAGGACGGACTCACCCGTGCTGGCCGGTGTCGCCTGCCTGGCCATGGTCGCCGCTTTCTTTCGGCGTCCCTTTGAGACGATAGATCTTGAAGAGGCGCAACTGGCACATGGTGAACCGGATGATATGTACTCGCTCAGTCGCAAGGCCGAAGCTGCCGGATATCTCAGCCGGCTGATGATGATCGACGGGGCCGAGCTTCCGGCTGTCACGCTGCCTGCCATTGTCCGGAACATCGATGGCGGGCTTGCTGTCCTCTATGAAGTCAAATCCGGTGAAGCGCTGATTGCCGACCCGATTCACGGCATCAGCCGCGTGACACTGGACAGCTTCCTGGAAGTCTGGGACGGCAATGTCCTGGTGATTTCCTATGTTCCGGACTTTGGCGCGGTCGGTGCCAGTGTTCCCAAGATCTACAAACAGTTCCTGCCGCTGCTTCGCCCTTTCATGCCGCTGGTATCCCGGATCATGCTGGTGTCCGTGCTGCTGGCCGCACTGGCAATGATGCCGCCGTTCTTCACGAAAATTCTGATTGATGATGTGCTGGTAGTCGGCGACTGGAATCTGCTGGCGATCCTGCTTGCCGTGATTCTGGGCGCGACGGTTGTTGCAATGGTCACCGGAGCCATTCGCGAGTTTCTGACCCTGCATCTGATGCGCCGCCTTACCGGAACTCTGTTCGTCCGGTTCTTCGGTCATGTGCTCGCCCTGCCACTTCAGACTCTGAAGAAATGGGAAACCGGCGAGATCATGGCCCGCTTTGCCGAGAACGAGAAAATTCTCGGCACCGTCTCCAGCGGCGGCATGCGGATCATCATGAATACGGTGAACATCATCATCTTCACCCCGATCGTGATCGCCATGCAGCCAAAGCTGGCCATCATTGTGATCCTCGCCTCACTCAGCATCGCCGCGATCACCATCTTCTGTGCCCCGAAAATTCGGCGCTATGAGCAGGAATCCTTCAGTATAGGGGCGAAAAAAGACTCGCATATCATCGAAGTCGTCAAAGGCATCTACACGATCAAGGCGCTGGCCCAGGAAGATGACTTCCGCAAGCGCGGCATCCGGATGTTCGCCGATGAACAGGGTGTCAGCTATCGCAGCGAGCGTTTCGACAACAAGATGGAACTGGCCATCGAATTCATCGACCAGCTCTCCGACATTCTGATTCTGGGGATTGGTGCCTATATGGTACTCGACGGCACCCTCTCACCCGGCCTGCTGATCGCGTTTTCCGGGATCGCCAACCAGGTCACGGACCCCGTGGAGGATCTTGCCGATTTCTACGACGAATATCTTGAACTGAAGATCGCGCTGGAACGCATCAATGATGTTCTTTCCTGTCCGCGGGAAGCCGAAGACGGCGGAAATATCTGCCCGCCCCTTAAAGGCGCGATCCGGTTCGAAAACGTCAACTTCCGCTATACAGACGACGGGCCCTGGGTGCTTCAGGATATTAACCTGACCATTCAGGCCGGCCAGAAAGTGGCTTTTGTCGGCCGCAGCGGCTCCGGAAAATCCACACTGGTCAATCTGGTCAACCGGATGCTGGTTCAGTCAGAAGGGGCTGTCTATATCGACGATCTCGATGTGCGGTGCCTGGAGATAACCTCCCTGCGCAAGCAAATCGGCGTGGTCGAACAGACACCCTTCATTTTCAGCGGTACTGTCCGCGAGAACATTGCTCTCTCAAATCCCGCCCTGCCTTTTGAAAGCATTATTTCGGCGGCGTCTCTGGCAGGCGTCAGCAGCTTCGTCGATTCCTTCCCCATGAAGTTTGACACCCGGATCGGTGAGGGGGGGCGCAGCCTGTCCGGCGGTCAGCAACAACGGCTGATCATCGCCCGGGCATTGGCCGCCAGCCCGAATCTGCTGATTCTCGATGAAGCCACATCCGCGCTGGATAATGAGAGCGAACGCATCATTCAGCAGAATCTCGACCGGATTGTCGAAGGCCGAACCAGCCTTGTTATCGCCCATCGGCTATCAACCATTCGAAATGCCGACATGATTGTCGTGCTGGACGAAGGCAAGATCGTCGAGACCGGCACCCATGATGAACTGATCCAGCAAGGCGGCATGTATCATTATCTCGTCAACCGCGCGACACACTGACAGGCAACGGAAAACAGCCATGCAAAACGCATCTGATCCGGCAGCAACAGGGGCCACCAATGGCAGATTCTGAGAAAGAGTCAGCACCCGAATCAATGGACGACGATCAGCAGGCCGCTCTCAACCGCTATGCGGAGCAAAATCGCAAGCAGGACGAGCGATCAGAGATCATTCAGGCCGTGCCTCCCGTTCTGATGCGGGGCGCGCTTTATGCTTTTATCGCGGCAATCCTGATCGCCGGCATGGTGTCCTATTTCACCAAAATTCATGTGAAGGTTCAGGCCAAGGGGGAAATTGTTCCGCAGGGGCAGAACATCACCGTCGAAGCACGGGAAGGCGGTGTCGTGCTGTCGATGAATGTTGCTGAAGGTGATTCAGTCCGCGAAGGCGACGTCATCATGCTTCTTCAGAGATCGCAGTCCGATGTTGACCTGAAAGGCATCGAAAATGCGCTGGCCCTGCAGATCGAAAAGAAGAGGCAGCTTGAGTTATCAAGCAGGATCGCCCGCGAAATTGTCGAAAACCCGGCAATCGTCAATCAGCGTCCGGTATCAAGCTTTGTCGATGCCGGTGCCGCACTCGTCTATATTCACACATTGCGGACAAGCCAGAAACAGCTGGAGACCGCAGAGTTCAACATAGCGGAATTTGAACGCAGCGGTGCTGCCCTGGCGAAGTCGCAGATTCAGGTAAATCTGGACAGCATCGCCAGCCAGCAAAAATCGCTGGCGACATCACGGCAGATGCTGGATACGCGGCTGCGGGTTCTCGAACGGCGACGCAAGGATCTGAAACAGACGGAAGACCTTGCCGAACAACGGATTGTCCCGATTACCCAGGTCAATGTTGCACGCGACAGCATGATTACCGCCCAGGGCAACGTCATCTCCCAGCGTCAGGCCATAAACGAAGCGGAGCTCGAAATCTCGCGCGCCCGGCTGGCCGTCGCCAATCTCCGCAGCGACCTTGCAAAACGCGAGAAGGAGCTTCGGGATTCGCTGGAGCGGGAAAAGGCCGCCGTCAGTCAGGCACTTGCCGACCTCTCCAGTTCTGTCACCACTTTTGCGAATACGGCAAATGCCGTGAATGCAGAGATCGTGAATTTTCAGAACAAACTGAATCTCCAGCAGATGCAGATCGACCATCTGAAGATCACCAGCCCGGTAAACGGCACCATTACCGCACTCGGCTTTCAGACGACCGGGCGCATCGTGTCGACCGGCAACATGATCGCCACGATTGTTCCCGATAATGCCCGGCCAATCGTCGTCGCCATCATCGCCAACAAGGATGTCGCCTTTGTCCGCAAGGACATCGAAGCCCGGGTGAAGGTTGATGCCTATCCGTTCCGTCAGTTCGGCAGCATTCCGGCGAAGGTTCTCAAAATCTATCCGAAGCCCGACCGCCCGGAATTTGCCGTCCGGCTGGAACTCGAAAAAGCGACCCTGAAGGTGAGAGGCCAGCCGGTTGCCCTGCAACCCGGACTGACCGTTGAAGTGGACCTGCTGACTGACAAACGCCGGATCATTGAGCTGATCCTGAAGAAGATGAACTGATGATGTCATTCCGGCCCCGCCAGATGAACGGTCTGATATCATGTCGGTAACTGCATCAGACCGCCTCGCATCTGCACCGATGTTCGCCTCTCTGCCGGTGACAGCACGACAGCAGATCGCCGCGATCGGTGATGTCGAAACCATCAGACCGTCACATCTGATCTGTGAGAAAGGCGCTCCCGCAAGGGGAATCAGCTTTGTGCTGTCAGGGCAGGTGAAACTGCTGCTGAAGTCTGCATCGGGGAATCCAACCGTTCTCGACACCCTGCATGAAGGCACTTACTTCGGTGATGAATCCTTTCAGGAGGCAATTCCTCTTCTCCACGCGGTCTGGTCCGGCGAGGAGGAGACCGTGCTGTTCGTTATCCCCCGGGATCAGCTGAACCAGTATCTCGAACAGAATCCGGAAGTCGCCGATAATATCGCCACCGCCCTGCGTCTGAAGGAAGTTGCCAGCTTCCTCAGCGAATGCCCGGCGCTGGCCGGGATCCCGCGCGAGACCATCATGTCCCTGTCGGCAAAGGCAGGCGCACATAAACTGGAGCCGGGCGCCACCCTGATTGAACAGGGCAAGGTTGAAGATCATCTCTACATGATCAAGTCCGGCCGGTTTGTGGTGAACCGGACAGAAGCCCCTTCGCATCGGCTGGCCACGCTTGGCCCGAGCGACATAGTCGGCGAAATGGCCGTCATCAGCGGTGATCCCCGGACCGCAAATGTCGTCGCCGAAAGCGAGGCCGTTGTCTACGAAATCGAAGGCGCCGACATGCGTCGGGTGCTGGCCGAAGAGAACGAAGTTGCCAGTCGCCTTGGTGACCTGATGAAGGTCCGGATCACCGATACGACAGACCGCGAGGAGAAACGCCGGCGCCGGCTTGAAGAAGCCAAGCGGAAGGATGACCTCCGGAAACAACGCATTGCCGAGGCCGCTGCGAAAGCAGAGGAACAGAACCGTACCATCGATGTGAAACCGGGCGGCTGGCGCGACTGGATAGCCCGTCGCTATCGCAAACCGGCATCTGTCCTCCAGCACAGTGAGATGGATTGTTCAGCAGCCTGTCTCTGCACGGTCATCAAGCATTATGGCAAGACCATCAGCATCAATTCAGCGCGTGAGGTCGCCCGGGTCCGTCAGGACGGTGCGTCGATGGCCAATGTCATCCGTGCTGCCGAGGAATTCGGTTTTGTGACCCGCGCCTATACCAGCACCTTCGATCAGTTGCGCGAGGAAACGCTGCCAGCCATCGCGAACTGGCGTGGCTACCACTGGGTCGTGGTCCATGAAATCACCGATGACTCCGTCATCATCGCCGACCCGGCTCAGGGAATCGTGACCTACAGTCATGCGGAATTCGAGGCAGGCTGGTCGCGCTACACGATTTTTATGGAACCGACGGAACGGTTCAACGATATCGTCGAATCAAAGCCGACACTCGGGGCGTTCTGGCATTTCTACAAACCGCACAAGCGGCTGATCGGGGAAATTTTCGTCGCCGCCCTGTTCCTTCAAGTGCTTGCCGTGCTGGTTCCCCTGTTCTCGAAGTTTGTCGTCGATGACGTCATCATGAAGGGGGACCAGCAATGGCTGATGGCAGCCATCGTCGTTATGTCTTCCGTATCACTCATCAACATGCTGCTCAGTTACATACGCGACGAGATGACGCTGCGTCTGACCATGCGCTGCAATCTGGAGCTGATCGGGCACATCTATGACCGGATGCTCCGCCTGCCCATCGGCTTCTTTGAAGCCCGCAAGACCGGTGATATCACCAACCGGCTGGAACAGCATGAAGAGGTCACGAACTTCATCACTGAAGACGGACTGGAAACTTTCCTCAGCCTGATGACGGCAATCACCTACCTCTGTTTCATGCTCTATTTCAATGCCTGGCTGACCTTTGCTGCCATCGGATTCATGTTCTTTGATGTCTTCATCATCAAATATATTTCACCCAGACTGCGGCAACTTGGCCGGGAATCATTTGTCAAAGAGGCCGAACAGGAAAGTCATCTGATCGAATCCATCCGGGGCTCACAGACCCTGAAGACCACTGGCTCCGACTTCATGGCCCGCTGGAAATACGAGAACAATTTCGCCGCTGTCGCCAATATGGAATTCAGGCAGGCAAAACTGAGCCAGTTTGCCGGACTGCTCTCCGGCACGCTGGATTCTCTTGGCGACATCGCGGTTCTGTTTCTGGGCGGCGCCTACGTCATCTGGGGGGATATGACGATAGGCGAGCTGATCGCCTTCACGGTTTTCGCCAATGGTGTTCAGGGGCCGATAGGCTCTGTTCTCGGCAAGTGGGACGAGTTGCAGGAAACCTATGTCGCCATTGAACGGCTGAACGATATCCTCGACAAGGAACCGGAAATCGCCAGCGAGGAAGACGAACAGGACAAGGTCAGCCTGCCCACCATTCGCGGTGATATCGAGTTCCGGGGCGTCGCCTTCCGGTATGAGCCGGATGACCCGGACAATGTCGTACAGAACGTAAATCTGAAAATCGAACCGGGCGAAAAAGTCGCCTTTGTCGGCGCCAGCGGCTGTGGAAAATCCACCCTGATCAAACTGCTCTATGGCTTCTATCCGCTAAGCAGCGGGGAAATCCTCGTTGATGGCTTCAAAATTTCGGAAGTTTCAGTGCCGTCCCTGCGCCGGCAGATCGCCATGATTCCGCAGAACTCGCTCATCTTCAGCGGCACCATACGCGACAATATTGCGCTGGCCCGCCCCACCGCCACGATGGATGAAATACGCGAAGCCAGCAGAATGGCGGAAGCCCATGACTTCATCATGAAGATGCCTGGCGGGTATGATGCGAAACTGGCTGAGGAAGGGTCAAACCTGTCCGGTGGCCAGCGCCAGCGCCTGGCGATCGCCCGTGCGTTGCTGCAACCGGCCGGCATGCTGGTCATGGATGAAGCGACATCTGCACTCGATAACGAAACCGAGCGCACAATCATGAATGCCATCATGGCAAACTATAAGGACAAGACGGTTCTGATGATTGCGCACCGGCTATCCACGATCCGCAATGCAGACAAGATTGTCGTACTGAATAATGGCATCGTCGCAGAGGTCGGCAGCCATGATGAGCTGATCGAGAAGCGCGCGCTTTATTATCAGCTGACCGCCCGCCAGCTCAGCGTCGAATAACTTCCAGACAAGCAAAAAGGGGGATGCCAAAGACATCCCCCTTCAGACAAGTCAGGCCGGCTGAAGATCAGCCGCGAGCCATGGCTTTGTACTTCGATGCCAGACGACCATGGAAAGCAGCCTTGGCAAGGTAAGAGCTGCGCTTGCTGCGCTTCATCTTCTGCTTCTTCTGTTGCATTGCCTTGAAAGCGAAAGCCCTCCTCTTCGACGAATAGCGCTTCGCTTTGCGGGCAGCCAGTTTACGGCGCAGCGAGGCGCGACCGAAGGCAGATTTGCGTCTTGACCAACTGAAGCCACCAAGGACATCGCCCTGTGCTTCGTCGCTCAGTGACGAGGCACGGACGGGAAGATCTGCTACGGAAATGCTGAGTTCAGCGAAATTGAGTTCGGTCATGTTATGTCTCCTGTGTCATGACAATTGATCGTTTGTTTTTCTTGTTTTTTGGACTTGTTTTTGTTTTTGCCGTGCCCCCGGAGCAAATGCTCCCCGGGCCGGGTGGAGGGCCTCATATTGCCCCCGTCGATCAGCCAACCTAGGCCGCCCTTCCCTGCGATGCATGTGATAATCATCACATGCCGACCATTTAACCGGAATTTGTCTAAAATTGTCCGGAAACAGGGGGGGGCCATCGCCCGTCAGCGTTACATCACTTCAGCAATCAGGGTTGCGATTTCGGCCCCCAGACGCAGATCCGGAACCTGACCAAAATACTGTGCCCGAAGGTGACCATCCCCATCGATCAGGATAAGCGACGGCGTCCCCCGCATGGCATAGGCCTGCATGGTCTTCGGAATGTCCGTTGTACCCCGCGCGTCGACACCGACCGGAAACGAAATCCCATATTCAGACAGAAAGGCCTCCAGCGAGACCGGTGTCATCGCCGCATGATGTTCGAAGACGGTGTGCAGGCCAATCACCGCAACCTGTTCGCGGGAAAAGGTCTCATGAACCGCCTTTGCCTGTGGCAGACCATGCGCAACACATCCCGGGCAGAGCATCTGGAATGCCTCGATAACGACAATCTTGCCGCGCAGTTTGGCAAGCGTCAGGTCTTCCGCCGTGTTGAACCATTGAGACACGGAAAGCTCCGGTGCCAGCTGTATTGCTTCCTGTCTCATTACGCCCCCCCTCCCATACCGGTTAGCAGTCATGATTTTTTCCTGAAAAGGCGGGGCTGAAAGCCGGTACAGTCTCCGGCATCCGCCCCGCCAAGTGGTGGTTTACTTTATTTTCCCCGGCAGACTGAGATCACCCGAGGCAACGTCAAAGACATCCACAACGCATAACAGCGGCGCATGGACATTCGCATTTACCCGCAATGCAGATGTCACCCCGTCATAGGACGCACCGGCAATGGCTTCAGCATTCCGGAAGGAAACATTGATCTTGATTTCCGGACCGTCAAACAGCGGCGAAAACCCGGGGCTGTCGATAAAGATCGGCAAGCCCGGCCATGTTGCCGGCATCGCGGGACTTTCACCTTTCGCAATATCACGTACACCCAGCGCCCCTTCACCACAGGCTTTGGTCGGCGTCAGCACAACCCAGTGCGAATGCCACCTGCTGCCGTCATTGGCCGGATTACCATCACCATCTTCATCATACAGGGGGGTGTCATCGAAATCCGGATGACTGGTCGCCGCCAGAGCCAGAATACCGGTCTTGCCCTCAAAGCCGACCGCCGACGGATCCAGCGATGTCGGCCAGACATAGGAGTGAACCGTGGCACCGGCCAGCTTACCCACCGGCTCCGGAATGTCTGCGCCAGCGACACCCTTGGTCGTCATATGGAAAGTGACATTGCGACCACCGCGATGAACGTGAGCAGCGAGAATATCAAAGGACGCAACCTTTGACGGGTCGGCGGCTGAGCGTACTGCCGTTGTCATGTCGACCGCCTGCCCGCCATCCCCCAGAGCAGGATAAGCAGCAGCCATAACGAGCGCAGATGTGAGTAACAGGGTTCTCATGGGAGCCTCCATTTGATGAAACATGATCGACATATAATAGCGAGTCGCTATAATTGCATCAATAATATTGAGTCGCTATCATATCTGAATGACGTCACCTGCTCACAAAACACCTCCCTCATCCTCCCGCGACACAGTACGGGAGATGCTTGACCGGATTGCCAGAATCACGGCCTCCGGCGATTGGGCGGGTGATATCAATCCAACCCAGCGGGCAGCACTGTCCTATCTCACCAATGCCAACCGCTTCTCGCGGTCACCGTCACAGGTAGCGGATTATCTCAGCGCCACACGCGGCACCGTGTCACAGACCCTGAAGGCTCTGGCCCGGAAAGGCCTCGTGCAGGAAGTGCGGTCTGCATTCGACAAGCGGACCATTTCCTACGATGTGACGGAAGCAGGGCATGCTGCACTGAATGTCAAAACCACGATAGACAATGCTCTCGGCCAGTTATCCGAGACCAGACTGAACAGTCTTTCCGACCAGCTCACCGAAGTGATCCGGCAGGCACTCTTAGCCCGCGGAGGGCGGAGCTTTGGCATCTGCCGGACCTGTCGCCACCATCGTGCCGACACAGCCGGAGCCTTTTGTCTGCTGCTGAATGAACCATTGCTGCCTGCAGAAACAGACCAGATATGCCACGAACACGAACTCGCCAGTTAGACTTTAAGGAATCTCAGTGATGAAAGTATCAGGATTATTCACCGGCAGGATTGAAAACCGCTGGCCGGGAAGACCACCAAGCGCCATCGGCAAACAGCCTGCACCCGGCCCTCAACGGCTTGAGACCCTGGGGTTTGAGATGGATGCGCAGGCCGACCTGACGGTCCATGGCGGACCAGACAAGGCCGTACATCATTATGCGGCAGAACATTATGCAAAATGGCGGGCCGAGTTCCCCCAACTGGCCGACAAGTTTCATCCCGGTGGCTTCGGGGAGAATATCTCAACAGAAGGCATGACCGAAGAGACACTCTGCATCGGTGATATCTTCGCTCTCGGTACGGCCCGTGTTCAGGTCAGCCAGGGCCGCCAGCCTTGCTGGAAGCTCAACAATCATATCGGTGAAAAGACGATGGCCGCCCGGTTTCAGAAGACGGTCAGAACGGGCTGGTATTACCGGGTACTGGAAGCCGGCACTGTGGAAGTCGGTGATGAATTCACCCTGCTGGAACGCCTGAACCCTGACTGGGCCCTGATCCGGGTCATTGCAGCCCGTTTCAATGCCCGGCTGGACCCTGAAACCGCCGCCACACTGGCCCGCCTGCCCGCACTGGCCGAAGGCTGGCGCGAGTCCTTCGCAAAGAAATGCGATGCCTCATATGTGGAAGACACCGCCCCCCGACTTGTCGGAAGCTGACAGGCAGGCTCAGTCCGCCTGCTCAACGCCATCAAGGCTGAACAGTTCCGGCACCGACAGATAACGCTCCCCCGTGTCATAGATGAAGCAGACGATTGTCTTGCCGGAGAATTCAGGACGTCTGGCCAGTTCCCCGGCACCCCAGATTGTCGCTCCGGAGGTCGGGCCAACGATGATCCCTTCCCTGCGGGTTACCAGACGGGACCATTCAAACGCGACATCATCCTCGACCAGCAGTATCTCGTCGAGGCGATCTGCGCCCCGCCTGAAATTCTCGGTAATCATTCCCGGCCCGATACCGTTGATCTTGTGCTGACCCTGCAACCCGCCTGAAAAGACGGGACTGGCAGAAGGTTCAACACCAACGATCCGGATTGACGGGTCAGCATTCCTGAAATAGCGCGACAGGCCTTCAAAAGTCCCGCAGGTGCCGAGCCCGATAACAACAGCCCCGATATCGCCACCCGTCTGTTCCCAGATTTCAGGGCCTGTCGTCTTGCAATGAGAAAGCCCGTTATCCGGATTGGAATGCTGATTGGCAAAGAAGGTTGTTTCCGGGTTTGCTGCGCAATAGGCCAGCGCCCGGTCACGGGCTCCCTTGGTATGTTCTGCCGCTGGGGTCAGAACAACCGTTGCCCCATAAGCACACATCAGCTTCTGGCGTTCGACACTGCAGGCCTCACTCATATACAACCGGGCACGAAAGCCCATGATTGCAGCCAGGCTGGCAATGGCGATACCGGAATTTCCGCTGGTCGCTTCAACCACCTCGGTTCCGTCGCGAACCCGGCCTTCCGCCATCGCCTTGCGAATGATGCTGAGCATTCCCCGGTCCTTGATCGAAGTCGGGTTCGCCGCTTCAAACTTGGCAAGGATCCGGGCCGGGCTGTCCGGGAATACGCGATTCAGCTGTAACATCGGCGTCTTGCCAATAAGTTCCGTCGCATCAGCGGCGATAAACAAGGTCGTTACTCCTTCAGGTCCGGGTAACGTAAATCGGACTGGACCAGGCCTGATGACCATCTTCCTGTGTCACCCGGACAAACAGCCGGGCCTCACGGCCCGCAGCCAGTTCAATTCGTCGGGACTGGGAAAACCCTGTCTCTGTCAGGCTGTCCGGCAAGCGCGATGCCATCAGCCGGATATCCATTCCGCCGCAGGAATGCGTTTCACCCTCTGCCGTCAGGTCCGTCAGACTGACGGTCACTGTGGTCTCGCTGGTTTCAATCTCCATCTCACCTTTCCAGGCATCGTCATCCAGCCAGACATCCACCGAGGCTGCACCACCGGTTGTAACGACCCGCCAGTCGACCCTGTTATCACTGGTTTGTTGCGGCTGATGATGCGGATTCCAGAAATTCACCGCCCCGATCCGCCTGATCGACCCTTCTGTGGTCTGCGCCGTTCCCGTCCAGCGCACCAGACGCCCCCGCCCACGGTAATGTTGTCCGGCACAGGTAATCCGCAGTCGTCCCTGCCGGTCGTCGAGTGACCAGGGACGCAGGGTCGCCAGATTGTCGAGCCCGTCAAAAATGTCTATCCGTTCGATGGGGGCCGCAGCCTCAACATCAATCTGCAGATCCAGCCCCGCACTGTCTGTCCCGACAATATCGCCCATCCGGCAGGATGGTGTGTCCGTATCGAAACCAGCCGTGACATCCAGATAGATACGGGCACCGGTCGTTGCATAATGATGGCGCTTGCGGAACTCCCGGAACACTTCGTCCCGGTCCAGTTCCGACAGCAGATGGCATGTCAGCCCGCCATAGGAACCAAAGGCACTGTCACCGGGATAGCTGGCTCCCGGACGGCCCTTGTGACCATCACTGGAGGCGACGATGCCGATGCGATAACCGGCCTCGAAAGCATCTTTCAGAATCCATTCAAAAGTACCCCATGCTGAATGGACTTCGACCGACGGTTCCAGCTTGGCGTCATGGGCATATTTGATATCGGCATAGCGCCCGCCGACATGGGCAACAACCAGCGCATCCTCATCTTTCAGACGCTCAATCAGGTCAATCGCTGAATGGGCATCGGTTTCCGGTGCGGTGCGATCTTCAACCAGCGCACGGCTGGACCGGTAGATCGGGCGGCCTTCCGTGCGGTACCAGACATTATGATCACCGCCCAGCCCGGTATTCCCCGACCATTCATATCCCGGCAGCGTCACGAACTTGCCGGGAATCTGGAACTCGGCTGTCAGACTGTTCAGTTCTGCCCAGAAGGCATCGGTGATCTGAAAATCATTACCCTGATGCCCGCAGATATCGAGAAAGGATTTTTCACGGGCGAATTCAAAATACTCCCGCGCCGTATTGATTCCGATGGTCTCTTCACTCTGCCCGTGCATATCGCTCCAGAAATGGGCAAAGGGCATATCCCGGATGACCAGCGGATTGCTCTGGCATAACAGCTCTCCGGCCTCGTCCAGAACACTGAAGCGATAAGTTCCCGGCTTATCAATCGACAGACCTTCTGCAACCTGTGCGAAGTCACCGGACCGGAATGTCACCGTCTCCGGCAATCCGGTAACCGGCCCGGTCGCAGACAGAGATACTGTCCGGTCAACCTGATTGGACGGATTCCCCCAGACATCTTCTGCCTTAAGCGACAGCCGGAAAGCCTCACCCGGACGGCGCAATGTCGGCGCAACAACTTTCCAGTTGACCGGCGGACCAGAGACGATGGCAATCGTTGGCTGCCGCTCGGCTGGCAGGGCAATGAAATCCTGGGTCGCAAACGGGTCAACCGTGACCTGAAACATGAAGCAGGACTCACAGAAAGTCTGCATCCGCATACCCGGAGACCCCTGACGCTGGTCGCCAAACCGGATGGTGATCTGGTCACCTTCCTTCAGAAAACGCAGGCAGCGGATAAACAGGCTTTTGTTCCAGGGCCGGATGTTCCGGCGAATGTCATAGACCACATTCAGCGGAACCCCGTTTGATGCCTCCACGGATGTGAAGCCCGGCGCTTCGGGGTCGCTGGTCTGCAGGGCAGAGCCATCGAAGTGGCCGCGAAACCCGATACGCAGCCCTCCCTGATCATCAATGCCAAACTTGCCCGCCGTATAAACCAGCGTCAGCGATTGCCAGGAACCGGCTTCAAACTGTCCCTCCGGGCTGATAACCGCAGTCCCCATAAGATCACGGCGATAGGTATTGTAAGGCATCTGGTTTTCCAGTCAGCGAATGGGGGTCAAAAGGGGATCAGTAAATACCAACCGCTTCCGGCAGGTTTTCCAGAACTTCACCCGGGCGGTTGCGGATCAGTTCTTCGAGATGCTGACGGATTTCCGAGTGCGCCGGGTCGGCATAGATGTTGTCCATCTCGTCCGGGTCGTTCACCAGGTCATACATTTCGCCTTCATTCGACCCCAGTTCCAGGGTCAGGCGGTGTGTCGTCGTCCGGACGGTTCGCAGGTCCAGCGCCACACCACAGCGAACAGCCTGCAGGGACCATTCATTGTAGGCCGCGGCACGGCCCTTGCCGTCTTTCATGACCGGCAACAGGCTTTCGCTTTGCAGCGGCATCGGTGCCTCAACCCCGGCGATATCATAGAAAGTTGCCGGCAGATCCATTGTCGATACCGGCGCATCGACAACCTGTCCGGCCGGGATACCCGGACCGGACATGACAAGCCCGACCCGCAGCAGTGAATCATAAAGCATCGGCCCTTTGAGATATAGGCCGTGATCGCCGAGGAACTCGCCATGGTCACTGGTATAGATAATCAGCGTATCTTCCTTCAGTCCCTGATCGGCCAGCGCATTCAGAATGCGGCCGACATTGTGATCGACCAGCGAGATCATGCCGAAATAATTCGCCGTCATATGGCGAAGCTGCTCGTCCGTCTGCGGCGGGACACGGGAGACGGTCTTGCGGTGATTGGCCAGCCGCGCATCCTTGATCTGCGGCTCACCTTCCAGCGCGGCGCGGTGCCACCAGGGACGCCGTTCAAGGTCCATCGTGCGATGTTCGGGAATTGTGACTTCGTCCGGGTCATACATTCTGTGCCACGGATCAGGCGGTGAATAGGGCTGATGCGGATCCGGGAACGAGACCCAGGCACAGAACGGGGTATCGCCGTCCTGTTTCGAGAGAAAATCAATTGCCCGGTCAGCCGTCCAGGTGCTGGTGTGCCAGGCTTCCGGCAAGGCGGAATCCCAGGTATTTGCCGCTCCCGTTTCCGGGCTCATGCTGGTCGTATGCATCTCAAACGGTCGGTCACCTTCTGCCCGCGACCAGAACCAGCGTTCATAATGCTGACCATGCGGCGGGCGCTCCGGTGCCCGCTTGCGGTGCAGATGCCCGACGGTCATCAGCTCAACATGGTCGAAGCCACCATAGGGACCGGTCCAGTCTTCCGGATAATCCGCAGAACTGAACCGGCATTCCGGCGAGCCTGTCGGCTTGAAGGTTTCAAAGGTCGAGAAATGTGCCTTGCCGATAAAACCGGTCCGGTAGCCGGCACGTCCCAGCGTCCCGGCAAAACCCCGGTCAGACATCTCCGGGCTGAGATCGATCCCGTTGTCATAAAGACCATGCGTCAGCGGCAGCAACCCGGTCAGAATGGAAGCCCGTGCCGGCATGCAGATCGGGCTCGGCGTGATGCAGGAGGAAAACCGGGTGCCGGCTTCAGCCAGCATTTCAACATGTGGCGCCCGCACCCCGCGTTTCTCAAACCGTCCGAAACAATCGGCGCGCTGCATGTCGGAAGTGATGAGAAGAATGTTCGGACGTCGGGTCATTTCGTAATATCCTTAATCTTGTCGACAGAGTGAATTCGGGCGCAGTTGTCCTGTCAGGCATGGCCTGATACGCCAGATGTTATCGCTGTTCCGGTTAGCCGGAGGCCGTAAACTGGGGTGCTTCACCGGGGGCTGGCGTGGCGCCAAAACCACCACGCTCGACAACCTTTTCACGGCCGCCATTGGCCGCGATGATGGCTGCCTGATCACGATGGGCGCAGCGATCCACCTCTTCCGGATCGCAGATCGCCCGCAGGTCAGCTTCGAGACTGGCGCGAATATCGGCGTAATCCGGAGATTTGCCGAGATCACGGAGTTCCTCCGGATCTGCCGCCAGATCGAACAGTTGCGGCGGCATATCAATATAATAGCAAAGCTTCCACTGGCCGCGACGGACCATGAAGGCACCGCCGGACGCCCCCGCCGCATGATATTCTGTATAGACAACCCGCTCCGGATCATCCGGGTTATTTGCAATTTCGAGCAGCGACCGACCCTGACGATCTGTTCCGTCAGGCACCAGCCCCATCGCGTCAATGACGGTCGGGTAGACATCGACCAGACTGACAGGCGTTGCTGAAACACGCCCTGACGGAATACCCGGACCGGCAGCAATCATCGGAATGCCGGCGGATTCCTCATACAGCGTTGATTTACCCCAAAGCCCCCGCTCTCCCATATTGTCGCCATGGTCGCTGACATACAGAATACGGGTGTTGTCGGTCAGGCCTGCAGCATCCAGGCTGTCCAGGATTTTGCCGACATTATTGTCGAGGAAACTCACCAGACCAAAATAGGATGCCAGCGCAATCCGCGTCGTCTCGTCAGTAAAGTTGTCATAAGGGTAGCATTTCCGGAAAGCGACCAGCCACGGATGGTCCGGATCATCCGCCAGCTTTGACGGCATTGTCCCGGCTGCCTCATAGAGTTCGTAAAATTCTTCCGGCGCAATCAGCGGAAAATGCGGTGCCACCATCGACACGAACAAAGCCCAGGGCTTATCGTTTTCAGCCGCTGAACGGTCAGAAATCCAGCTTGTCGCGGCTTCCGTAATCGAACGGTCATAGGCGGTATAGGATGTCTCACCCGGTCCAATCTTTTCAGCCATGGTCCGGGTCTTCCAGCGTACCGGCAAGGGTTCGCGCACACAGCCCAGAACATCACCAACGCCGCCAACCAGATGCATCGGTAATTGCTGAAAATCAAAACCGGTATCATCTTCGGCATTTCGGTAATGAAGCTTGCCGATAGACCCCACCGTCACGCCGGCCTGTTGCAGGGCGTGCCCCCATGACTTCGGTTCACCGATATAGGGCGTTGCATTATCCCAGTGCCCGCTTGCATGACCATATTGCCCGGTCGCAAAGGCGGCACGGGCCGGCACGCAGATCGGACAGGGTGTATAGGCGTTGCTGAACAGGGTCCCCCGGGCAGCAAGCCGGTCAAGGTTCGGCGTCTTAAGCAACGGATTGCCGTAACAGCCCAGCGCCTTGCGGGAATGCTCATCAGACATCAGGATCAGCAGATTCGGTGTTTTTGGGCTGGTCATATCAGAGTTCCGTCTTTGGTTTACGTAATACGCCAATCATCCGCACGCCAACGACGACCGCACCGACCAGCAGGAAAGCTACGGACACCGGTCGCTCGACAAAGATCAGCATGCCGTTGTCCGACAGCAGCAGGGATTGCCGGAATGCTTCCTCAGCCCCCTTTGCAAGAACGAAGGCGATGATGAACGCCGGTGCCGAGAAATCGAACCGCCGCATAAGATATCCGACCACACCAAATGCCAGGGCAACCCCGACATCAAACAGGCTGGACCGTGCCGAATAGGCCGCGATGAAGGCTGTCAGGAAGATAAACGGATAGATGACGGACGGAGACACATGCCCAATCAGACGGCCGATGAACGGGGCGCCGAAATAACCGATCAGGCCATAAAGAACGATGCCCAGCAGCCCCGCCGCAAACAACCCGAAAACCAGATCATGCGATGTGGTGAAAATATTGGGACCGACCTGAATACCATGGATCAGGAAAACCCCGACCAGAATGGCGGCGATGGTGCTGCCCGGAACCCCAAGGGTCAGCAGCGGGATCATGCTGGGGCCTGAAACCGCATTGTTTGCCGATTCCGGTGCCGCGATCCCTTCAACAATTCCGGTGCCCCATTCTGACTTGTTCTTTGCGCGGCGTTTTTCTTCGCCATAAGCCACGAAACAGGCAACCGATGACCCCAGTCCCGGCATCATCCCGATAAAGGAACCAACAGCTGAGGAGCGCAGCATGACGGGAATGCAGCGTCTGAATTCCGACAGGGTAAGCCGGTTTGCATCCAGATCCCGTTTTGAGCCGTCCTCTAACCGCGAGAAGGTTGCCGCAGCCTTTGCCTCGATCTGAACCAGCACTTCGCTGACAACAAAAATCCCGATCAGCAGCGGCACCAGCGACAGCCCCGACTCCAGTTCAAGAAAATCCATCGTCATCCGGCTTTCACCAGTTATCGGATCAAGGCCGATCAGCGCAATGAAAGCACCAAACAGCGTGCTCAGAATCCCCCGGATGATCGACTTCCCGATAACACTGCCGATGACGACAAAGGCCATGATGTAGATCGAAAAATATTCCGGCGGTCCGAACCGAACCGTGTAGGAGGCAATAAAAGCTGCCCCGAAAATAAGAATCATCTCGCCACAGAAGTCACCAACCACGGAGGCAACGGTTGCGATCTTCAGGGCTTTCCCCGACTTGCCTGCCTGCGCCATCGGATAGCCGTCGATCATTGTCGCAGCAGAGGCCGCCGTCCCCGGCGTGTTGAACAGAATTGCCGCAATCGACCCGCCGAACCGGCCTGATTTCCCGATGACATACAGAAAAGCCAGTGCTGACAACGGATCAAGATAGAAGGTAATCGGAAGCAGCATCGCAATTGCTGCAGCAGCCGTCAGACCTGGCAGGGCACCAACAATAATACCAATGACGGCGGCGAGGCCGACAAACAGCAGGGCGACCGGATTGCTGAACAGAAAGGCAAAACCATCAAGAATATCCATGGTCCGTCATCCCACCCAATTCATGAGACTGCGAAAATTCAGCAGGGATGCCGGGTCGTGAACACTCATCAGTTCAATGAAAACAACATGATAAACAAGCGCTCCAATAACTGCGGTAACCATCAGCCTGCCGCTGAACCGGTTGCGAAACAGCAACAGCATTCCGATCAGCACAACGAGCGTCGAGATCAGATAACCGACAAGCTGGAACAGGAAGATGTAGGCCACACCGGCCGCGATCACACTGAAGAACAGGACAGGCCGAAAAGGCTCGGGAGAACCCTCATCCGGTGATGTCACAGCAGGGCGAAGAACAGCAACAGCCGACTGCAACAGTCCCATTCCGATGATCAGTCCGGCAATGATTGTTGGTGCCAGCTTTGGTCCGAACGGATCATCCGGATCTGTATCAATGATCCGGGCCTGAAACAGAAAGAACAACCCACAGGCCATAACAAAACCGCCAACGGCTGCATCACGCAACGTCTGTGACATCCTGAAACCTCCCCCTTTGAGAAAACACTCTGAACAGGCCCCGGCTGACAGCAGGCATATAACCGCCATCAGCCGGAAGCCTGTCAGGAGGATTATTTCAGTTCGGCAATGACCGGCTCAAGATCAGCCTTCAGCTTGACGAGCTTCTTCTTTGCTGCCGCCCCATCGTAGGATGCCGTTGCAAGACCGCCTTTTTCAAGCAGGTCCCGGAACTTCTCACCCTTGGCAACAGCCATGATAGCTTTGGTCAACCTGGCCTTCACATCATCCGGCATGCCATTCGGGCCAAACACGATCATCGGACCGGAGATATCGATCCCCTGAAGACCCATTTCATCAAAGGTCGGCACATCCTTGTTGACCGTATCACGCTCGGCCATCGTCACGCCCAGCGCCCGCACCTTGGACTCAAAACCGCTGATCGTCTGAATTCCGGTAAAACCGAAATCGACCTGCTCACCCACAACAGCGTTGCGTGCCTTGGAGCCACCCTTGAACGGGATATCCTGCGCCTTGATATCATTTACTTTCAGGAAAGCCGCACCGGCAATCATATGCAGGCTGCCACGACCGGGATGCGACCATTTCAGTTTACCCGGATTGGCCTTCGCAAATTCGACCATCTCGGCAGATGTCTTGAACGGGCTGCCTGCCGGAACAATCAGTGATGAAACAAGAACCCCGACACCGCCAAGCGGTTCCAGGTCGGCCAGCGGATCAAGCTTTGACTTCGCGCCGTCCATCAGCGCCTTCGCCAGCAGGCTGCCCGCATTGGTGATATAGAGCGTATAGCCATCCGGCTCGCTGTCAGCGGTGCCTTTTGCAGCAATCATACCTGCCGCACCCGGCTTGTTAACGACAACCATCGGCTGGCCCAGTTCTTCCTGGATAAGGTTTGCCAGCGTTCTGCCGTAGGTATCAACACCGCCACCGGCGGAGAAACCGACCATCAGCTGAACCGGTTTGTCCGGATATTCAGCCTGTGCCGCCGTGCCGCCAAGTATCGAGGCCGCAGCAATTGCGCATACCGCCGAAGTCGCAAAACGTCGAATAATGCCCTGCATTTTTGATTTTCCTGTCTGACAAATCATCCTCCATCGCCCCTCCCTGTAGCAGTCATTAAAGAATGATGTCGGGCTTATCCGCGCATAACTGCGCCGAGACTGCACAGAATGATAGTGCAGCTTGAGATATCTCCCGTCTATTGCGATGGTTGGAACAATTCTGCGAATTTTTCGAAGAGTCATGATATGAATATCAAAGGCCTTCAGGCGCTGACCCAGATCATGTCGAACGGCACACTGAGTGCTGCGGCAACTGCGATGAACATCAGTGAGTCGGCCCTCAGCCGGCAGCTCTCCATACTGGAAACCGAACTCGACCTTAAGCTGTTCTCCCGCGACAAACGCCAGCTTGTGGCAACGCCGGAGGGTGAAGCGTTCTTCCATGAAGCCGAGCGTATTCTGGAATCAATCGCGCAGATTCCCCAGATTGTGAGAGAAATCAAAGCCAGTCCCATTCACCGGATGCGCGTCATTGCCATGCCGCGTATTGCCCCGGTGATTGTCGCTCAGTCTGTCGTTCGTCTGGCGAACGAGTACCCCGACACCCAGATCACCCTTGATGTGCATGCACGACGGTTTCTGGAGCGCAGGATCATCAGCCAGCAGTTCGATATCGGTATCGGTGCCATGCCGTCACGACATTCCTCAATTGTCACAGAACCTCTCTGCGACGTGCCGGCGGTGGTTGTCGTCGCGCCGAACCACCGGCTTGCAGACCGGAAAAGTGTGACTGTCCGTGATCTTGTTGGTGAACGGATTGTCTCAACCTACCCGAACACGCTGATTTACCAGAAAACAGAAGAGATATTTGAACGTGAGAACATTCCGTTCATCCCCACCATGAATGCCTCGCTGACACATATGTCCTGCGTCATTGCCTCCACGGGGGAGGCCATCACCATCTGCGACTCCCTCGCCCCTTCCGCGCTGGGAGATTCGGTCAGAATGATCCCGATCGAGCCACGTTTCGGGTTCAGTTTTGGTTTCCTCTACCGGCGCGGATCTGAACGCACTATCAAGGCCCTCCGGCTGGCCGAAATCGTTCGTGAAGAAACAACCGGCTATCTGGAATCCCTGCCATTCAGCTAACGCGGAATCAGTTTGCAGCAGACAGAGCCTGAATTCAGTGCCGGGTAAAGAACGGTTTCGCAAAGACAATGCTGAAACCGGCGAAGGCCAGCAGCCAGGCGAAAGCCGCAATATGCAGCAACAAATCATACCCGCCCAGGTCAAGCCCTGCTGCGATGCGCAGTACCGCAGCAACAAACACGCTGGCAAACAGAATGCAGACGACAGCACTGGCCTCCAGCTTCCGGCCCGTATGGCCCAGCGACGCCCTGACCATGATCGATAATGTCATTCCGCCGATCGCGCCAACAGACAGGGCATGAATGCCGGCGACCTGCGTCAGCAGGTCCGGACGAAACACTGACAGGGCAATCAGACCAAGTCCCACCGGAATAAACAGATAGCTGACATGCATCACAACAACCAGCGGATCAGCCCAGGTGCGATATCCTGCCCACCGGGCGAGGCGGATGAGTTGCAGCACCGCCGCCACACCTAACAACCCTCCCGTAACAAGATGGTCCGGACTTACGGTCCAGCCAGTCATGGCAACCAGCGTTACAGCGATTGAAGCAGCATCGAACCGGGAAAAGGGGACCGGCAACCGTCCCGGGCGTTCCCGGGCAAGCCAGTTGCGGGTAAAACTCGGAATAACCCTGCCGCCAACGATCATAATCAGGGCAATCGCCGCCGTGGCCGCCAGTCTGCGGCTGATATCTGCGCCGTCGCCGAGTTCTGCTTCCAGATGAAACAGAATATTGGCAGCAACCAGCAGCAGGACCGGCAGCAGCACTTTCAGATTCCGCCAGTTCTTCCCGGCAATGATTTCGTTGGCAATCATCAGGGCCACAGCCAGCATAAAGCCCGCATCAACCAGCATGGCCGGCAACCAGCCTGTCACTACGGAGAACGTCACCGCTACCCGGCCAGCCAGCCACAGAACGACAAGCAACAGCAACGGGCTACCGCTGACCGGCATCCGCCCGGTCCAGTTCGGCACCGCCGTAAACAGAAAACCGGTCACGACGGCGGTCAGGAAACCGAAATAGAGTTCATGTATGTGCCAGTCAACCGGGGCAAACCGGGTTGATAACTCCAGTTCACCATAAAACTGCGGCATCCAGAGCAGGACTGAAAGACCGGAATAAAAAGCCCCGAGGAAGAAAAACGGCCGAAATCCGTAACTCAGGAAAGCTGGCCCCGAATAACTGCGTCTTGATGAAGTGGACATGGAAACCCCATTCGCATTGTTGAGAACAGACAACCATGCGATTAAATATAACAGAAAGCGGATATTACCTGACCTGAAGCGCATCCGTTTGCGAAACATCAAACAGGATTCGAATAGACAGTATGCTCGACACCGACCTGATTGCGAGCCTGCCTCCTTTTGAAGGTATGGCCCGTACCGACCTGGAGGCATTGCTTCAACAGGCCCGTCCCCGGTATTTTGCAAAAGGAGATCACGTTTTTCGTCAGGGCGGAGATGCAGAATATTTCTTTGCCCTGCTTGATGGCCATATTCGCGTCGTAAAAATCACCCCCACTGGCGAGCAGGTGATCGCACGCTACATTTCAAGCGGAGAGCTTTTCGGGATCGCTACCGCGATCG
This sequence comes from Alphaproteobacteria bacterium HT1-32, assembly GCA_009649675.1. NCBI lineage: Bacteria > Pseudomonadati > Pseudomonadota > Alphaproteobacteria > Alphaproteobacteria bacterium HT1-32. Next base: position 16,187 of record WJPL01000005.1, on the reverse strand, counting down.
GCCGGACAGTCTATCCCGCAAACGCAATCGCTGCGGTCGATTGCGTTGCCCTGGCCTGGCCCAGTTCAATCTGGCCGGCCACGGTTGAGCGCTATCCGTCATTCGCAATCAACACCTACCACACCATCGGCGAGCGTCTTCAGGAAGCACAGGATCGCATTGTCGAGATGGCAACAGAACGTGTGGAACAGCGCGTGGCCGCAGCCATTCTGAAACTGGCCAACCAAACCGGAAAACAAACCGAAGATGGTCTCCAGATCGACTTCCCCATTTCACGTCAGGATCTGTCAGAAATGACCGGTACCACGCTTCACACGGTTTCGCGCCTCGTCAGCGCATGGGAAACCAGCGGCTATATCAAAAGCGGACGCCGGAAAATCATCGTCATCAAGAGCGATGAGCTGAAGCTCGTCGTAAACGGTGAGAAAGCAACCCGCACATCTCAGACCCGCTAACCGGCCATGGCAAGGTTATGCCGCCTTGCCAACAAAGCTGCGGAAAGCCCTCGGCAGCAGACCACCGTTACGAAAAGTCTCCCGTTCCGCGTCGTTATACAGCCGCAGATCAAGCGGGATTGTTTCTACCGAACCGTCCTTGCGATGGATTGTCAGCCTGGCTGTTTTGAGGTCACCGGAAATATCGACATCAAACAGCTCGCTGCCGTCCAGTTTCAGCGTCTTGCGACTGACACCTTCCGGGAAACACAGCGGCGCAATTCCCATATTGACCAGATTAGACCGGTGAATTCGCTCAAAACTCTCGACGACAACCGCCCGGATACCTGCCAGCCAGGGGGCCTTTGCCGCCGTGTCCCGTGACGAGCCACAGCCATATTCCCGACCGCCGATCACGATCAGTTCCTGACCACGTTCCTTATAGGTCTCGATAGCCTGATAGACCGAGACGATCTTTCCTTCCGGTTCAAGCCGGGTCCATGAGCCCTCTGTTCCCGGTGCCATTTCATTGATCAGCCGCCCCCCAGCGAAGGTAGAGCGGATCACCACATCCGCAGAGCCGCGACGGGTTCCGAATGAATTGAAATCCCGTTGTTCGACACCCCGGCTCATCAGAAATTTCGCGGCTTCCGTATCCACCGTAATGGTACCCGATGGCGAGATATGGTCCGTCGTGACGGAGTCACCCAGGATGACGATAGGACGCAGTTGCTTCATCTCCCGGACAGGCTGAACCTGAACCGAAAGCCCTTTCAGAAAAGGCGGGAAGGTGACGTAGGTAGACGGTGCCCAGTCATAGTTATTCCTGTTCACCTCCAGTTCATTCCAGTGTGAACTGACGGTCGGGATGGCCTGATAAACGGACTGGAAATCCCCCGGCAGCAAATACGCATCCAGAACCGCATTGACCTCATCCGGCGAGGGCCACAGATCCGACAGCATGACCGGGGCACCATCCTGATCAAAGCCAACCGGCTCTGACGTGATATCCTTCAGAATCGTCCCCATCAGGGCATAGGCAACAACTAGTGGCGGGGCCGCCAGCACGTTGCGGGATGCCAGCGGATGGATGCGCCCGGAAAAGTTCCGGTTACCGGAGAGCACCGCAACAGCCCTGATATCATTTTCCCTGATCGTTGCATCATTCTCCGGCGTCAGCGGACCCGACATGCCGTTGCAGGTCGAGCAGGAGAACCCGGTGATCTGAAAGCCCAGCTGATCCAGTGGCTCTTGCAACCCGCTGGCCTCCAGATATCGGGCCACAACACGCGAGCCGGGAGACAGCGAGGTTTTCACATGAGGTTTGACGGCAAGCCCCCTGTTCACCGCATTGCGGGCAATCAGCCCGGCCAGCACCATGTTACGGGGGTTTGCCGTATTCGTGCAGCTTGTGATGGCCGCAATAATCACGTCGCCATCGCCGATATCATGATCCTGCCCCGCAACAGCGACCCGGCGCGCCGCCCCGGTTTCCCCGGTCAGTGACAGTGTCCCGGTTGCCTTATCCAGATCAATCCGCTGTTCGGGCCGGCTCGGACCGGCGACAGAACGGCGGATGCTGCCAAGGTCGAGATGTATGACCTCGTCATAGTCTATGGCACTATCCGGCTTCTCCACCCATAGGCCCTGCGTCCGGTTATAGGCCTCAACCATTGCCGCATGTTCCGGGGTACGCCCGGTTTCCTTCAGAAAGCGGATGGTATTTGCGTCTGTCGGACAGAACACACAGGTCGAGCCATATTCCGGCGACATGTTCGCAACCGTTGCCCGGTCTGCCACCGACAACCGGCTGTAACCGGAACCAAAGACTTCAACGAAACAGTCGACAACCCCGACAGCGCGCAGCTTCTCTGCCACGGTCAGGGCCAGATCCGTTGCCGTCGCTTCGTCGGGCATGCTGCCGGAGACCTCCAGCCCGATAACGCGGGGGACATTCAGGGATGTGGATTCACCAAAAATAATCGCCTCGGCTTCCAGCCCGCCAATGCCCCAGCCCAGAATGCCAAGACCATTGATCATGGTCGTATGGCTGTCGGTTCCCAGATTGGTATCCGGTGCCAGCAGGTTTGAGCCTGCCTCTGTTGGATTCACCACCCGGCCCAGATATTCCAGATTGACCTGATGCATGATCCCCCCGCCCGGCGGAATGACCCGCAGGCTTGGGAAACGGGCTTCGCAGGCTTTCAGAAAGGCAAAACGTTCCCGGTTAATCTCAAATTCACGGGCCTCATTCTTGGTCAGGGCAAATTTCTCAGCCCAGTGATTGACGGTCATGGCGTGGTCGATCACCAGATCCACCGGCAATGTCAGGTCGATCTGCGACGGATCACCACCGGCGTCGGTCACAGCAGAACGCATCGCCATCACATCGACCATCAGGGGCAGACCCAGCATATCCTGCAAAATCAGGCGTGACGGCCGGAAAGGCACCGCCCCGCGATCCCGGCCGGCGACATGCCGGACCAGATCGCCCGTGCTGTCCTGGCGAACCACATTCTCCGCCAGCACCCGCAACGAATAAGGCAGTGACCGCACCACAGGCCCGACCGCATCTGCGTAATCAACCGCCTCGAAACCGGTACCTTCAACCCTGATAACCCGCAAAGCCGTCCCTCCTTTTCATTGGAGGCACAGGTTATCGAAACAAACTTTCAAAACAACGGAATAGAGGGGCTGGTGGCACATCAGTGACGAACAGCGCCCGGCATTGCCGACAGCCATGATCTGTCTGACGGACAATCGCGTATACCATTGCATGACAGTGAAAACTCTCACACCTCCAGGGCGGAGATCACGATGACGGGGACAGAGCCACCCATGAAACAGAGTCCGGATATCGATCTCCGGTCATTTGATCCTGACGGGATCGCGCTGATATTCGGCTCATCCGGCGGCATCGGATCGGCGCTGCTCTCCAGCCTGGATGAGGTCAACCATTTCAGATCAGCAAGCGGCTTCAGCCGTAAAACGGCGGTTCCCATCGACCTGACTGATGAAGCCAGCCTCAAACAGGCCGTTGAGACGGCGGCGGCAGAGGGAGATATCCGTCTTGTCATCGACGCAACCGGATTTCTTCATGATACGGACCAGGGACCCGAAAAATCATGGCGCGAACTTGACGCAGACAGGCTGGCCCGCGCCTTTGCGATCAACACCATCGGGCCGGCCTTGCTGATCAAACATCTGCTGCCAGAGCTGCCTCGCACCGGCAAGTCCGTGTTCGCCACGCTGTCTGCCCGTGTCGGTTCAATCAGCGACAATCATCTGGGTGGCTGGTATGGCTACCGCGCATCAAAGGCGGCGCTTAACCAGATCGTACGAACCGCGTCCATCGAACTGGCGCGCCGTGCACCCGAGGCCATCTGTGTCGCCCTGCATCCGGGGACTGTCGATACAGCCTTATCCGAACCGTTTGCCAGAACCGGACTTGACCTGCACAGCCCGGCCACGGCAGCGGCGCATCTGCTGAACGTCACGGACAGGCTGACCCGCAAGGATAACGGTGGCTTCTTCGACTGGCGCGGCAAACCGGTGCCCTGGTGATACAGATCATGTGTAACCTCATGGCACTCACCCACCAGACCTCTGCGTCTGCCTTCCCCCGGGACCGGTTCAGCTGACATGAAAACCCTTCGCCTCGTGCTGGGAGACCAGCTGTCGCACGACATTGCCGCGCTCGACGGCCTGAAGAAAACGGATGACACGGTGCTGATGATGGAAGTGGCTGAGGAATGCAGCTACGTCCCGCATCATCCCCAGAAGATTGTCCTCATCCTGTCTGCCATGCGTCATTTCGCGGCGGACTTGCGGGACTGCGGAATACAGGTTGATTACCTGCAACTCGACAACCCCGACAATCCCGGAAATTTCACCGACGCCGTCGGGCAGATCCTGAAAATCCGGCGGCCAGACCGGATTGTCGTGACGGAACCGGGTGAGTGGCGGGTCCTGCTGATGATGGAAGGCTGGCAGGAACATTTCGGCATACCTGTCGAGATACGCAGCGATACGCGTTTCTTTGCCAGCCGTGAACGATTTGCGGACTGGGCCCGCGGCCGGAAGACCTGGCGCATGGAGCATTTCTATCGCGAGATGCGGCGTGAACACGGACTGCTGATGGACGGCCCCCGTCCGGCCGGGGGCGACTGGAACTATGATACTGAAAACCGTAAACGCCTGCCCGCAGGTGCTGCCCCGCCGAAGCGCAGACGATTTCAGCCGGACCCTGTCACAGCAGATGTGATGACACTGGTTGAGGAACGCTTCAGCGAACATTTCGGCTGTATCGACGGCTTTGACTGGCCAGTGACGCGGGCACAAGCGCTGGAAGCACTTGACGATTTTCTCACCGGAGCACTGCCGTCCTTCGGAGATTATCAGGATGCCATGAAGACAGATGCACCCTTTCTGTATCATTCGCTGATCTCGCCGGCGCTCAATATCGGTCTCCTGTCGCCCCGGGAAGTCTGTAGCGCAGCAGAGAAAGCCTGGCGGTCGGAGCAGGCGCCGCTGAATGCCACAGAAGGCTTTGTGCGACAAATACTGGGCTGGCGGGAATATGTTCGCGGCGTTTACTGGACGCTGATGCCTGATTATGCCCGGGCGAATTCGCTGAATGCAGAGAGACCACTACCCGCGTTCTACTGGACAGGACAAACCGACATGCACTGCCTCCGGCAGGCAATCGACACGACCCGCCGGCATGCCTATTCGCACCATATCCAGCGGCTCATGGTGACAGGTAATTTCGCGCTTCTGGCAGGGGTTTCCCCGCCGGAGATCGAACGCTGGTATCTGGCTGTCTATGCGGATGCGTTTGAATGGGTCGAGATGCCCAACACCCTGGGCATGGCCGTATTCGCGGATGGCGGACAAATGGCATCGAAGCCATACGCAGCCTCCGGCGCCTATATCAACCGCATGTCAGACTTCTGCAAGGATTGCCGCTATGACGTAAAGCAGAAGACCGGGTCACAAGCCTGTCCGTTCAACTATCTCTACTGGGCTTTTCTGATCCGTAACAAGGCCTCGCTTGAAGACAACCCCCGCCTGGCCATGCCTTACCGCAACCTCGCCACATGGTCACCGGAGAAGCGGCAAGCCTGCACCGACGAGGCGACAGCCTTCCTCGACAGCATCACGTCTGTATTGTCCGGCTAACCCCTTCGCCTCCAAATCGCGCGCACAAAAAAGCCGCTGACCTGTTGAGGTAGCGGTGTAAGAATTTGGTTGCGGGGGTAGGATTTGAACCTACGACCTTCAGGTTATGAGTTAGCTTATCCTACCTACGCTCACACCCTCCATGCTCCGCAGAACAACGCTATTCCGCTGATTATATGCGGTTTATTGGAATGCTTTCTACGCTGCAAGACTCTTAACAACCTTGCAATTCGCTGTCTCCTGCTTCCATATTGCTTCCAGATTGGAGTTGGAAGCATGCCAAAGATCACTAAACGCACTGTCGATGGATTAAAGCCGAAGGAAACGGATTACTTCGTTTGGGATGACACCCTGCCCGGCTTTGGCGTTCGCGTTATGACGACCGGACGCAAGACCTATATCATTCAGTATCGCGATACTGCCGGAAGAACGCGGCGCAAGCGGCTGGGGAGGCACGGAACGATAACGCCTGACGAAGCCCGGACTGATGCCCGGAACATGCTCTCTGATGCTGCAAGGGGCGGCAATCCGGCAGAGGAAACGCGGCGCTATAAATCGTCGCCGACCGTGAGCGAACTTTGTGAACGGTTCATGTCTGAATATGTCCCGGCGCGTTGCAAGCAATCGACCGAAAAAGAGTATCGCCGCAATGTTGATCTGTTCATTATCCCCGCACTCGGACGCATGAAGGTTACGGACGTAACGCGCTCTCATGTTTCAGAGTTGCATCATGCGCACCGGGACAAACCCTATCAGGCCAACCGAACGCTTGGCGTCCTCTCCGTCATGTTCAATCAGGCGGAGGTTTGGGGCTTGCGGGAAGACGGCACTAATCCCTGCCTGCACGTAAGGAAGTACGAAGAGAAGAAACGGGAGCGGTATCTGTCGTCTGAAGAACTCGGACGGCTTGGCGATACGTTACGGGAATTGGAATTGACCGGCACCGAAAGCCAGGCTGCTATGAATGCCTTACGGCTTTTAATCCTTACGGGATGCAGGCTCGGAGAAATCCAGACGCTCAAATGGGAATACGTAAGGGGCAACATCATCTATCTGCCGGATTCAAAGACCGGCGCGAAGCGTGTCTATCTCGGCAAGGGTGCTTTAGAGGTGCTGGCCGGGATCGAACAGCTAGACGGAAACCCTTACGTGATAACCGGGATCAAACCCGGCAGTCACCTGACGGATATGCAAAAGCCGTGGCGTCGTATCCGTAAGGAAGTGGGTCTGGAAGATGTCCGTATCCATGACTTACGGCATACATTCGCATCCAGTGCGGTTGGCTTGGGTGAAAGCCTGCCTATGATCGGTAAGTTGCTCGGACATACTCAGCAACAGACAACGCAGCGTTACGCTCATCTGGCGGATGATCCGATGCAGGCGTCGGCTGACAGGGTATCAAGCGAGCTTGGCAGGCTATTAGGGGCATAAATGAATTGGAATGATTACTACTCCCTGCTCCAAGGCTTCGATCTGTTCGGACGTAAGCTTTATCCTGATTCATGGAATGGCTGGGAGCACCAGAGCGAAGAAACACCTTCGCCAGCAACCGTAGAGCAAACACGCAAACCAATCGAAGATGAGATAAAGCGTGTTGAGCTGGAGTGGGGCACCGTAGCCTCCGAAATCAATGACAGATTACTGGACGATTCTGAACGGGCAGAGCTGGAGCAACGGATCGAGCAACTTAAAAACCGTCGAAATCAGTTGCAGGATGATCTCCAGCAGATCGCGAAACCAGATGCATCATACAAACGCGGATATGCAGCATATCAACGCTCCCAAACCGTTCAGACCAGACTTTTTGAGGCATTCGAGAAGGAAACCATACGGGCGCATTTCAATGGTTCGATGCTGATCGATTGGTCAGGTTGGTTGCGCCAGAAAGGGTGCAAGGTGGTTTTGCAACTTTCCATTCTGAGAACGAACGAGCTTATGGCTGGTAAGCGTTGGGGAGCCGTCAGCATCGAGAAAGTGGCATTCGACAAATGGCTATCAACTCAATCCAGCCTTGAGGGAGAGATTTCTGCACTCGATCAGGCAAGGATCGAGTTTCAAAACTTACTATCCAAGGAGGTAAGCGCAGGAGAAAAGCGATACCCACGGGATCACTATCTAGAAATCGGAACTCGGGATTATCAGTTAAGCCGTAATGAAGCCAAAAGGGTTTGGAGAGCGACGGTTCCTGCTTCATGGCAACGCAAGGGAAGGTTGCCGAAATTGGTTCGGCGTTGATATTCAAGCGATCCAAATTCTGCTTATAACATTCAGATTATTGATTTTATTATATTTTATTTGAACCATCTATCTGCATAACAGGCTATCCAATTAAAGTTATTGTGCCGTCTATTACGTCATCAACTTTTCTATAGGTTTGGGCTTCGAGATTAAACGTAACTCGGAGCGAGAGATGCAGGACGGCAGTACTTACAAGTTAGACCATAACAAGCTGATCAAGGAGAAAGAAGCAGCGGCGCTGCTCAATTACTCTCAGCGTACCCTTCAAGGCTGGAGGTTACGCGGCGGCGGACCGAAGTTTGTGAAATTCTCGAAAAGAGCAATCAGATATCGGGTTGGCGACTTACTTGAGTGGATCGCAGGAAACACGTTTCACAGCACCTCCGAGTATCAGCCGTGAGACAGAGAGTTTTACCCGACCGGGGCTTGCCGCACCGTTTGGGTTTTTGGGGGCGGGGCCGGGAGTGTAATGCCTGTAGTAACAGGCAAAGCTTCCGGCTCTCCTTCCAAGGGGCAGTCTGGTGCGATACGCGCCAGACCGGCCAGACCTCTTATTTTCCTATATATCTATATATAGGAATGCACTTCACCCCGCTCAGTCAGGACGGTTTCTATATATACATATATAGAAATGCACCTTCCTCACGGCCCTACCTACGTTACGTAAGGAAAGGGCAGGCTGACACTACCTACGTAAACGTTCCGTACGTAGCTGCACATCCCCCCAGGTCTCCCAAACCTCTCCGCAGGCCCTGCCGGGCAAGTAGAACAGAAGCGTTTCCGCAATCCCCCCTTCCCGCCCCTAAAACAAAAGCGGCATCGGCGCGCAGCGCCGAAAAAGCGTGCGCCAAAGGCGCACGCACGTCCTTCGTTAATCGACATTCGGAAACCAAGAGGGGGGTCTTTGTAACACCCCCCTCTAGAATTACTTCCGCGTAATGGAGCGTAGAAAATGGTGAAATTACTTTATGCAGGTTTCGACACTCTGGATATCGCGTTTCAGGGCGCACTCCCGGAAGCAGTCATGAAGGAACTGGACGAAGCTCGGGAGCAGGCAGAGGCACAGCAAGAACCCGTCCTCGTGCGCATCGGACCAGATCAGGTACAGGCGCATATAAAAGGCCACGGTAAAAAGGGCGGATATCGATATTCTCTCGATACCGGGCCGCTTGGTTCAAAATGGTGGATCAAGCGGAACAAAGATGCCGCGCAATGGAATCTGTTCGCCTCACCCCGAGCGACAACCCTGCTCGCCTATGGCTATCGCGAGACATTCAAACGACTACTGGACGAAGTCGAAGGAATGGGCGGGCGTATAACCGGCCACTCCATCAACCGCGTAGACTTCGCAATGGACTTTGAAACACGCGGTTTCGAGTTACACCCGGATCAGGTGGTGGCGCATTCCCACACGAAGATTTCTCCACACTGGAGCAAACAAACCGAAAGCGACGACACAGACGATAACCAGCCTTCTATGGTTATGCGGGGGCGTCGCGTCGAAAGTGTGACAATCGGTAAACAACCGGGCCGTCAAATCATTATCTATGACAAGCGCCGGGAAGCCATTGAACGGCAGAAGTTCTTCTGGTTCGAGACCTGGGGAAAAAACCGGCATGACAAAAACTTGGAAGTCTTTCGCGTGGAAGTTCGTGCGGGAAAGCGTGAACTCAATGACAAGTACCAGTTGAGCACGGTTGAAGATTTTGAAGCTTCCATTGGCGACGTGATTATGAACGCCCTGACAAACATCCGCTATCTGGCAGATCATCAGGGAGACAGTAACGTATCCCGACAAACCCTAAGCCCGCTATGGCAAGCGGCTCAGGAAACAGCAGATCTGAACCTCACGGAGCTTCGCGCTGGCCTGACACCCGGTCAGGTGAAAGAAATCGAACGTACGGTCGCACAAGACACCTATCTGTCCCTATGCACAGGAAACGCTATCGGCCTTGGCGTCTCCAAAGGCCTTAGTGATGAGGAAATAGAAGGCTTATTGCCCCAACTCGTAGCCAAGGAAATCACTGAGCGTATCCGGGCAAACAGCGATGGGCTACATAAGGCGATAAAACGGACACGCGACCGGCTGGTTTTCTTGGAGTGAACAAGTAGTCACTTTAGCGACTAAGCTAAAAACCAAAATCTCCAAAAATCGTCTGGGATTACTAACAGTTTCCAATGATCAAATCAGGGAATATATCTTCCTTCTCCGACCTGCTTTGCCTGCCCAAGGGCGGCTAGACTTTCCAGCAACGGCTGGATGCTGGTCGTGCGCGCACGAATGAAGCGGCGGGCGATCTGATCGGGCGTGGCCTCGCCCAAATCTTGCAAGGTTTCCCGAACAGCGGCGATCTGATCGGGTAGGGTTTTCGGCCAAGGTGCCCGTTCGATCTTGGCGGCAGTGCCAACATCGAGTTCAGCTTGCTCGCCTTTGGCTGCCTGTTGGCCGCTCGGGTTTTGATACTCTGGCCGGAGCCATCGAATATGGCCGCGCGCCTCTTCCTCGGCGCGTTCCTTGTTGAGCGCGACAAGGCGCAAAAGGATGTCTTCGTCACTTAGGTCCACAGGCCAGCCATAGGTACGCGCCACCTCGGCGTCGATCTGGTCGTGCAGTTCACGAAGGATGCCGATCAGGCCCTGATCGTAAATCTCGCGGTCCTTGCCTTCGATGGTTTCTCCGGCGCGGAGCTTTTCCAGCACGTTGTACATATGGGTTAGGGTCAGCTTGGGGTGGGCGGCCTGCTGGCGTTTGCGGTGTGCATCCAACTCCTCGCCCAATGAGCGTAGGCGGGTTTTCTGATCCGCGGTTAGGTCTGGGAAGGGAAAGTGGTTAAAGCATTCCGCATGATTGTAGTTAGGCCGGTCTTCAAGGAAAGCCCCTGCTGCAATCGACCAAGTCACGTGAATTCGAGATGAAAGCACCGCCAAAATCGCAGCATCATCTGAACATACCGCGATCAGTTTTGCATCGGGAAGAACATCGCCTTCTAAAAATCCAAAGACCCTATGCTTCGCGGTGCGGCATGTAACAATGTATCGATCTAACCCCGAAAGCGACTGCCTCAATTTACTACGTGGTTCAGCGAAGACCCAAAAATTATTTTTGTACGCCTGACGTTTCTGTTCGTCCCGCTTTGGTTTCACCAAGTCCAATATCTGTTGAAACAAATCTGGATAACCCACCATTGCTTCCTGTTTTGATAGGCCCCAGAAATCTACGATCAAGCTAGGCTCAACTGCTGCCAAGAACTGCTTTCCGTTAGTGTATCGCCTCAATACACCATCTTGAATAGCCTTCTCGTGCTTGCTTCCCTCGCTCAATGTAACTCGAAAGCCTTCTCCCAACGGAGTAACACCCTGATATGCGAGTTCACTGTTCGCCAAGAGAATTGAAGCTCCAGCAACATCCGCCCCGATCTGTAAATTAGCGAAGATTTTCCCGATACGATGGTCGAAAGTCACTGGTATTCCGTCAGCTTCTCGAAGTTCCTTTTTATCCTCCGTCGCCACGATCAGCAGCCGCCCAGCCCGGTTCCCCGCCGCCGCCACGGTCATAGCGATCCGCACGGCGGCGCCATAAAGTGTATCGACCCAAGGATGATCTGGTATAGCAAAGAGAAGCGAGAGTGGCTTTTTCGCGTCGTTAAGATGCGGCTCCAGCACGCGACGGTTGAAGGTCTGTCGCAGAGAATTTGTTGTAATCAGGCCAAATCGGCGGGTGCCCTTGCCCTTTTTTAAATCATAAGTTCGAACAGCTAACGCAGCCTTTTCCCACCAGAACATAACTAGGTCAGCACTTTGAGGCACCTTCGGATAGGCTTTCCAAAGAGCTTCAACATAGCCATCGCCAAGATGTTCCCGCATCCTCTTATTGCCAATGAATGGAGGGTTACCCACGATGAAGTCGGCTTTGGGCCACAGAGTGGCCTTGGGTTCAGCATAGTCATAGACCCGAACGCGGGCGCCGGGGTCTGGCACCTCTTCGCCCGTCACGGGATGGCGCAGGGTTGTCACACCATCCCAACGGGTGACAGGCTTGCCTTCCGCATCCATGCGGGGCAAACGGTCGGACCACTCCAGCACGGCGTCCGCATTGATGATATTCTTGAAGTCGCGTAACACAGGCTCAGAAGGAGCGGCGGTGCCATGGGTTCGGAAATGCCATTGCAGATAACCAATCCACAGCACCAACTCGGCCACATTTGCGGCCCAGGGATTCAGCTCAATCCCCAGAAACTGATGCGGATCTATGGTAAGGTAGTTAATCTGTTGCTCGCCCAGTTCGGCAAGCAATGAAGTCACTTCGCCTTCAAGGCGTTTCATCATCTCCAGTGCAACATACAAAAAATTACCAGAGCCACAGGCCGGGTCCAGCACCCGGGTTTCGCACAACTGGGTATGGAAGCTGCGAACAAGCTTAAGAGCTTCGTCTTTTTTTCCATCTTCCGTGAGACGCTGAACCGCCGTCTGTACATCTCGCCAATCTTCACGCAGCGGCTCCATAACCGTTGGTGTAATGAGGCGTTCGACATAGGCGCGGGGCGTGTAATGCGCGCCCAGCTTATGGCGTTGACGCTTATCGAGAGCGCGTTCCAGCAGCGTTCCAAATATTGCAGGTTCAACCAGTTTCCAGTCCGCTTCCGCAGCCTCTATCAGCAAGTCAAGTTGCAGACCATTCAACGGTAAGGCCGTGGAATCCTTGAAAAGCCCACCGTTGAACTTCTTGACTTTCGTCATCAAGCCATGGGCAAATTTGCCCTTGTCCATTGCTTCCCATAGTCCCGCCAGAGCAGGTTGAGCGTCTTGAGGATGGCCGCTCAGTTTCCGCAAAAGATCAACAAAGCTGTCCTTGGGAATCAACTCCACATCCTCCGCGAACATGGAGAACAGGCAGCGCATCAGAAAACGGGCCACAACCTCACTATCATGGCCCTGTGCCTCGAAACTCTTTCCCAGCTCTGCAAGATGACCGGCGATATCTCTCGTAACCTCAGCTGCCCTGAGCGAGGGATCAAGACTCTTGGGGTCGGTCCAGATAATCCGTAGTAAATTGAGGGTTTCGTCTTTACTCAGGTCATCCAGATATATGCGGTAGCCGTTGCCGTCAGGGAACTGGTTGTAGCCGTGTCCTTGCCCCGAGAAATCAGCATAAAGCTCAATAACATGACCGACATCGACAACTATAAGGAACGGGGGCCAGCCATCTTCTTTTGATACTGCACGAGCGTAGTTGTCGGCCTGATTGCGCGCCTTGAGCATGGTGTCATCCCATGCAGCAGTCCCTCTCACACCATGACCGATACGTGTTTGTTTCGGTGCCGGCGTCCCCTTCGACAAATCGGCCTGCTTCGTGGTTTTGGCATCTACGCCCTGTTTCGTTTCGAGGATAAAGCAACCACTGCGATACAGATCAATAAATCCTACACTCGTTCGGCTTGTATGCGTGAACTTTACCGGACGTTCGAACCTGTAATCGTCGTTGTCATTATTGTCAGCAGCAGGATTTGGTCGAGGCAAACCGAGTAGCTCGGTCAACTCAACTAAGAACAACTGATAATTCGCATGCTCGCTTCCGCCAGAAGATTTCCAGCGTTCGATAAATTCATCTAACTGGCTACGATCCATGGTAAAATCATCCATTCAAGCTGGCCCCAAAACGATATGTATCGTTGATCTAGGTACATTCTTATTACGTCAAAGATTACTGCGCAGAACAACTCTGACAATTGTGTTTGGACCAGTCTCGGATAATACAGTCACTGTTTAGCGGCTCATAGCCAGATCACAGGTCAAAGCCTCACATTAACTAAATATAAGACTTGCTGATCTCGTACTCGCACGGGCCGCAAGGACGACTTCGACATTTTCTTGAAATCGCAGTTTTAAACATAATTTCTCAATATAACTCACTGAGAATTAAGCACGCCCTCCGGCAACAACTTGATCCAAGGAAGCGGCATCTTTTTAACTGATAAAAGGAAATCCGTATCACCAGAATTCTTCATATTTTCAACCATGGCGGTGACAGAACGTTGAACCAACGCAGCATCAGCTTGAGAAGGGACCTCACGCCATACAGCATATTCTATCAGAGCTAGACGCCCCTCAGCGTGAGAACCGGAGAATTTAAATGGCAAGGTCTCCATCATTATCGCTTGAGCTATCTCATGTGGGATAGAGGACCATTCATTAGGTCCTGAAATTCGACCCAGTAACCCAGATAACAACGCAGTCTCATGGGCGTCTTCATCATCCTTCAGTTTGAGTTTTGATCGCCGCCACCCCTCTTCATATCCAGCTGTTACTAACTTTCGTATCTCGTCATCCGTCAGTTCGGAATTTTCCGAAACACCGCTTTTACGTTCTGCAGCGCCACGTCGCTCCAATTCGTCGCTACCCTTTTTCGTGCTTCCAACTGTCGAAAATAGGAAGACGACCCCACATCGGAATTCGCTATAACTCGATCATGGAGATCAAGTTCTCTTTCCAACATTGCGTTTGTTTTTCGAGACGGGTCTTTTCCAAATTTCGACAATATTAAAAACACGACAACAACGAAGATAATCACCCCAAATAATAGAAATACTTACATCTTTCCACTCCCAATTTCTTGCTATATTTTCAGACACAAACAGATTTTTTTACAATACTCTTCTTGTGACAATATTCAGGATTCATCCTTCATAAAGTTCAGAAGCTCAAATTCATCTTTTGACTTTTTATAAAAACCTCCAATGAAATCATCACACATTCTGGCATGGTCCACCTTGATCTTGTTATTCATTTTAATGACAAATTTCTTCTTGAATTTTTTATCGAGAATAAAAGGTTGGGCTCCTTTCGAGGACAGCCGAGTCACGACAGGCCTTTCATAGTCGTCATCTGAAAATTTATAGGCATTATGAATGTATTGTCCGCATTGGAACCATTCCAGTGTCTCACCCCGGACTTGAGGTTTATCACCTTCATCAATACTAAACCAAAGCACCCATGTTCCTGTTTTAAACAGCCCCTTATCTTCTTTCGTTATTTCAATTGCATCATCAATAAAAGCGCTAATTTTCTCTTCCTGCTTACCTAGTTTTTTAGCAGCTAGCCGACCTGAAGCTGTAACCTCCCATGCTCGTTCTGTGGTTGCCCAGGCGAGCATGATCTTGCCCCCTCCACTACTCACATAGTCCTCAAAACTCTTATTGCTTGGCCGAGAGCCTTGGTGCTTAAACCATCTCTCTTTCGCTTCTTCAATGTCACGATCACTGATCTCTAAAGAATCGCTCCACAAGGCCTTATACCACTCTCGGATTTCCTTAAGCTTGTTCTCATCCGTGACCTCATAGCCAGCCTCTTGCCAACCGCTAATTCCATTGACTGTCTCATAGCCAAGGCCATTAGCTGATAGATTAGCTGACGTGATTATGGCTCTTGTATCGCCAAGATATACCTTAGCGTGAAGGTCATCGACCCGCCGGACTTCACAATTTCTGCGTTTCATCAGTTCTACAATTGCATATGGGTTGGTAGCACCGCTAAGTAGATTGCAGATTACCTGTGTATTCCTAGCCGGATATTTTGGGATAATCTCCAAAGCCTCCTTCCCGACAAAAGCAACCGCACATCGACTGCCGCCCTCAGCGACAAGGTTTTTTATCTTCCGGGAAAGATCATCATTTGATAAAAACATAAATGCATCCTTCAAAAAGAATTGCTGCCATCATGAGGCATTAAAAACTTCTAATGAAGATTAAGCAAAACTTGTTGGACTAGAAGTTTTCAAGGTTGCTTTTCCCAAAATGCAAGCAACGCTCTATTCAGGTCAGATGCTTCTGATAGTTATCTGGTTGGGATCGGTTCAGAAAATAGATATGGCGCTCAACCTCCTTGAGCAAAATCTGATCACCTTCAGAAGTCTCACCCTCTTCTTGCTTCCAAACTGCTTCCAGACGCAAAAACGGCCCTAGCGTGGAATGCGCTAAGGCCTTGATAGTATTGGTTGCGGGGGTAGGATTTGAACCTACGACCTTCAGGTTATGAGCCTGACGAGCTACCGGGCTGCTCCACCCCGCGTTGGGTGGTTGGATACCTCTGTGATGTATAGGGGAGAGAGAGGTATCCTGGACAAGTGTTGTGGTGACGGGATCTGTATCCCTTGTCTCTCATTGCATAGTCTTCCGACATGGAAGGCCTGGCGGCGACCTACTCTCCCACACCTTAAGATGCAGTACCATTGGCGCTGAGGGTTTTCACTTCCGAGTTCGGGATGGGATCGGGTGCAGGCCCCTCGCCATAGCCACCAGGCCATCGATGCCGGAAGTCTATGTATTGAGGTGATTTTCA
>WJPL01000004.1 GCA_009649675.1 Alphaproteobacteria bacterium HT1-32 | reverse complement strand
ATGGCACGGGCGGCTTCCATCTCGACTTCACTGACGGCGGTGCACCGGGAGCGGATGCCTCCGGAACCGGCAACAGCCTGACCCTGCGGGGCAGCGTCCCGCAGGATACGGATGACATGCCGGAGACCACGGGCGTCATGGAAATTCTTGTGGCAACCAGTGGTAATGACATTCTCGGTGGAACTGACGGTGATGACATCCTTGCCGGGGGTGCTGGTGATGACCTGCTGACCGGTGGCGCAGGTAATGACCGTTATGGTTTTGCCCGCGGTGATGGCGCAGACCAGATCGTCAATACCGGTGAAGGTGGCAGCGATGATCGCCTTGTCTTTGGCGACGGCGTTTCACAGGATCAGTTGTGGTTCAGTCAGTCCGGCAATGATCTTCAAGTGTCGATTATCGGAACCACCGATAGCGTCACCGTCCAGAACTGGAGTGATGTGAATGACCGGGTCGCCGCATTTGAAACCTCTGACGGTGCCACACTGGCTGCGGCACAGGTGGATAATCTGATTTCGGCGATGGCTTCCCTCACCCCGCCTGCGCTGGACGAGACCGAACTGTCAGACAGTCTCCATGATCAGCTTGATACGGTTCTGGCCGCCAGCTGGAGCGACAGCAACAGCTGACCCTGACAGGAAAGACCAGGCCGGTCAGTCACCGACAATGTGATTATTCAGCAGGCCACTGATTTCAGCCGCGTCATATCCCAGGCTACTGAGAATATCCGTGCTGTCTTCTCCCAGCTTTGGTGCCGGAGATGACGGATTGTGGGCCTTTGCCCCATTCAGCCGGAACGGCAGGGTCGGGTTTTTCACACCTGTTACCGGGTCGGTGTGAATGAAATGACGGGCTGCATTCTGCTCCATTGCCAGACTCTCCGGCAGGGTTCTGAGCCGGGCAGCGGGGACACCGTTTGCCATCATCAGGTCTTCCCATTCCGTTGCCGTCCGCTGCTTCAGTCGCTGCGACAGTTCCTCAACCAGTGAGTCCGCGTTATCCTTCCGGTCCGCAGGGTCGGCATAGCGCGGATCGGACAGCCAGCTCTCGCATCCCAGCACCCGGGCGAGGTTTGCAAACTGTCCTTCCTCATTCACACCGAGGCTGAGCACTCCTTCCCGGCACTCAAAACTACCGGCACTGGGGCTGCGGCTGTTGGCTGCGTTACCACGCTGGCGGGGTTCATGACCCGTGGCATAGTAATCGGTGATTGTGGAACTCATCAGCGTATAAGCGGTTTCCAGCATCGAGACATCGACGAAGCTGCCCTGCCCGGTTGCCTGACGCTGAAACAGGGCGGCACTGATCGCAAAACCCGCTGCCAGAGCCACGCTGTAATCCATGATCGGAGCACCGGTACGAACCGGACCACCACCGGCAGGCCCGGTCATCGTCATGATTCCCGAGATGGCCTGAATATTGACGTCATAGGCCGGTGCATTCTCCCGGTCACCGCCCCGGCCATAGCCGGTCATGGCACAATGAATCAGCCGCGGATATTTCTCCGCCAGCAGATCCTGCCCCAGGCCAAGTTCATCCAGTGTGCAGGGACGGTGATTTTCGACCAGCACATCCGCCGTTTCCAGCAACCGGTGCATGACCTCCAGACCTTCCGGCTGTCCCAGATCCAGCGCCAGCGACTTTTTGCCCGCACCCTGTGTCAGGTAGGCTGTACTCATCCCGGCGCGGGCAGCATCGCGATCAGTACCGCCCCGATGGCGCATGGCATCGCCACGGCCGACGGACTCAACCTTGATGACATCTGCGCCCATCAACCCGAGATAGTAGGCGCAGGCCGGTCCGGCCAGAACATGGGTAAAATCGATAACCCGCAGGCCGCGAAATGGCGCGATGTGATCAGCCCGTTTCATCTGCAGACGACAATCCCGACTGTCAGGCGCCGGTGCTGGCTTTCTGAGCCTTACGTTTTGCCAGATTAAGGGAAACCGCACGGAAGACCATCACTGCCAGACCAACGCCAAGGAACGATGCCGCCACCGGCTCCTTGATAAAGATCAGGACACCGTCATCCGACAGCAGCAATGCCTGACGAAAGGCAACTTCCGTGTTGCTGGCAAGAACAAAGGCAATCACGAAGGCCGCGGTCGAAAATTCGGTCCGGCGCATGCAATAGCCGACAATTCCGAACAGCAGGGCAATCGCCACATCCAGAATAGAGGCTCTGGTTGAATAGGCGGCAGCAATGGAGGTCACGAAGATGAAGGGATAAAGCATATGGGTCGGCAGCTTCGCAATCATCCGGCCAATCAGTGGTCCACCCCAGTAACCCATGACACCATAGGCCACGATTCCCAGCAGCCCTGCCGCAAACAGTGAAAAGATCAGCTCACGGCTGTACGTACTGTCAAAGATTGCCGGACCAACCTGCAATCCGTGAATCAGGAAGACACCGATCAGCACAGCGGCCACCGTGCTGCCCGGAATACCGAGTGTCAGCAATGGGATCATGCTGGGGCCGGAAACCGCGTTATTGGCCGATTCCGGAGCCGCAACACCTTCAACGATCCCGGTTCCCCATTTCTCGCTGAACTTCGACCGCCGCTTTTCCTCACCATAGGCAACAAAGCAGGCAACCGACGAACCAAGGCCCGGCATCATGCCGATGATCGAGCCGATAAATGACGAGCGGATCATCAGCGGAACGCAACGTTTGAACTCGGCCCAGGTCATATGATTGGCGTCTTTGTTGCTGACATCCGCCATATCAGAACTGACCAGTTCCTGTTTAGCCGATTTCTCAGCCTGAATGATCACTTCGGAGATAACAAAAACCCCGATCAGCAGCGGCACCAGCGCCAGGCCGTCCTGCAATTCGTCGAATCCCATGGTCATCCGGGGTTCGCCAGAAAT
The DNA here is from genome assembly GCA_009649675.1 of Alphaproteobacteria bacterium HT1-32. NCBI lineage: Bacteria > Pseudomonadati > Pseudomonadota > Alphaproteobacteria > Alphaproteobacteria bacterium HT1-32. Next base: position 184,121 of record WJPL01000004.1, on the reverse strand, counting down.
CGCATCAAGTCCGACGAGGGCCACGAAGGCGCCGAGCAGGGTAGACAGGATGCCCTTGATCACGGACTTTCCGACGACAGATCCGATCACAATAAATGCCATGATGTAGATCGAGAAATATTCTGTCGGGCCGAATGTCTTGGTATAGCTGGCGATATAAACCGCACCGAAAATCAGAATGATCTCGCCAAAGAAATCACCGAACACCGAGGCAATGGTTGCCGTCTTCAGCGCTTTGCCCGCCTCGCCCCGCTGGGTCATCGGATAGCCGTCCTGCATGGTGGCAGCCGATGCAGCCGTACCGGGTGTGTTGAACAGGATCGCAGCAATAGAGCCACCATACCGGCCCGATTTGCCGATGACATACAGAAATGCCAGAGCCGGAAGCGCCCCCAGATGGAACGATAACGGCAGCAACATCGCGATGGCTGCCGAGGCTGTCAGGCCGGGCAGGGCTCCGGCGACAATGCCGACAAAGGCTGCAAGAAAAACAAAGCCGACTGCTTCAAGGTCGGAAAACAGGTTGGCAAAGCCGCCGATCAGATCAAGCATCTTTCGGAATCACTTTCAGATTATCGCAAATACACGGCGCAGGCATCACGCGCCAGACAGACTGCTGATCAGCTTGCCAAAATTGAACAATGCGCCCGGCGGGTCATAAAGCCCCATCAGATGCATGAACACATACTGATATATCGCAGTCCCGATCACAGCGGTCACCGCGATAGTGATCAGATTACGGCTGCCAAATGTCAGCTGGATCAGAACAAATGAAATCAGCGTGGCCAGAAAATAGCCGAGCGCATGAAACAGAATGAGGTAGGCAATACCCGTTCCGACAACAGCTGCAATGCGGCGCAGGTTGGAATCACGAAATCCGAACTGGTCGCCGGAAGCATCGGCAAGCTCCACCGCCTCATCCTTGAGCGAAGGCAGCCCGGCGTTGTTCATGAGGGCGGTTAGACCAACCAGCCCACCCAGCACCATCATCGTCACCGCAATGAAAATGGGCAGCATCATCGGCCGGACGGACCCGCCGTAACCGGGTTCAATACCCATTGCCTGATACAGGAAAAAGGAGCCGGTCAACAGGGTGACGGCAGCTACCCCGAGATCAATACGGGTTCGATAGCGAAATTGAGACATACCATACTCGCTTCAGCCAGGGCTGATCAGGAAGATATCAGAAGACGGAGTACCCCGGGGAAGCCTGTGCTCGGCTCCCCCGGGGTATCCTGTCAGCAGTAATCAGTTGATGATCTTGTCGATGACCGGCTGCAGGGTGTCGAACAGCGCATTGGTTGCTGCCGTACCTTCTTCAGAAGTCATGTGGAAAGCTGCCAGCTTTGACTTGCTCATGAAGGTGCCGAAGCCCTTGACCCCGGAGACATGTTTCACAGCCGCTTCCAGCTTGGCAACGGTTTCGGCCGGCATGCCATTCGGACCCCAAAGGCACATCGGACCGGCAATTTTCAGAGCCGGAAGTCCCTGCTCTCCAAAGGTCGGAACATCCGGATTTACCGGATCGCGCTTTGCCGTTGGCACACCCAGAACACGGATTTCATTTTCAAAGCCCGCCGTCAGGTGAACACCGTTGAAGGATGCATCAACCTTCTGTGCAACCAGAGCACCACGTGCCTTTGATCCGCCCTGGAACGGAATGACCTGATGTTTGATACCGATCGTATCAAGGAAGAGATGCCCCAGCAGAGCATGCATCGTTGCCGGACCAGAGGTTGACCAGCGCACGGTCTCGCCGCTGTCCTTGTAATGCTTCACCCATTCGGCAGCCGATTTAAACGGGCTGCTGGAATGCACCGTCAGCGCGGTCACCAGCTGCGAAATGCAACCGAGGTTCGTGAAGTCCTTGCGCGGATCAACCGGTGCCTCGCCTTTGGCGCTCATGACGGCTGCGGCAAAAGAACCGGAGTTGATCATATACAGGGTATAACCATCAGGCTCGCCGTCCTTGACGATCTTGGCTGCAACCATGCCGGAACCGCCCGGCTTGTTGATGATGACAGCCGGCATGCCGTTCATCACTTCGGCTTCGTGGACGTAGCTGGCAAAACCGCGTGCGGTTGTATCTGTTCCGCCACCTGCGGAGAAGCCAACCATGATCTTGATCGGCTTTTCCGGAAATTCAGCCTGTGCGGTACTGGCCATCGCAGTTGCGACCACACCACCCATGAGAACCGCGCCTGCGGTCTTAGCAAATGTCTTGAGCTTCATCTTGTTCCTCCCGTTTTATCGTTAAGTACCCGTCAGGTCTCAGCAAAGAAGGTCTCTGCCATAATCAGTCGCCGGATGCGATGCCCTTTCTTGAAGAAGGGGTTATCGTAAGGCTATCACGCAACGTACTGCTGTCCATTGCAATTATGATCAGCTCTGCTGCGTAAAACGCAACAATCGAGCAATTCCACACTATCCGGGCAACCCATTCCAGATCGACCTTGCGTAACTTTCACCACACTGTGTACCTTTGTACACAATAAAATAACAGCAAAACCGGAATCGCAACCCGCGCGCCGGAGCAGGAGAAAATCCATGAACGTTTCTGAAGTGATGGCGCGATATCTGAAAACAGCCGGCATCCGCCATCTGTTCGGTTACCCCGGCGACCCGTCAGTCGAATTCCTCGAAGGCTGCCGACGCGAGGGGATGGAATTTGTACTCGCCCGACGCGAAGGCACTGCGGGTCTGATGGCCGAGGCTTATGGCATGCTGACCGGCAGACCGGGGGTTGTCCTGTCCACGCTTGGACCGGGGTCAACCAATCTGGTGAATTCCGTCGCCAATGCGCTGCTCGACCGTACCCCGATGATTGCCATTTCCGGGCAGATCGATACCAAACGTCTGCCGACATTCACCCATCAGGTGATCGATCATAACGCGCTGTTCGGGCCGATTTCAAAATACGCGACGACCATCACACCGGATACGGTTGGCCACGTTCTGCGCAAGGCGCACCGTGTGGCGATGGCGCCCCGCCCCGGACCGGTACATATATCGACCCCTGCCGATGTGGTCGGTGCTGTCGCAAAAGATGCTGAAATCCGGTTGCCCCCCACCACAGGCAGCCAGTTCGGTGCGACAAGTTTCTCCACGACCGACAAGACAATCACGGCTGAAATCAGCAAGGCCCGCCGCCCCGTCATCCTGTTTGGCATTTCGGCCATGCAATCTGATGCCGGTCCGGCGATTACCGCACTTGCGGAACATATCGGCGCGGCCATTGTTTCCTCACCGATGGCGAAGGGGACCGTCAGTGAAGACCATCCCCTGTTTGCCGGCACCCTCGACATGGCCTGCAACCAGATCGTCTGGTCTTTCCTGAAAGATGCGGACCTGATTCTGGCCGTCGGCTTCGATGCTGTGGAACTGATCAAACCCTGGACGGTTGAAACGCCGGTCATCCATATCGACACGGTTCCGAATACCGACCAGATCTATGCCGCCGATATCGAGATTGTCGGACCGCTTTCCGGCATTCTGGACGGGTTGCGCAGTTCGCTGACCGAACAGCCCGGTTATTCTGCCGGCGATGTCTCCAGCCATATGGAAACCCTGTTCAACGCCTTTGAAGACGGCCGTGTTTCCGGTCGGATGAACCCCTCCGATGTGATCCGGGTGGCGAAGGCAGTTGCGCCGGAAGATGCCATTGTCACCACGGATGTCGGCAGCCACAAATTGCTGGTCGGGCTGGGATGGCGACCAACTGCACCACGGCGGGTACTGATGACGAATGGCCTCTCTTCGATGGGTTTCTCGCTGCCTGCAGCCATCACGGCAAAAATGCTGAACCCGGACCGCGAAGTCATCTGCTTCACCGGCGATGGCGGGCTGGCCATGGTTCAGGGTGAGCTACGACTGGCATCTGCCATGAAACTAGGCATCAAGGTCGTCGTCTTCCTCGACAATTCGCTGAACCGCATTGAACTGAAACAGATGGCGCGGCAGTACAAATCAATCGGCACAGTGATTGAGCCGGTGGCAACCGTTCCACTGGCCGAATCAATGGGATGTCATGGTATCGAAGTGGAAACCGAACAGGCGCTTGCCGACGCGCTGGCATCGAAAAACGGCACAACCCCGCTGATCATTGGTGCGCATATTGATCCCGCCCAGTATCTGGCGCAATTCTAGACCAGACACTCGACAAACTGATTACCTGAGAGAGAAACATGACATTCAACTCCATCGCGATCATCGGCTTCGGTGAAGCCGGTCCGGCCTTTGCCAAGGGGTTTCGCAATTCCGGCGCCACAACCGCGCGTGCCTTCGATATCGCCTACGGCAAAGGCGAAACAGATGCTGCCTTTGAAGCACGGGCGAAGGACTCAGGCACTGAACTGAAGCTGGACCGGGCCGCTGCGGTTGAAGGCGCAGAGCTGATTATCTGCACAGTGACAGCCGATCTGGCCGAAGCTGCTGCGGAACAGGTTGCCCCCTATCTCAAGCCCGGCCAGGTTTATTTTGATCTTAACTCCTGTGCCCCTGCGCGGAAGAAAGCGATTTCTGCCATCGTGACAAAAGCAGGAGCTTCCTTTGTTGAAGGGGTTGCGATGGACACCGTTCCCCAGAAAGGGTTTCAGGTTCCGCTGCTGCTGGCCGGACCTGACGCCGCCGGCATTCTGGACCGCCTTACCGCACATGGCATGGTTGCTGAAGTCGTTGGCCCCGAACTCGGGCAGGCCTCGTCGATCAAATTGCTGCGCTCTGTGCTGATCAAGGGCATGGAAGCCCTGTTTGCGGAATCCGTCGCTGCCGCAACAGTGATCGGTGTCGAAGACCGCATTATCGGTTCTCTCGCCAAAACCTATCCCGGTCTCGACTGGCATCAGATTGCAGGTTACCAGATCAGTCGTCTGGGCGTTCACGGCAAACGCCGGGCCGCAGAAATGCGGGAATCAGCCGATACGGTTCGCAGCCTCGGCATTGAGCCGCTGATGGCAACGGCCATTGCCGAGCGTCAGCAATGGGCCGCTGATATCGACCTGAAGGCGCATTACATCGAGAACCCGGCTGAAACGATCGAGAACTACAAAGCCGCCCTGTCGACCCGCCGCACGAAAAGCTGAGGTTAAGGGCAATGACCGGGGCTCCCGGAGAAGCCGCTAAAACGGACAATCCGAAGACACTGGTCAGTCAGCGGCTTTATGAGGCCATCCTGTCTGGTGAACTGACGCCGGGCCAGCGCCTGACGGAAGTCGATCTGGCAGAACGGTTTGGCGTCTCCCGCACCCCTGTGCGGGAGGCGCTCAGCCTGCTTGAAAGCGATGGTCTGCTTGAACAGAGTGGCCGCCGGGGCCTCTGTATCCGGCAACTCGACCACCGGGCCGAGACGGAACTCTATCTTTATCGTGAAACGCTGGAGGGTATGGCTGCGGGACTTTGTGCCCGTCATATTTCCAGCAGCGAGATCGAAGCCCTGCGTGAGTTGCTGGAGCATGAACGATTATCCCTTGATGACCCCGGCGGGATTGTCCGGATCAACCGGCTGTTTCATCAGCAGATAGCCCGTGGCAGTCAGAACCGCTACCTCACTGACGCCCTGAAGCGCACAGCCATCCAGACCACCCTGCTCGGCGCCTCCACACTCAATGTGAACCAACGACGGGCCACCGCCTATGCCGAACATCTGGCCCTGTTCGCCGCAATAGAGGCGCGTGACGAAACAACAGCCCGGGCACTGGGCGAGGAACATGTCCGCAGCGCCCATCGCGAACGGCTGCGCATGACCCTGACGCAAACATAGTTATCCTGTTTACAGACTGTTAGTCGCCGGGACAGATCATCAGAACACGCCTGTCTCACTTTCAGAGCGGATGTCAGGAAGATGCAGCGATTGTCCCTTTGCCGGTCAGACGAATCTGGAACAGAATGACACCCGCGACAATCAGCAGAACCGCCACTGGAAAGACCGGCGGTAATGTCTCACCCAGCATGATTACGGCAACCGGTGTACCCACTGCCGCCGAAACTGATCCGATCTGGCTCATATAAACCGGCCCGGCAAGGAGCTGAAGCTGGAAATAGGCAACGAACTGGAGCGCAAAAAGCGCAATATTGGTCAGCGTGAACATCACCAGCGTCGGGCTGGCTGCCAGACCTGACAAACCGGCAGTACCTTCAAACATCAGCGCAAAAGGCAGACTGACCAGCGATGCCATCATCAGCATCATTGCTGCCAGATGCAGCGGTGCAGCACCTTTTGGCCAGAACCGGGTGCGAAACAGGTTGCCGCCCGCAACGATGACCGGAATGACCGATGCAATCACGACCCAGCCCAGCGCTTCCGACCCGGCGGCAAGCCCGTCATATTTTCCCTGCGCCAGCATCAGCCCGCCGACCACCGCCACCGCAACACCAAGGGTGCGGATCAGGCGAAACCCCTCCATCCGGAATAACAGTGCCAGCAGATAGGTCATCAGCAGCGGGAAAGCATAGGCCAGCGCGATATACCCCGCCCCGACATGACCAACCGACAGATAAGCCATTGCCATCGGCAGAGCCTGAAAAGATCCGGCAATCAGGCTGTAACGAAACAATGACCGGAAACTCCCGGTTGCCTTGCCGGTGATCAGCACGACCGCATAGAGCACAAGCCCAGCACCCCCCATGACAAGAGACAGGAACCACAGCATGGCCGCGCCTTCGTCCGAGGCCAGGCGCGAGAAGATCAGCGTGGTCGCCAGCAATGACCCGGCGATAAGAAGCAACAGGGGTGGCAGCAGTCCGGATCCGCCGGAACTTTCACCGGGTTTTATCTCTGTCATGGTCAGGTTTCCTTGCCATTACGGCATCAATGATTTATCTTTATATAAAGTATCTCGATATAAAGGTAAATATTAAAATGGCAACCGTGCCCAATGACCGTGCTGCCCGTGCTGTTGCACAATGGTCAGCCCTGTTTCCGGACTGGGACCTGCGCCCGATGGAACTGCTGGGCAGGCTGGGGGAAACTGCGGCAGTGATCAGCCGCGACCATCAGGCCCCCCTGTTCGCTAAGCATGGCCTGCAGCCGGGCGAGTTCGACGTACTTGCTGCGCTCCGCCGTTCGGGCGAGCCTTTCGAGATGACGCCAACCCGCCTGTTCGAAATCACCATGATGTCGTCCGGTGGCATGACCGCACGCCTCGATCGGCTGGAACGCCGGAAACTGATCAAGCGCCGCCCGAGCCCGGTTGACCGTCGGGGCGTTCTTGTCAGTCTCAGCGACAAGGGGCTGGCGCTGATTGATCGCGCCGTCCCCGAGCATCTTGCGAATCAGGCCGAACTGACGGTCTGTCTGACAGACAAGGAACTGGCGACCCTTTCCGGGCTGCTCGCCAAACTGCTCTCTCACGCCGACGATACCTGACCGGAGCTGTTCAGACCGGCACTTCCCGCCGGTCAACAAGTTCGGCATAAGGCTTTGCCCAGGAGATCGTGTTGGTGCAGGCCGCAACAATTTCAGCAGGTTGCAGGGGCAGCAATTCCGGTGCGCTGAGGGTCAGTTCACCAGCCCCGGTCCAGCGATCCCCTGCGGTCGGGTTGATCATGTCGGATCCATAAACTTCCCGTACCGTCGGGCCACCTGCCGGGTCTGGCAGCACCCGCATGGTGAAGAATGTCGTGAAGGCACCACATTGTGACGGCAACTCGCCCGGCGCATCCAGTGTCATCGACAGCTCCATGACCGGGCGCCCGGACTTCGAGACCAGTCCCGCCATCACGTCACCGGACTGATGACCGGTCTGCGGGTCTGGCCCGGTAAGCCAGAGATCACCAGCCACCTGCGGCCAGCCAAACATCTCCCGACCGACCGCAATTTCCGCATCTGAATTGCACCACAGAAACGGATCATAAAAGCCGGTTCGTTTTCCATCTGTGACGATCAGACCAATGACGGCTTCATGACAGCGGCTGCGTTCAGGATGACGCTGCGCAAAATCCCGGCCCAGCCCGATATCACAGGTCAGTTCATGCAGGCTGAACCGTACCAGCGGCTCGCCAACCGGCTTCAGCGGCGCAGGCACAAGTGCAGCAATTGCATCGGGGTCACAACGTCCGATAATCGTCAGGGAACGACCATGAAAATGCCAGGGCGGAGGACCATAAAGACTGGCACCGCCAACCGGGTCGAGAGGCGCCACAAAGCCTTTGAGATTATCAGTCATATCCACCCTCAATCACTTGTTCCGTTTCTAATGTCATAATGTTATACTGATGGAACAAATCTGTCAGGTCAAAGGATCGGTCATGGATCAGTCGACACTTCGCCGCGAACTTCTCCTCGGATATCACATTCTCGACAATGAGGGACAGAACAGCGGCATCGCCGGTCATCTGAGCGCCCGACTGCCCGGTGCAGACAACCTGTTTGCCCATACCTATGGTCACGGCTTTGATGATGTACGGGCCGACAATATCCATCAGGCCGACTTCAGCCTGAAGACCACCGACGGCGGCAAGGTCAGCCCGTCACTGGTCATCCATACGGAAATCTACAAGCAGCGCCCGGATGTCTGCTGTATCCTGCACACTCACAGCCACAACGCCGTGGCGCTGAGTGCGACCGGATCGAACCTTGAACCGGTCTTCCAGAGCGGGCTGGTCTTTCATGACGACTGCACCCTCTACGACAATTACGACGGCATCGTTGAAAATCAGGCAACCGGTCGTGCACTGGCCGAAGCCATTGGTCCCCGCCGCGCCCTCCTGCTGCAAAATCACGGGTTGCTGATTGCCGCCCGTTCGATCCGGGAGGCTGTTATCTGCGGCATCCTGTTTGACGAAACCGCAGGTATTCAGCTTGCCGCAATGGCCGCCGGCGACCTCCGGCTGGTCCCGGCAGAGGCCGCAGAACAGGCCAAGAAATTCCTCACCTCGGACAAGGTTTATGACCTGCGCTGGAACTATCTGGTCCGCCGCGCCAGTGCTTCCCGCCCCTTCCTGCATGATGCCGCCGCCATTGCCGCTGAATAGGAACCATGATGATCCCCACCCCGCCCGATGACTTCCTTCGTATCATGCAACGCGCCGGCCTTGATCCCGCGCATCAGGATACCGATGGCCTGCGTGACGCCTATGACCGCCTGCGCGAACTGACGGCGCGCCTGCGCCCTGAAGGCCGCGATATCGGGGCAGAGACGATGGCAACGCTCGATCCGCTGGAACTGGTGGTGGATGCAGCGAAGGGAAATGCCGGATGAGCGACGCCCCTCTTCATTATAAGTCCGTTGCCGAACTGGCAGGGCTGCTTAAAGGCCGCAAGCTGTCGTCACTGGAACTGACCCGGACACTGATCGGCCGGATCACAAACCTGGATGATCGCTGCAAATCCTTCATCACCCCGACATTCGACATTGCCGAACAGCAGGCGAAGGAAGCTGACGAAGAAATCGCTGCCGGGAAGTATCGCGGTCCCCTGCATGGCATTCCGGTCGGGCTGAAAGACGCCTATGACACGGCGGGCATCCGGACCACCGTCTGTTCGCGGGTAACGTCAGACCGTGTGCCGGCAACCGATGCCGTCGCCTGGACGAAATTGCGGGCGGCAGGTGCCGTACTGATGGGCAAGCTGGAGAACACCGAGTTTTGCCTTGGCGGGCCGTCCGGCGACGGACTGGTCCCCCATGCCCGCAACCCCTGGAATCCGGAACGCTATGCCGGTGGTTCCAGTAGTGGCGCCGGGGTTGCACTCGCTGCCGGTCTTATCCCCGCAGCCATGGGCACGGATACCGGCGGATCAATCCGCATTCCTGCGGCCTTTTGTGGTACCGCCGGGATCAAGCCCAGCTATGGCCGGGTCAGTCTGCGGGGTGTATTCCCCCTCTCCGGCTCACTCGACCATACCGGCCCGATGGCCCGCACATCGGAAGATTGCGCCCTGATGCTGGATGTTCTTTCAGGTCATGACCCTGAACACCCTACCAGCCTGAATGCCCCGGCACCGGATTGTACCGCTGCCCTGACCGGTGACCTGAAAGGTTTACGGATCGGTTATGTCACGAATTTCTCCAAACTTTCCGCCATCTCGGAGGAGCATCGCAAGGCCACCACCGATGCGCTGGAGGTCTATCGTGCGCTGGGCGCTGAAATCATTGATGTCACTCTGCCCGATCTCTGGGACTTCACGGTCGCCAACTCCGTCATCATGATGTCGGAGGCCTACGCCATTCATGAAAAATGGCTGCAGGAACAGCCTGAGAATTATACCAGTTTCACCCGCTCGCGCATCAGCATGGGGGCCTTTATCCGGGCAGCCGATTATATCAACGCCCAGAAGACCCGTCGCGAACTGGCACTGGCAACAGCAAAGCTGATGACCCGCGTCGACCTGCTGATCTATCCCGGTATGCTGGGTGACCCACCGGTCGTGAAAGAGATCAAACCGTTCTATTTCCTCAATTCACCGCTGATCACAGCCCCGGCCAACATCGCCGGCGTGCCCTGTGCTTCCGTGCGCTGCGGCTTCTCGAAAGCCGGCATGCCGATGGCCTTCCAGATCAGCGGTGCCATGCTGGATGATGCAACAGTGCTGCGCGGAGCCAGCGCCTATGAGCGGGCAACGCCGGAATTCGACAAACGACCGATTGATTAGTCCTCAAAGGGAGAATGCAGACAATGGCGACTGTAAGACGCGGCTTTGCCGACCTGGATCGTGGCCAGATCCACTATCGTACCGCCGGCAAACCAGAGGGTACGCCCCTGATCATGATGCATGCCTCCCCCGGTTCCTCGAAGATGCTGGAACCGGTGATCGGCAGCCTCGGCGACAGCCGCCATGTCATCGCCCCGGACACCATGGGCAACGGTGATTCCATGCCCCCGGAAGGCGTGCAGCCGGAAATCGCCGACTATGCTGCTGCGGTCATCGGCATGATGGACAGTCTCGGCATTCAGCAGGCTGATTTCTATGGCACCCATACCGGTGCCCGCATGGCGACCTGTCTGGCACTGAACTGGCCAGACCGGGTCCGCAAGGTCATCCTCGACGGATTCGGCCTCTATACCCCGGATGAACTCGATGAAATCCTGAAGACCTACGCCCCGGAGATGAAGCCGGATCAGCTTGGTCTGCAGGTGATGTGGGGCTGGCACTTCGCCCGAGACCAGTACATTTATTTCCCCTGGTTCAAGAAGGACAAGGAACATCGTGTCCCCCTCGACCTGCCGTCAGCCGAGTTCCTGCATGACAAGTTCGTGGAGGTCATGAAGGGCCTGACCACCTACCACAAATCCTACCGCGCCGCCTTCCGCTATCCGATGGCCGTCAATGTGCCGAAGATCACCCAGCCCACCCTGATTACCTTCGCCACCACCGACATGGTATTCCCGGTCCTGGAAGAAGCCCGCGGCATCCTCCCCCACGCCGAATATCAGGCGCTGCCGGGAATTCGCACGGAAGAGACACTGGCGGAAACGACAGCCGCGTTTAACCGGTTTCTGGGAACCTAGACTTCCCTTCCCCGACACCATCCCTCATGTCATTCCGCAACACGATGGAATGACATGAGGTGAGGACAGCCCTGCCAGTCACTTACCATTGCGCCGGAACTCAGCCGGTCTCTCCGATGGCTGTCAGCAGCCGTTCAACATTGCCAACATGGCCTGATATCTGTGCCACCGCCCCATCCACACGACCGGCGGCGCAGAGATCAACGATGCGACGATGCTGTGCAATGGCCTGTGCGATGCGATCTGCATCCCGCGGCATTCGCTGACGCAAGGCACGCAGTTGGGAGGAGATGCCGCGATAGGCCCGGATCAGGTACTGATTACCCGTCGCCGCAATCAGGCTTTCGTGGAACTGCCAGTCCAGCGCATCGCATTGCGCCATGTCGCCGTCCTCAAGCGCCAGTGCCGCCTGGCCCACAATCAACCCCAGCCTGGCCAGCGCCTCTTTCATCTCATTCGCCAGCAGTGAACGGATCGCACCTGTTTCCAGAATGACCCGGAGTGCGCAGATCTCTGCGATATCCGCAGCCGTCAGATCAAAGACAAATGTTCCGCTTTGCGGCTTTATCTCAACCAGCCCTTCCGACTGAAGCTGCAACAATGCCTCACGTACTGGTGTCCGGCTGACACCAAGGTCAGCCGCCAGTTGCTTGTCCGCAATCCGCTCTCCCATCGCCAGCCGCCCGGCGATGATCCGGTCACGTATCAGATCAGCAATGACAGGCTTCGTCAGCGCCGGTTGCCCGACAGCCGGGACAGTTGTCGCAAGCTTTTGTTCCATGGTCCGTACAATCATCTGGTATATTAATAATCTGGCCAGCTTAATGAATTTAGCGAATTTTTCCCAGATTTTAATAGATTCGACAAACCTTCCTGATTAATTAATATATCAATCTAAACTTTCAGGAGGCGAAGATGAAACAGACAGGACTGCCCGGCGACGGCCTGGTTGTATTCGTCAAGGCTGGCTGTGAAACCTGTGTGATGGTTCAGCCTGTCCTCCGCGCCCTGGACCGGCAGTTGCCAGACCTGACCGTCATTTCTCAGGACGACCCAGCCTTTCCGGCCGGCCTTCGCAGTCTTGATGACAGATCCCTGGAGCTCTCGTTTCGTCACGACATCGAGGTGGTACCAACCGTCATCCGTTTCCGGAACGGACAGGAGGTCGCCAGAACCTACGGATGGCACAGGGCTGACTGGGAAGAACTGACCGGGCAGCAAAACCTTGCCCCTGACCTCCCGGATCAGCGGCCGGGATGCGGATCGCGTTCGCGCGACCCCGGTGCCTGGGAAATCCTGATGGAACGCTATGGCGACAGTAATATTGCGGCGCGTCCTGTCCCGCTCGGCGACTGGGATGATGACGCCGAAGCCTGCTATGACCGGGGCTGGACAGACGGCCTGCCCGTTGTGCCGCCAACCGATTCCCGGATCATCCGCATGCTGGGCGGCACCAGCCGCAAGCCTGACGAAATTCTGGGAGAAGTTCCCCCGAACCTGACCCCGATCACGGTTGAGAAAGTTGCCATTAATGCCGTCATGGCGGGCGCACGACCGGAATATATGCCGGTAATTCTGGCTGCGCTCGACGCGGCCCTGCAGCCGGAAGCCACCATGCATGGTGTTCTCTGCACCACCTGCTTTTCCTCTCCCATCCTTGTCGTCAATGGTCCCATCACCCGCAAGATCGGCATGAATTCAGGGATTAACTGTCTCGGTCAGGGCAACCGGGCCAATGCCACGATCGGACGGGCGCTCCAATTAATCATTCGAAACGTTGGCGGCGGTCGCCCCGGCGAGCTCGACAGGGCTGTTCTTGGCGGACCGGGTAAATTCACCTTCTGCTTTGCCGAGAACGAGCAGGATCCGAGCTGGACCCCGCTGAATGTCTCACGTGGTTTCGATCCGGATACGGATACGGTGACCCTGTTTCAGGGCGACGGCATACAGGGCTTTGTCGACCAGCGATCCCGCACCCCGGAGCAGCTGACCCGGTCCCTCGCCCGGTCGCTGATGGCTGTTGGCAACTGGAAGCTTTGCGAGTTCACCAACGCCATGCTGGTGCTGGTGCCCGAACATTATGCGATTTACCGCAACGCCGGATGGGATCGCGACCGCATCACAACCGCCCTGCACGACGCCCTGCGGCGACCGGGCAGCGATGTTGTTCAGGGTGCCCATGGCATCGGAGAAGGCGTCAGCCCAGACAGACTGGACGACATGGTCGACAAATTCTGGCCGGAAGGATTGCAGATTGTGCATGCCGGCGGACAGGCCGGATTGTTCTCCGCCATCTGCGCCGGCTGGACGGGCGGCCGGTTCCGCCACGAGTCAAAAACTGTAACACGGGAGATAAAACCATGGCTGTAACACTGAGAGACCCGACCGGTGAGGCAACATCCCTGCTGCGGGACCGCACGTCACCGCTTGCGGGATTTGACGGAAAGACCCTTGCCCTGATGGATATCGGCAAGATGCGCGGCGATGAGTTCATCGACCGGCTGGAACAGCTCTGTACTGAGCGGGGTGTTGCAACGCGGCGTTTCAAAAAACCGACCAACACCCGCGTCGCCCCGCCCGAGATGATTACCGAGATCGCCGGTACCTGTGACGCCGTCGTCGTCGCCCTGTCCGACTGAGGGTCATGCACGTCGTGCAGTTTGCATGACCTGAATGATCTGGACAAACGCGGCATCCCCGGCGTCAGCATCCTGACGGAGGAGTTCCGCGACGCCTTTGATTCCCAGAAAGCCGCCATCGGTCTCGATGCAGCATCAATCTACGTGCCGCATCCGATGCAGAACAAGACGACAGAGGAACTGCACGCCTTCGCCGACCAGTCGATCAGGGATATTCTGGAAGCAGTCTGTAAGAGCTGAGAGCTGGCATCTCCTTTTCCCGAATTTGACAAACTTTGCCAATCTATGTCAAATTCAGAAAAAGGAGATGCTGATGGCAACCATGAATGTTTCTCTGCCTGATCCCATGAAGGTCTGGGTTGAGGCCCAGACCCGAACCGGGCGTTATAGCAATGCCAGCGACTATGTACGCGACCTGATACGAAAAGATCAGGCGCGGGCAGCAGAACTCGCCAGGATTCAGACCGCCATCACCGAAGGGATTGAGAGCGGCACCGCAGATGACTTCAGTATGGAGGCGATCCAGACCGAACTTGACGCCCGTTAACAGCCCTTATCGCATCAGCAGAAAAGCGCAGGAAGACATCCGGGAGATCGGTCTCTATACCCAGCAGATATGGGGAAAAGAACAACGCCGAATCTATCTCAACGGGCTTGAGAAAAGCTTCCAGCAGATAGCTGAAAACCCTTTCCTCGCACCAGAGCGTCCGGAATTTGAACCTGTGGTTCGAATTCATCCCTTCCAGAAGCACCTCATTGTCTACATCTCAGACCCGGAGAGTCTCCTGATTGTCCGTGTCCAACATGGATGTAACAACCCGGCTCTCGCCCTCCTGACCTGAACCCTATCCCCCCACCGGGTCTTTCATGGCGGCGAAAACCCGGGCGACAAAGGCATCGCGCTCCCGCAATCGGTCTTCCTCATAGACTGCCGGTTCCGCCTTTGCGTCGAGATCGTCCAGTTTCAGCCCCTGTTCGGTCAGCAGGCTTTCGGTGAGACGCTGGCGGTCGCGGAGTTCATAGACCTCCGTCGCCAGCGCCACGACGACGCGCATCAGGTCGGTCTGGGCGACATCTGCAAAATAGTCAGTCTTCGTTGCCATGCTCTCAGGCCTCCGTCTTTTCGCCCATGGTGACGTGATAGGAGAACTTGCCCATGTAATTCCCCTTCGCACCGCCCCACTCGCTGTAGGCTTCAATGGTTTTCGCCTCCAGACCGGCGTCACGATAGGCGCCTTCCAGATCCATTTCGTGATAGGCCCGCCAGAAAGGTTCGCCATTGTTCAGCGTATCCCAGTCCATCAGATAGGCGCTGAACGGGTCGAGGCTTTCATAGCTTGGCAGTTCCAGATTGGCGAGAATGCCACCGGGAGCCAGCACGCGGGCGGCAGAATTGACGGCGTTGATAACCGCCTTCGTTGGCATTTCGTGGAACAGCAGCTTGCAGAAGACCAGATCGAAATGGCCTTCCGGGTAGGACATGTCTTCTGCGTTCTGCTGGCTGAAATGAATCGCCTTGCCATGTTCGGCAGCCCGGTTACGGGCGAACTTCAGCATCGGGGCGCTGAGGTCGCAGGCATGAAATTCTGCATCAGGGAATGCATCAACGAGGGGATAGCATTTATAGGCCGGGCCGCAGCCCATATAGAGGATGCGCTTGTAGTCACGTTTCGGCAGGGCACCCACCAGCGCACGCCCCATTTCGTCACCTGCCTTGCCATAGCGGTGCATGGTGTAGGTGGCGACCCCAACCTCGTAGACCGGACCGGACAGCGTATCGCGGTGATAGTTGCCGGGTTGCAGATGGAATTCGTTGGCATCGTAATAGCGCGGCATCTCCAGCGACGGGTCCAGCGTCAGTGATCCCGGGGCATCTGATGGCGCGTCGAGTTCTGCCTCGATCTCGCCCCGGCGGGCTGCGAGACCCGAGATGGTCTCCCGCCACATGGCCTCCTGACTGAGACGCTGCAAACCACGGGATGTCTGATAGAGCGGATCATGCTCGAAGCGTTCGCTCATGAAATTCCGGTCACGCAGCTTTGCCTCATCCGGCTTTGTTGTGCTGACCCAGTCGTCATATTCCACCCGTAGTGCCGGGGCGACATCGCTCGCCACAAAAACCTTCAGTCCTTCAACAAAATCCAGTCGGGCCTGATCCGGCCTTGCCAGTCTGAGATCCATGTTCCGTCTCCTGTCAGTTAGCGTTCACGTCTATTCAAGTCGCTTGGCCGCCGTCTTCGAGGTCGCGCCGCCGCGCCCCCGTGACTCACGGTAAAGAATATAAAATCCGCTGGCGAGAATCAGTATCATGCCAACCCCGTCGCTGGTCTGAGGGGTCTCATTGAACAGATACCAGCCCAGCAATCCGGCCCAGATCAGCCGGGTATAATCCAGCGCCCCCACCAGCATGGAGGAGGAAAACCGGTAGGCGAAGGTCAGCAGGGAATGGACAGCCAGCGCCAGTGCCGCGAGCGCCAGCAGGCTCCACCATGACTCACGTGGCGGTACATCCATCCAGGGCAGATACAGCCCGCCAAACGCCATTGTGCCGAAGATCGAGAAGTAAAAGATAACCGCAAAGTTGGAACTGCGGGCCGGCATCCGCCGGATTGCCATTAACATACAAGCGCCAAGAAAAGACCCCAGCACCACCACGGCGGCCACCGGCCCGACATCCAGCGCCGCCGGTTGCAGTACGATCAGTGCGCCCAGGAAGCCGACCGATATTGCCACCCAGCTGCGCCAGCCCAGCTGTTCGCCGAACAGGAACCGGGCCATCAGAACCAGAAAGATCGGGGTTGTGAAATTAATCGCGGTCACGATGACCAGCGGCATGAACTGGAAGGCATAATAAAAGCAGGCCATAGAAGACAGGCCGAAGGCCGCATGCAGCAGATGCGCCTTCTTGTCAGCCGCAATCAGTGCTGCCCGGTTAACCGCCCAGAGCAACCCCGGCAACAGTACCAGCGTCACGATGACCGAACGGATCGCCAGCATCTCGGTAGAGTTCAGGCCAAAGCCGTGAAGAATTTTCACAAAGACGCCCATCATCGGGACAACGATGGTGGTCAGCATCATGGCCCCCACTCCGATGAGCGGGCGCGGCTGCAGAATGCCGGAGCCTTGCGTCATGCTTCTCCGCCTGTTCGTCGCCAGAACGGCGCACGCTGCTTCTGACGCACCAGCAGTGCCTCGTCGAACGGTTCCATCTCATAGCCCAGCGGCTGTGGCGGGCGGGCTTCATAGCCTGTCAGCCGCTCAATTACGTGACGAACTTCCGGATGGGTGTAGTACATGTTGTAGGCTGCGACGACGAGCCGCTCGAATGCTTCGGGTTCTGCTTCCTCCAGTCGTTGCAGATCACGGGTCTGCTCGGCCGGTGTCATTTCCAGAAAACCGGGTGCCGTCCCGGCGAGAACAACTTCCAGCCAGGCGGCCCCTTCCGGTGTCCGCGAGATGAAAGCCCCGACCGACGGGGCCAGCCCCAGCTTTCCGGCTGCGGGCCATCCCTCGCTGTTGCCCGGCAGAAGCCGGTCAAGAATTGCGGAAAGCAGTGAAGCGGTCATGCTCTCGGTCCTTCTGATATACCAAGTCGATGCAGCAGGCGGTCGGCCGCACGCAGTGCCACCGCCTGAATGGTGGGGGTCGGGTTGACGGCTGCCGAAGTCGGAAACACCGATCCGTCGACAACCATCAGATTATCAATATCGTGGGTCACGCAGTCTCCGTTCACGACGGAAACTGCCGGATCATTGCCCATCCGGGCCGTGCCGAGAAAATGAAACCCGGCCTGACGTGCCAGCGGATTGACGATAATCTCTGAGGCACCGGCTGCGGCCATCACTTCCCGTGCCTTTTCCGATCCGTGGGCCAGCATACGTTTAGTATTCTCACCCAGCCGGTAGGTCATCTTCGGCGCGGGCAGTCCCCAGGCATCCTTGCGGTTTCTGTCCAGCTCTACCCGGTTGACCGGCTCCGGCAGATCCTCTGTTGTCACTGTCAGACTGACCGAATGGCCGAACTCAGCCATGAAGCGGTCGTGATGCGCCTCACCCCAGGGCAGGCGATGCATATAGCCGCCAAGTGCCGTGCCAACCGGTCCCTGACCCCGCAGCGCCTGTAACTGATAGCCCCGGATAAAGTCATTCGATCCATCGGTTTCATAGAATTGCTGGCTGTAGAGCGATGTTGCAAAGGGACCGCGATGGCTGTCGAGCCTGTCAGTAAACACCCCGGTCACAATGGCCGTCGGATGCAACATGAGATTACGGCCAAGCTGACCGGAACTGTTGGCCAGACCGTTGCGATGCCGATCACTGGCTGATGCCAGCAGCAGACGCGATGTCCCGAGACCGTTACAGCCGACAATCACTGTTCCGGCTGAAATTTCCTGCCCCTGCCCGTCACCGTCAATATAGGTGACAGAACCTACCTGATGAGGAGATGCTGCCTTCAGCGCGGTGACAACAGAGCGTGTCCGCAAATCAACACCACCCCGAATGGCGGCAGGCCAGTAGGTGATATCCGTGCTGGCGCGCGACTTGCGCGGACAGCCAAGACCGCAGGGACCGCAATTATTGCAGGCCTTGCGATCCTCGCCATAATTGCTGGAGACAATCGCCGCATCCGCCGGCCACCAGTGCCATCCCAGACTGTCGAAGGCAGCGGCAATCCTGCGGGTCGCGGGGCAAAGTGGTAGTGGGCCAGTTGGCCGGGCGGCGCGCGGCGGATTGGCCGGATCCCCGGCAAGACCGGCGACACCCATCATCCGGTCATTGATATCAAAATAGGGTTCCAGTTCCGGATAGGATACCGGCCAGTCATCGGCCACGCCATCCAGTGTATGTACCCGGAAATCACTGGGATGGAGACGCGGGAAATGCCCGCCCCAGCGAATCGTGCCACCGCCAACAGCGTTAAACAAAGCCGGCTTGATAGGCGTTGCGTCATCGGTCACCGGGTAATCCCGTGCACCGGCGCGAATATTCGGATTGGGATGGAACACCGTCTGCAGGGCAATCTCCCAGCCATTGTCGAGGCTGGGCGAGGATGACTGGTCGACCCAGTCACCCTGCTCCAGACAGACGATCTTCAACCCATGGCCGGAAAGTGCCCATGCGGTTGCAGCACCGGATGCCCCGGCGCCGACAATCACCACATCAGCTGTTTCCGGCCCGGTGGTCATTCTTCCGGCACTTCCAGATCAACCCAGCCATCACCCTTCTTCATTTCATTGAAGGCGCGGCAGGATGCTTCAAATGCCGGGATACCGGCTGGCAGAGCAGCCATGAAGGCAGCCTCATAGACTTCTTTCCAGGTTGCCCCGTTCTGGATGGCGCGGATGGCCGCCCATTCAATACCTTCCCGGTCCCCCTTGACGGCGGTGGTCACGCCGACCAGCACCAGAAAGCGGGTCTTCAGGTCCATCGGGCGGCCTTCGGCATCACCAAACAGGGTGTAGCTTGCCAGATTGCCATAACGCTTCAGCATTTCCGGATCGAGTTCCGCAAGATATTCGTGAACCGGCAGTGTATAGCCGCGGACTTCGCGGATTTTATCCAGTTCTGCTTTGCCTTCAGGTGTCATCAGATTCTCCTCAGATTTTGCGGGCGACCAGTTCGCCCTCTCTAATTGCGTCATTGACCCGACGCGGCGACATGGCGTCACCGATCAGATGCAGCTCTAACCCGTCGGCTTTGCGCGGGCTGAGTTCGTGGAACAGGTCATCCTCGGCATGTGCGCCGATAATCATGACGACCTGATCAATATCGTTAAGCAGGGTGTGTTCGTCGGTGTAGAGATCGCGCACCGTAACTTGCGGGCCATCAATCGCTGTCACTTCAGAGTCCGACATGAAGGTCACGCCCATCCGGCGCAACATGCCATGGACCTTGCCCCAGTCACGGCTGCCCGCCAGATCCGGCGATGGCTGCCCCAGCTGGGTGATGAAAGTGACGGAAGCACCGCGTTGCGCCAGATACTCGGTTGTGACCGCTCCCTGACGACCGCCCATACTGTCAATAACGACGACCTTTTTGCCGACCGGCGGTTCATCCGCCAGTAACTCCATATAGGTGAAGACATGGGGCTGATCGGCACCGGGCAGGATATCCCCGTCCCAGCGTTCCGGATGCAGCATGTTCCAGCCATGCTTCAGTGCCCGGGAGCCGGTTGCGACAACCACCGCATCGAACCCGGCCAGCATCCCCGCATCAACCTTTGTGCCGGTCTGAATGGTCACACCGGTCTGGCGAAGCTGGGTCTCCAGCCAGTCGACAATCCCCACCAGTTCCTTGCGGCTGTCGGCTTTTGCCCACCATGCTGTCTGACCACCAAGATTGTCGCGGGCTTCAAACAGTGTCACATCATGTCCCCGCCCGGCGGCGGTCAGCGCAGCACGCATCCCTCCCGGACCGGCACCAACCACAGCAACTTTCTTCGCTGTTTCTGCCTGGCTCAGCGTACCCGCCCCCAGTTCCATTTCATTACCCGCTGCCGGGTTATGGATGCAGGCGATCGCAGCCTGCGCGAAAATGGATGACATGCACCAGTTCGCACCAACACAGGGGCGAATATCACCGGCCTTGTTCTCATAGGCTTTCCTGGGCCATTCCGGATCAGCGATCAGCTGACGGGCCATGCCGATGAACTCGCACTTTCCGTCTGCCAGATAACCTTCCGCCGCAGCCGGATCGATGATCCGGCCGACGCCGACAACCGGAACACTGACCGCATCTGCAACTTTCTGCGTAGCAGCCAGCTGATAGCCCTGATCTTCCGGCGATGTCGGATAGATCAGCATGCGGTTGAGATAGGTTCCGTGACTGACGGAGATGTAATCGATCAGACCAGTGGCCTCGAATTCCTTCGCGATATCGGCCCATTCATCCGGGCCGAGGCCACCGGGATGGCCGTCATTCGAATTGATCCGCATTCCCATGATCATGTCGCGACCGATTTCCTGGCGCGACGCATCAAGGATTTCCATGACGATCCGCATCCGGTTCTCAAGACTGCCACCATAGGCATCCCGCCGGTTGTTGGTCGCCGGAGACAGGAACTGGTTGAGCATGTAGCCATGGGACATGCCATGGACCTCGACCCCGTCCAGTCCGCCTTCCTTCGAATACCTGGCCGACAGGCGATAACCTTCGATCAGTTCATTGATATCCGCTGTTGTCATGACATGCGGCATTTCACGGTAAACGCTGCAGGGGATTGAGGACGGCGCCCAGACCGGCAGACCATTGGCGACAGAATTTGTCTGCCGTCCGCGATGCCAGGGTTGTGACAGCAACAGCGTGTCATATTCATGCACGGCATCCGCCAGCTTCCGGTACTGCGCCGCCATCCGCTGATCAAAGGCGAAGGCCTTGCCCTTGTAAGGCTGGGTTGTCGGATGGGCCGCCATCGCCTCCATGGTGATGACCGCGACCCCACCTTTGGCGCGCTCCTTGTAGTAATGGATATGCGCGTCCGTGAAGAGATGATCCTTCACCAGCAGGGTTGCATGTGCGGTCATCCAGATCCGGTTACGGGCCGTCTTTGGCCCCAGCTTCATCGGACTGAACAAGCGTGTATATGCCGTATCTCCAGACATCGTCTTCCTTTCTGTATAGCCTGTCAGTCAGGCGATCCTGTTGCCGCCATCCTTGATACGCAGGCAGGCTGCGAGATGACCGTTATCGCTCAGCAGGTCGAGCGGTGGCTCTTGCTGGCTGCACTTATCGATCGCGACGGGGCAGCGTGTGTGGAACGAGCAGCCGGTCGGCAGATCAATCGGGCTCGGAACCTCGCCTTCGAGGATCTGACGCTTCACCACGAAATGCGGGTCCGCCGGCAGATGTGCCGACATCAGCGACTGGGTATAGGGATGGGCCGGAGCATCGAACACGGAACCGGCTTCAGCCTGCTCAACAATCTGTCCGAGATAGAGCACCACAATCCGGTCGCTGATCAGCTTCACCGTGCCCAGATCATGTGAGATGAACAGCATCGCGACCCGGGTTTCTTCCTTCAGCTCTGCCAGCAGTTCCAGAATGCCGGCCCGTACCGACAGATCCAGAGAGCTGGTCGGCTCGTCGAGGACGATCAGCTTCGGGTTCGTGGCAATCGCCCGCGCAATACAGACCCGCTGCAACTGTCCGCCGGACAGGTCGCTGGGATAGCGGTTCAGAAATTCGGTACTCAGTTGCACACGTTTGGCCAGAGCCTCGGTACGGTCTTCACGTTCGCTGCGTGGCATCTTGTCATGCAGCAGCAGCGGCTCCGAAATCAGGCTTCCGATTTTCATGCGGGGATTCAGCGCACTCCACGGATCCTGAAACACCATCTGCATGTCAGATCTGAGCGGTCGGCACTGATCCATCGAGAGGCTCGATATATCCTGACCACAGAAGGTAATTTTCCCGGCAGTCGGATTGGTCAGGCGCAGGATCGTCCGGCCAACCGTCGACTTACCGGAACCGCTTTCCCCCACCATGCCGAGAGTCTCACCCGGACGGATGGCGAAATCGATTCCGTTGACAGCATGGACCACCTTGTCCTTGTGACCGGTCGGGAAATGCTTCTTGAGGCCCCTGACCTCAATGACGGGCTGTTCGCTCATTTCGTAGTCTCCAGCAATCGTGCCGCCAGATGACAACGTGCGGCATGGCCGGGGGTGACATCTTCAATCTTCGGATCGGTCAGGCAGATATCTTCGGCAAACTGGCACCGGTCACGGTGATGGCAACCTTCCGGAAGATTATAGAGATCCGGCGGCGGTGCCCCGAGGATGCTGGTTTCACCAAGCTGCAGCCGCTCCGGCGTCGCTGCGATAAGGTTTTTTGTATAGGGATGTGCCGGATGATCGAAGACCGACTTGACCGGCCCCACCTCAACCATTGATCCGGCAAACATCACCGCCATGCGGTCACAGTAATGAGCCACCACGCCAAGGTCGTGGGTGATGATGATTGCCGCCATATTCATCCGCTTCACCAGATCGCGCAGCAGATCAAGAATCTGAGCCTGCACGGTCACATCGAGGCCGGTTGTCGGCTCATCTGCAATCAGCAGCCGCGGCTCGTTCATCAGCGCCATTGCGATCAGCACGCGCTGAGCCATCCCGCCGGACAATTCATGCGGCCAGGCCATCGCCCGGCGTTCCGGATCAGGAATACCGACGGCATCCATCATTTCCAGCGCACGTTTGCGGGCTTCCCTGTAAGTGGTTTTGACATGCGCCTGACGGATACGGACCAGCTGATCGCCAATCCGGGTCAGCGGGTCAAGTGATGTCCGGGGGTTCTGCACAACCATCGCAATCTCATGACCGCGCAGACCGTTCAGGTCGTCATCAGACAGCTCCAGCAGTTCCCTGCCGGCGAACCTGACGGAACCGCCAACCACCCGTGCCGGAGGGCGTAACAGCCCGACCGCCGACTGCGCTGTCAGTGACTTGCCGGCACCGGTTTCCCCGACGATGCCGAGAAACTCTCCGCTATCGACAGAGAAAGTGACGCCGTTCAGTGCACGGGCGGTGCGGATATTGTTATCGAGATCGCGCGAAACGAAATGCGTCTCGAGTTCGTTGACTTCGAGTAAGCTCACTTGACCGACCTGCGACGTGGGTTGAGGAAATCCTGAAGCCCGTCACCGAGCATATTCAGGCCGAGAACCAGCATAATCAGTGCCAGTCCCGGGAACAGGGCCACCCACCACTGACCCGAAACCATGAATTCAGCACCCTGGCGAATCATCGCCCCCCATTCCGGGGTTGGCGCCTGAATACCGACCCCCAGGAAAGCCAGCGTTGCAGAAATACGAACGGCCCACGCTGCACGCACCGCCGTCTGGGCCATGGCTCCCTGAATGGCATTCGGCAACAGATGAACGAACATGACGCGCCAGGTCGGATTGCCCGCAGCCACGGCGGATTCGACAAAGACGCTGGACCGCAGGGCCAGCACTTCGGAGCGCACGACACGGGCAAAAACCGGAGAATCGAGCACACCAAGAACGATGATCACATTGATCAGCGACTGCCCGGTCGCAGCAACGACAGCAAGCGCCAGAATGATCGAGGGGAAAACCCGCAGGCCATCAAAGAAGCGCATGACGATTTCATCGCCGATCCCGCCTTTATAACCCGTCCACAGCCCCACCGGCACACCGATCAGCAGGGAGATGATGACAGCCGGAATGGCAATCCCGAAACCATAGCGTGCGCCGTAGATGACACGGGAAAACACATCCATCCCGTTACCATCCGTACCAAACCAGTGATCCGCATTCGGGGCCTGAAGAACCCGTTCCGGAAAGGATGAGACCGGGTCGTAGGGCATGAAAATATTCGAGCCGAGGGCAAGAATACCGAAGACCAGAATGATCGTCAGACCAATCGCCGCGGTCGGGCTGAACCGGGACATCCCGGCAATCCGCCGGGCGACCGAAAAGCCGGGAACAGGGGCTGCGCCGGCGGGGAAATTTGAACCATCAGGCATCACGTCAACTCCGCACGGGGTTCAATCAGATAGACAACAAAGTCGATAATCAGAAAGACGATGACCGAGAACAGTGCGAGGAAGAGCACATATCCCTGCACTGCGGCGAAATCGCCGCGGACAATCGCCGCCAGGCCGTATTCGCCCAGCCCGCCCCATGCAAAAACAAACTCGATCAGCGACATGGTCCCCACCAGGCCGGTAATTTCTGTACCGACAAAAGTCAGGATCGGGACTGTGGAATTGCGCAGAACAATCCGTTTCACCACATCTTTCGGCAGACCGGATGCCCGCGCATAGCGCACCGTGTCATTCGACAGCACCTCAAGCGTAATAGCCCGGGTATGCTTGATAATCGGTGCGGACGAGACAATCGCCATGCAGATCACCGGCAACACCAGATGCGACGCAGCAGATTTCGCCACATCCCAGTCACCTATTATCAGCGCGTCAATGAAGTAACTGCCGGTGACGGTTGGTGGCGGGCTCATGATCAGTCCGATCCGGCCAACGCCGGGGGGCGCCCATCCCAGCAGGTAGAAGAAAACAAACAGCATCACCAGACCGAGCCAGTAGGTCGGGATGGAAAAACCCAGCAGAGAGAAAAAGCGGCTGATATGGTCAAAAGCACCGTCTGGCCGGAAGGCTGCCCGCAGTCCGATCGGAATACCGACCAGCGTGCCGATACCGACACCCCACAACAGCAGTTCCACCGAGACCATCACCCGGTCCAGCATATCGTCCAGAACGGGCCGGTTGCTCAGCCAGGATTCACCGAAATCACCCTGCAGCAGATTACCCAGATAAATGAAAAATTGTTCAAATAATGATTTGTCGAGACCCAACTCGCTGCGAATGAGATCAAACTCGGCTGCGGTTGCCGTTGGTCCTGCCAGCAGACCCACCGGGTCCAGCCCCCCAACGCGAACCAGCATGAAAGTGGCGAAGACGATACCCAGCATCAGCGGGATCACCATCAGCATGCGTCGCAGAAAGAAACGTCCGAAAGTCATGATTTCATCCGTAAAAAAAGATCGGGAACTATGGGGAGCACGTCACCGACATGCCCCCCGCACGGTCCGACAGCCTTACTTCATCGTCAGATCGGCCCAACGCTCATGTTCGTCGGGATAGTGAACCCATCCGGAAATCTTCGGATTCATGGCTTCAAAGGTCGCCGAATAAACGGTCATTACCCACGGAGCATCTGCGAGCCAAAGCTTCTGGGCTTCTTTCATCAGCTCATTCTTCTTGTCGGCATCAAGTTCCTGACGCCCGGCGTCAATCAACTCATCAACCTTCAGGTTCGAATAGGCTGCGCGGTTTGAAACGCCGCTGGTATGCGCGATCAGGTACATGGTGTAGACCGGATCAAGCACGATCGGGCCGTCTTCAAAGGTGAAGAAGCACATATCCATCACCTTGGGTGACCCGCGTGACCGCATTTCCGAGCCGATCAGCTTCACCGGCTTGATTTTCAGGCCAATCTTGTTGAGCTGGTCAGCAATCTGAATGGCGACCG
Organism: Alphaproteobacteria bacterium HT1-32; assembly: GCA_009649675.1. Classification (NCBI taxonomy): domain Bacteria; kingdom Pseudomonadati; phylum Pseudomonadota; class Alphaproteobacteria; species Alphaproteobacteria bacterium HT1-32. Next base: position 158,028 of record WJPL01000004.1, on the reverse strand, counting down.
GCTCCTGATGCCACCACAGATCCGAATAGAAGATATCCATTTCGAATCCGTCCGGATAACCGGCTTCCGCCAGCAGGGCCTTGGCTTTCTCAGGGTTGTAGTCGTAGGTGAAAGTGCTGGTGTCATAACCATCGACAATCGGCGGAACCACCGACTTGGCGAGAGCTGCTGTACCACCGAACACGGCCTTGTTGATCAGTTCCGCATCAACAGCGTAGTTGACTGCCTGACGGACCCGGACATCGTCAAACGGCTTGCACTTCGGGTTCATACGGGCGGCAGCAGAGCTGCGACCTGTCGCTTTTTCGATCTTGACCGACGAGTCCTTCTGCATGTCGAGAACCTGCTGGATGGCAGGACGGTCAATCCACTGAACCTGACCGGTTTTCAGCAGGGTAACCCGGCTGGCACCTGACGGGATCTGTTTGTAGATCACGCGATCAAAATAGGGCTTCTCACCGAAGTAATTCGGGTTGGCGACAAAGATCGCCTGATCACCCGGCTTCAGGGTTTCCAGATGATAGGCACCAAATCCGGCGGTGTTGTTTTCCATCCATTTCAGACCCCAGGGGTCTTCCGCCGTAGCGTGCTTTTTCACTTCGGTGGAATCATAGATGCCCGGAACGTAGAGCGTCAGCGCCTTGAGGAAAATCGAGCTTGGCGCATTCAGCGTGAATTCCACGTCATATTTGCCAACCGCCTTGACGGCCTCAACGTTCGACACACGCGCAATGAAGTTGCCGGTACGTTTCTGAGCAAAGGACTTGGCCCAGCTCCATTCGACATCATCGGCTGTCAGTTCGTTACCATAAGGGCTTTTGACCCCTTTACGAAGCGTCAGCACAAAGGTTTTCTTGTCGTCGGAAATTGTCCAGCTTTCGGCCAGATGCGGCAGCGCCTTGCTGGGGTCCAGCACTTCGCGACCGTCTTTCATCATGCGACCGTATTTGGTCAGACCTTCATAGGTCTGTACGACGACGTTCTGGGTATGGGGGCGCAGCGCGTCACCATCAAAACCCTCCGGCGTGTTCGGCGAAGCAACGACCAGCGTCGCCGCCAGAGCCGGGCCAGCCAGCAATGTGGAACCAAGCGCCGCTGCGGCGAGGGCTCCCCGTCTCATATCTTTCCATTCAAGCATTCTATGCTCCCTTGTTAAGTTTGACGCCGGACCCGGACCGGCAGTCGGCTCCCGAGTGGTGTTTTATTGTTTTTGCGGGTTGAAGAAGGGGACCTGAAAACCGTCCCTGACTTCAGAAAGTATGTTCACAACGTCGTAATTCCCCGTGATATTCCGCGATGTTACCGGGTCTTCGAGGCTGTATTTCCAGTGCGCACCAAAGCCCAGCGCCTTATCGACACTGACGATAGTACCGCAAAACACCGTGAAATCGCGATCCGGAACACCACCCACCCGCTCCCGCAGGGTGTCGATGATGACTTCCGGCTTCATGAAAGCCGAAACACTGACATCCTGATACAGGCGGTCATCAACCCAGGCCTTCAGAACACATTCATCCCAGTGATCGGCAATCTCGGCGTAAGGCCAGAGCGTGCCCGCAAGATGGTTCGGGCAGGCTTGCTTGCTGCCCGGAATGCTGACGGTTTCCAGCGCCCGGTCCGTATGGTCACTGCCAACCCCAACATAGAGCTGGTCCGCCATGTGAAGAACGATCTCGACCTCGCCGGAGGTTTTCTCCGTCTGCACAAAGACCTCATCTTCCATGGTGAAGGAATGCCGGCCGATCGGATAGATACGCGGCGCAGGAACGTCGAAAGCGATATAAATACCTGACTTCGCAACTTCTTCCTGATGCGCGACCGCGGTCTGCGGATCACGTGTCGCAGAGCCGAAATTGTACATCCGCCTGATCGGGAAATCCTGTTTGTTATCGCCACCCGTCCGGGAAGCCACTGTCGCCGAAAATTGCATATTTTACCTCATTTCTGCCGCGTCGAGCGCGACGGGGTTATCACCGGCGCCGACATGTCGACGCCACATCCAGATGCGTTTAAGAATGCGACCGCCTGCTGAATCCGTGGCAAAAGCCTCACGTCCATGCAGGTTCACGAGATTATTGGTCACAAGAAACTCCCCCTGCCGCAGCACGAAGGAGAAATACAGATCACGGCGTTCCAGAACGCTGTCGAAGTAATCCAGCGCCTCACGCTGCCGGTCGGTCAGGGGCGTTCCCGCCAGTTCCATACCCGGCTCGATCATCACACGGGCATAATGGATACGAAGCTCGCCGGAATCGCGCTCGAAGATCGGCTTGCGAATGGTCTTCGGACCATCCGGCCAGGTATGCAGAACCGGCGGACGAAAATCCCATGTTTCATATAAGAGAGGCAGCAGATCCGGTCGCTCACGCTCCACAACCTCATGCACAGTCTCCGCAGAAATGAGCATGCTGTCGCCGCCCTTCACCGCGGTCTTGACGCAAAGCAGGCCAATGTAACAGGGCGGACGCCGCTCCAGACAGCCATTGTCCGAATGCATGGCAGACCGCTTGGAACTGGCACCGATACGGGTCGGATCGGTATTCTTGCCGCCGGTATCGGTGACGGTGAACATGCGCCGGTCTGTATGCAGCCCCTGACGCACCGGGCGGCCGAGATAGTTCCCCAGCCCCCAGGCAATAATACCGGCTTCGTCATCACTGTATCTGGAGGTGTCCAGCCCGCCGATGACAACAAAACCACGGCCCGCATCAAGCTGCTGGTGCAGCGACGCCACGTCGGAAGCAAATGACGGAATACGGAAATCTTCCTGCTCGACAGTTTCGGATGTCAGTCCGTTCCGACGGCAAAACCCGATAGCCGCCTCAATTTCGGAAAGAGCATTCTCCGACAGGGCGTAACGAAAGGCATCACCGACGGCTTCCATACCCGCCCGATCCCAGCATCTGGCAGAAACACGAACCGGATTATTCTGATTCCCCCGCAACATCGCCTCGCTCATTACCGTCATGCCCTCCCGCATTTCGACTTGAGTGTCTAATGTTATAGATTTATAACTTTTTAGCCAAAGAAAATTTTGCATTCAGACGAAAAGAGTTGGCGCAGGTTTCGGGAGAGGTCAGAAACGACCGGGAAACAGAGTCAGGGAGCAGCAAATGGCACTTAAAAGCCGCACCAGCGAGATGCCTGCGGACAGCCGTCCGAACGATCAGTTACGTACGCCGCTCTATCATCAGGTCTATCTGATACTCCGCGATAAAATTCTCTCCGGGGTCTTCAACGATGGCGACCTGATTCCCAGTGAAGCGGAATTATCCCGCATGTACGGCGTCTCGCGAATCACGGTAAGGCGCGCAGTTGAAGACCTGGCTGCCGAAGGGCTTGTCCGCCGGCGCCGCGGTGCCGGAACACATGTCACCTACGAGCCCGGGCGCGATGTCATCAGTGTCGACGTAAAGAATATCCTGAGCGGCCTGTTTGAAATCGGCAAGGAAACCACGGTTAAACTTCTGGAATACGGCATTGACCTGCCGCCTTCGGACGTCAAGCGGGCGCTCCGGCTGGAAGATGGCGCGCAGGTACAGCGAACGGTGCGGGTTCGGTCGACCCTCGGCAACCCGTTCAGCTTCATTGTAGCCTATGTGCCTTACGAAATCGCGGCCCATTTCGACCGCGCCCGGCTGGAAACCGACTCCCTGGTCGACCTGCTGGAATCAACAGGCCGTAAGCTGACCCATGCCAGTCAGAATATTTCGGCCGGCCTGGCAGACCCCATCATCGCCCGCACACTTGGCGTCGATGTCGGTACCGCCCTGATCACCGCAAACCGTGTCATGTATGACGAGAGCGGCGAACCGGTGGAATTTGTCCGGGCGCGTTATCGGCCGGACCGGTTCCAATACTGGCTGGATATGGAACGCGCACCGGCAGACGCCGATGGCAAAGCCCCCTTTGTTGTAAGCAGCGCAGGACGCGCAGCCCCGACCCCCGTTACGGAAGCAGACTGACATGCCGACACTTGCCGGAAAGACCGCCCTTGTAACCGGTGCCGCCCGGGGAATCGGCTTTGCGATCGCCCGGCGGTATGCCGCTGAAGGGGCTGCTGTCGTCATTGGTGACATTAATCCGGATGGTGCCCGCGAGGCCGCCGGAAAAATTACGGAAGCCGGTGGTCAGGCCGTTGCAGTCGAGCTTGATGTCTCCGATGAAACCTCCGGCCTGATGGCCGTGGACTCCGCCATCGCTGCATTCGGAAAGCTGGACATTATGGTCAACAACGCAGCTTCCATCACGCCGACCCAGTCGATTCTGGAATTATCACCGGCAGACTGGCGGCGGGCCATCGATATCAATCTGACCGGTGCCTATCTGATGTGCCGGGCTGTTCTCCCCGCCATGCGGGAGCGCGGCAACGGGGTGATTATCAATGTCGCCTCACAGCTGGGTTCCGTCGGCTCGAAGGGCCGGGCACCTTACTGTGCCTCCAAAGGTGCGCTGATCCAGTTCACACGGGTTCTGGCTCTCGACCATGCCGCTGAAGGTATCAGGGTGGTCAGCCTGTCGCCCGGTGCCGTTGTGACGGAACGACTGCTCGATTTCTATGACACACCAGAGGGCGCGCAGGCTGCACTAGGCCCCAAACATCCGATTGGTCGGATTGGCGAACCTGATGAAATTGCCGGTGCTGCCTTGTTTCTGGCATCAGATGACGCCGCCTTCATGGCCGGGTCTGACCTCGTTGTCGACGGCGGTTATATCGCTCAGTGAGAACCGCGCAGCCGCCTTGTCTCCCTGATCCGGTCTGCGGCACGCAACGCCAGCGCCTGCAACGTATTGGTCGGGTTGACCGCCGCGCCGGTAACAAACGAACTGCCATCGATCACGAAAAGTCCCGGCGTATCATGCGCCTCACACCAGGAATCCAGTACCGAGGTCTCCCGGTCATTCCCCATACGGGCGGTTCCCATGAGGTGAAATCCGGCGTCAGCCACCAGATCCATCTCAACAAACCCGGCCCCGCCCGCATGGGCCAGCGCTTCCCGCGCCCTGTCCATGCCGAAATCCAGTGCGGCACGGGCATCTTCCGATACCCGGTAGATCATCTGGGCGGAGGGCAGGCCATCACTGTCAGTGCGTTCACTGTTCAGCACGATCCGGTTTTCCGTATCCGGCATATCGTCAGCACAGACCGACAGGCTGAACGACCGGCCAAAATACTGCGCAAATTCACGATGATGATCCGAACCCCAGCCCATACGCTTGCCAAGGCTGCCCAATGCCGTCAGGGCCGGGCCATGTGTACCGAGCATCTGAAGCTTCACCCCGCGCGGAAAGCCGCGGGCCATATCTGTTTCATAGAAATGATGCGACACGAAGCCCCCCGCCGTAATGCCGAGATGTCCCTCCATCGGCTCATCAAAACAGGCAGAGACGCGGGCCAGCGGGTGCAGCATCAACCGTCGTCCGACCAGTCCCGAACGATTGGAAAGGCCCTGCGGATGCCGCCCGCTTTCCGACATCAGCAGAATTCTGGCCGAACCGATACCATTTGCGGCCAGCAGAATGGTCCGGGCTCTGGTTTCCTGCACAATGCCGCTGCCATCACGCCAGATCACTGCGGAGGCATGACCGTCGGCATCTGTCTCGATCCGCAAGACGCGGGCACCGGTTCGGAGTTCAGCTCCCGCGTCGAGGGCTGCGGGCCAGTAGGTCTGGTCAACCGAGCCCTTCGATCCGGTCGGGCAATACAACTCGCAGGGACCGCAATTGTTGCAGGCATCACGCCCCATATGCGACGCGGTGTTCACCGCCAGATCAGCCGGCCACCAGGACCAGCCGAGATCATCGAAGCAATCGGCCATACGACGCCCGGGCTTGCCCAACGGCGCCGCCGGCAGGCGTCCCTCGCCCATTTCCGGGTAGGCTCCATGTCCGGCCTGCCCGGCCACTCCCATCATGGCTTCATTCAGGTCATAATAGGGGGCCAGATCCTCGTAGGAGACCGGCCAGTCGTCACCGACACCGTCGAGACTGAATGTCCGGAAATCGGAGGGATGAAACCGCGGGATATGGCAGGACCACATCACCGTCGACCCACCGACACCATTATACATCAGCGGCCGGATCGGGCTGGTACTGTCATCAATCGGGTAATCGGACGCGGCCTGCCTGATATTGGGGTTGGGATGCCAGTCCTGCTGTCGCCGGATCTCCCAGTCATCCGCAGAAGACGGCGAGGACGCCGGGTCAACCCAGCCGCCCTGTTCAAGACACAGCACGTCAATACCGGACGTAGCCAAACGCCAGGCCGCTGCGGCCCCCGCTGCACCGGCTCCAATGATAATCGCATCACGTATTTCAGTCATGGTCAGGATAATCAGCGCACCATCCGACGCTTGGCAACAACCAATGGGAGGGCGGTTTGAATTTCTCAGTAAGCGATGAACAACGCATGCTGCTCGACAGTATCGACCGTTTCATGGTGCAACATCTGCCGCCGGCAGAGGTACGTCGCCGCGACGCGGAAGCCGATCCGCCCTATCATCTGCTGCCCCTGATGGGTGAAATGGGCCTGCTCGGAATCACCACACCAGAAGCCGATGGCGGCCTTGGCGGTGACTGGCAGACACTGGTGCTGGTTCAGGAACGTATGGGTTATCACGCCTTCATGGCGGTTGCCCTGCTCAACCGCGTGACCTGCTTCGGCCTTGAATCCATACGGGCCGGAGGCAATGCACAACAACGACAGGAACTGATACCGAAACTGATCGCCGGCGACGCAGCCTTTGCCCTTGCCCTGACCGAACCCGGTGCCGGCAGTGATGCCGGAGGGATCATCACCCGCGCAACAAAGGTTGAGGGCGGATGGCGGGTCAATGGCCGCAAAACCTGGATCAGTGGTGCAGAATCAGCGACTTATATGGTGACCGCCTGCCGTACCGGCGCTGAAAAGCGTGGCACCAGAGGCGTCACCATGTTCCTGATTCCACCGGATGCGCCCGGCATATCCATGACCCCGCTGGCCAAGGTCGGAAACAACTGCTCGCTGTCCTGGGATATCGGGTTCGAGGATGTCTTTGTCCCCGATGATGCGGTGCTTGGCGAGGTTGGAAAAGGGTTCAGCATTCTGCGCAATACCCTGAAATATGCCCGCGCCGGGCTGGCTGCCTCGGTTACCGGCGTCGCACAGGCCGCAGTGGATTGCGCGCTGGCCCATGCAAGGGAACGCCGGCAGTTCGGTCGCTCCATTGGCAGTTTCCAGACCATCTCACACCGGCTGGCTGATATGCAGACGGCGGTCGACCTTTCCCGGTTGATGGTTGGCAAACTGGCCTGGTCAATTGATCAGGGCGAAGACTGCACCCGGCTGGCGGCACAGGCCAAACTGGTCGCAACAGAGGCCCTCCACCGTGTCACCGACGACGGCATGCAGATCATGGCCAGCGCCGGATACGCGGCGGAAAGCGACATGCAGCGATACTGGCGCGATGCGCGTCTTTATACCTTCGGTGAAGGTTCCAGTGAAATTCAGCGCGGCATCATTGCCCGCGATCTCGGACTGACAGAGGACTGATCATGAGTGATTTCGATATTCTTGCCATCGACACAGTCGTAAACCCGCATACACCTGAAATTGTCCGGATGCGCCCGGACTGGGGCGGCAAGTTCCACCGTGAGAAATTCGGGCGCGACGACAGCGTCATGGAAGGCACGACCTACGAAGACATGTTGCGCCAAATGGACGCCGCCGGAACGGAGCGCGCCTTTCTGGTTGCCAACAAGACCGGCCAGATCGGCTTACCGGCCAGCTGGCATCTGCCTTACGAAATGGTCCATGAAGCCGTACAGAAATACCCCGACCGCTTTTACGGGCTGGCTGGCATTGACCCGACGGAAGGTATGGATGGCGTTCGCGCGCTGGAACGATCCGTAAAGGAATACGGCTTCATCGGCGCACATTGCTATCCTCACTGGTTTGAACTGGCACCCGATCATGCGCGCTATTACCCGTTCTATGCCAAATGCGTTGAGCTCGATATTCCCTACATGCTGCAGGTCGGCCAGTCGCTGGTCTATGCAAAGGAACGACCGCTGCGCAGTGTCGGCCGTCCGATCACGCTCGACGGCGTGGCCTGCGACTTTCCGGAACTGAAGCTGATCGGAATTCATATCGGTATTCCCTGGACCGACGAAATGATCGCCATGGCCTGGAAACATGACAACGTCTATATCATCGCCGACGCGCATGCGCCGAAATACTGGCCTGAAAGCTTCGTCCGCTACATCGATTCCTACGGCCGTCACAAGGTCATGTACGGCACCGACTATCCGGTCCTGACCTTTGATCGTTATCGCCGGGAAGTTGACGCGCTGAAGCTGCGCCCGGAATCACGAAAGATGTTCCTCCGCGACAATGCGATCCGCATCTTCAAACTGGACCAGAGAGGCTGACGTGATGGACGAGATGATTGCCGACCTGCCGTACCGCAGCCGTGACGAAATCGACGCCGTTCAGGAACGGAATTTCGCGGCCACTCTTGATCTGGTGTTTGAGCGCCATCCCTATTATCGCCAGCGATTTGCCGATATGGGGCTGAAGCGCAGCGATATCGGCGGCCTGAAAGATATCAGCCGGATTCCGATCATTGCCAAGAAAGACTATATGGCGGAACCGGAAGCCTTCCGCATGGATTGCAGGGATCTGCCGATTGAAATGCAGGTTACATGGGATGTCATGCATACCACGGGCACGTCGACCGGCATCCCCACGCCCTTCTATTCCACGACCTACGATTTCTACAACATCCTGACCACCAACCGCCGGGCGCTGGAAATCCGGGGCGTAAATGAAAACGATATCATAGCCAATCTCTGCCCGCTGACCGTTCATCCCTATGGGGCCTATCACCGTACCATCGCCGCCGCGAACGCGATGAAAATACCGGTGGTCAGTCCGCTTCCCGGCAAGCCATCCCCCTATTTCCACTGGAGTTCGGGTATGGACGAGGTCGTGGCAACTGTCGCCCGGACCCGCGCCACAATTCTCTGGGGTGTTGCCAGCTATACCCGCCGCGTCATCCTGCAGGCTGAAGAAAACGGCGCGGACTTCTCTGCTGTGCGACTGGTCTTCGTTACCGGCGAGGCCGTAACCGAAGAAATGCGCGATGACATGACCCGCCGTCTGGTCAATATGGGGGCAAAGAACCCGCTGGTCAGCGTATCCTATGCCGCGACTGAAATGCAGGTCGGCACCGTCGAATGCCAGCCCGGTGCCGGATATCACAACCCGGCCCCGGACGAGTTCTATTTCGAGGTCGTCGACCCGGAAAGCCACAAACCACTGCCGGATGGCCAGCGCGGCATGGCCGTGATGACCCATCTGAACCGTCGCGGCACCGTGCTGCTGCGCTATGCCCTTGGTGACCTGACCGTGCTGTCGCGGGAAGCCTGCCCGCATTGTCATGCAACGACGGACCGCTTTGTCGAAATGCCATCCCGTGCCGACGACCTGGTGAAGGTCAAGGGCATGCTGATCAACCCGGCCCTGCTGGGCAAGGCACTGATCGCAGATGACCGGGTCGCGGAATATCAGATCGTGATCGACCGGACAGACCCGAATGACCGGCTGTCTATGGACCGGCTGACCGTACGTGTTGCCGCCAATGTGGCAACCGGCGACGAATTCGCGGGTGAGATGGCGGAACTGGTAAAGGCCGCTGTTGGTGTACGTCCGGAGATCGATCTGGTTGATGCCCGCGAAATTTTCGACACCGAGAAATCACTTAAATCTAAACGCCTGATTGATCTGCGCTGATCGACCAGAGCAAAGGACCAGGAAAAATGAGCCAATCCCCACGTTCTGCCTGTATCGTCGGTGCCACCGGAGGCATCGGTGCTGCCATCACCCGACGCGCCGCCCGCGACGGATACCGTCCGCTGGTCTGCATGGACCTCGCCACACCGGCGCTGGATGCCATGGCAGCAGAGACCGGCGGTATCGCCGTCCCGATCGACCTGACCAGCCCGGACAGCATTGCCAGTGCCTTCGACAGCGCACGCAAGGCCGTGCCAGCTCTTGACGCCCTCGTGCTCTGTGCCGGGGTTGTCGATAACGGCAAGCTGGCGGACCTGACACTGGCCCGCTGGACCGAAATCATCACCATCAACCTGACCGGGTTTTTCCTGTGCAGTCAGGCTGCACGTGACTGGCTGGTCGATGGCGGAAGGATCGTGACGCTGGGCTCGCTGGCAGGACAAACCGGCGGGGTCATCACAGGCACGGCCTATGCAGCATCGAAAGGCGGGGTTGAAGCCCTGACCAAATCAATGGCGCAGGAGCTTGCCCCGCGAAAGATCACGGTGAACAGTGTCGCCCCCGGTGCAATCGAAACACCGATGCTGGCCGCCCATCCCGCTGAAAAGAAAGCCGCGATGTCCGCCTCGACCCCGCTGAAACGCATGGGCCAGCCTGAAGAAATCGCTGCCGCCGTGGCCTACCTGCTATCCCCCGAAGCCGCCTTCACCACCGGTGCCGTCCTCGCCGTCAATGGCGGCCTGCGGATGGGCTGACTTCAGACCAGCCGGCCCGCTTCCTGCCCCTCAAACACAGCTTCCAGTGCTGTCCGCGGGGACTGGCAGTCACCGGCAGAGCGGATATCGACGGGGGCATTCGCTTCATTGCGCCAGGCAATCAGCTCCGATGTCAGGCGGTCATCAGCATGACCGTGCAGTGGGGCGATCACACTGTCGGCCGTCAGTTCGGGGCCAGCCTCTCCCAGAGACAGGTCCGTCAGTTGTACCTTCTCGCCATCCCATGACCGGATCGCATGAGTACCGATGATCCTGACCTGCTTTTCCCGCAGGCGATGGCGCAGGGCATAGGAAGAATAGACGCTGACAGTCCAGGCCGGCGTGCCGGTCGGCACAATCAGGGTCACCTGTTTCCCGAGGTCTGCCAGATACTCTGCCATTCCGGAGACCGCCCAGGTCCCCAGCGCATCCAGCATCACAATGCGTGATCCCAGCGCACTGACATCGGCCAGCGCCTCAGCGAAGGTCAGCCCTCTGCCCCCTTCTGGGAAAGACTGCCCGACAGCACGGGCACCCGTTGCCATGATGACCGTATCCGGCATGAAGGACCGGACACTGTCGAGATCGGCGCTGCGCCCCAGTTCGGTCTTCACCTCATACTGTTCCAGCCGGCGTTTCTGATGCTCCAGAAGTTGCAGGAATTCAGCCCGTAACGGCATCTTCTCGATCCGGTTCAGTTCACCGCCCAGACGATCACCGCGTTCCCACAAGGTTACGTCATGCCCCCGTGCTGCGGCAGTCCATGCGGCTTCGGCACCGGCCGGTCCACCACCGATCACCAGCACGCGCTTCCGGTCAGTGGCCGGTGTCAGGTCCGGTTTCAGCCATTCCCCCTCCTTCCCCGTCCGCGGGTTGGTCAGGCAGGTAATTGCGAGATTATGGGCCAGCATCCCGGCACAGCCCTGATTGCAGCCGATACAGGGGATCGTTTCAGTTTCCCGGCCCTGCGCTGCCTTATTGACCAGTTCCGGGTCAGCAATATGGGCCCGGGCCATACCAACCATGTCTGTATCACCAGAGGACAGCATTGCCTCGGCATCTGCGATTGTGCGGTACTGACAAACCGACATGACAACCGGCCGGTTACTGACCGGCTCCAGTGCCTGACGGATACGTGTTGTCAGCGGCCAGAAGGTCCCTTTCGGAAAAGACATGTCGGCCATCTGCGTCGCAATGGTGTAGCTGCCGTGATAGGCGCTGTGCGAAACATTGACGAAATCCACCTTGGCCGCCGCAACCAGTTTCGGCACGATATCGCACATATCCTCGATGGTCAGCCCGCCTTCCAGAAACTCGTCTGCACTGATCCGGATCCCCAGACAGGCATCGGGGCCGATTGCATTGCGAACCGCCTGGAGGGTCTCGACCGGAAAACGCAGCCGGTTCTCCGGCGAGCCGCCATAATCATCGGTTCGCCGGTTGACCGCAGGAGACAGAAACTGTTGCAGCAGATGACCATGCGCCATCTGCAACTCGATCCCGTCGAGGCCGGCTTCCAGCAGATTGCAGGCGACCTCTGCATGGGCGGTAGTGACTTCCCTGATTTCATCAACGGTCATCGGATGCGGGGCCGGGGCCATGGCGGTCCAGGGTGTATCGGACGCGCTCCAGCTTGGTGTACGGGTAAAGTTGCCGTCGATATGGCGGCCAAGATGGATGATCTGACCGAACAACCGCCCGCCCTCAGCCTGCACCGCTTCAGCTATTTCCCGGAACTTTGGAATGCAGGCGCGGTCATATCCATTGACCCCCTGCTTGCGCCCGAGGCTGGACCGGTGCACCCGGATCGCCTCGAAAATGATCAGGCCCACTCCACCGGCTGCCCGCGCCCGGTGATAGTCCAGATGCCGCTGACTTGGCAGGTTATCTTCGCCAAAGTTTGTCGTATGTGCGGGAACCATGATCCGGTTCCGTACCTCGACATTACCAATGCGGAGCGGCTGAAAAACATGCGGATAGCGGATCCCGGACATCGCAATATTCCATGTAATGCTACAAATATGTTCTATATCTATAACATTTCACGGATAGATCCCGCAATCTGTAACCGCAGGTGTCAGGCGTCGGCGGTGACAGCTTTTGTTTTTGCCCGCCGGGTTGCGAAGTAGATGATGAAGACGGCACCCACCAGAAACAGCAGCGCAATCGGTGATTTCAGCAGGAACCAGGGATCACCGCCCGATGCGGAATAACCACCCCGGATCAGTTCTTCTAGACGTGGCGACAGCAGGAAGCCGATCACGAAAGGCAGGATCGAGATATCCAGCCGTCGCAACACATAACCGATCAGACCAAAGATCATCACCACCCAGATCGCTACGAACCCACCATCCTGCGCATAGACCGCTGTCAGCGTGATCAGCATGACCACTGGCAGCATGATGGATTTCGGAACCCGGGCCAGCACCCCAAGCGAACGCATGACGACCCCGCCGACGGTCCAGTTGAAGATGTTGGCGAATACCATCAGGGTGAACATGGCGAACGCAATCACCAGATCCTTGTTGATGATTGTCCCGTAACCTTCAATCTCCTTGATTTCTGTAAAGCGGAAGACCTGCGGGCCGAGGGTGAAATCACCCACCGATTCCACCGCCAGAATGATGAAGACAGCAGCAAAGTTACCGGGAATACCCAGACTCATCACCGGAATCAGGTTGGCGCCAGAGACCGAGGAATTCGCCGCCTCCGTCGCCGCGACACCCTCCGGAATACCTGTGCCGTAACGCTCGGGATTTTTTGAGAAGCGCTTGGCAAAATCATAGCCGAGGGTGGCGGCAAGGGTTGTTCCGATACCGGGCAGCGCGCCAATCGCCGTGCCGATGATCGAAGACGAGAAAATCACCGGCATGATGCGTTTGATATCCGCCAGTCGCAGGCGATTGTCGCCGAGTACGGGCGTCATACTGATTCCGGCGTTGCGCAACCGCTCGCGTGCTGCGGTTTCGATACCAATAAACACCTCGCCAACGATCAGCACACCGAGAATGGCTGAAGACAGCGGCAGCCCGCCACCAAGTTCCGGAATGCCAAAGGTCATGCGCGGGCCGTTCCCGGACAGGGTTGAGCCCATCAGTGCCAGCAACATGCCAAACACGCCGATCACCAGACCCTTCATCGGGGCGCTGCCGGCAACAGCTGCCATGAAGGACAGGGAGAGAATGATAAGTGCCGCCTTTTCTGGCAGGTCGAGCACACTTTCGATCAGGATCGCCAGCACCGGGGCTGTGAGGAACAACGCCATATCGCTGAAGCTGTCACCACAGACCGAGCTGAAATGTGCCACCTTCAGCGCCTTCGGGCCTTCGCCCTTCATCGCCATCGGATGCCCGTCAAGCGTCGTCAGATAGGCATCAGGTGTCCCCGGCGTATTGAACAGGATGGCAGGTACGGCACCGCCAACGGTCGCCCCCTTCATCACCCCGATCAGAAATCCCAGGATCGGCAGCAGGGCGTCATTGCTGACACCAAACACCCAGATCAGCACCGGCAACGACAAGGCCATCGCAAAGGGGCCATTCAGTCCGGGGGTTGCCCCGACGATGATACCAACCAGCAGGCCGGTAAAGACCATGGCAATCGGCAGCCAGTCAAAGCTGCCGTCGCTTGCAAAGAAAACATCTGTGATACCGCGGATCACATATTCAAGAACGAGTTCCATAGGGGCGCTGACCTAGAATTCGGCGTTAGGGGGAAGCAGGACATTGGTCAGCAACTGATCAAAGATCAGGATCATGGTGGTCAGCACGATCACCACGGTCAGCACACTGACCGGTCGCACCCTGCCCTCGGTCCAGGCAATCAGGGCAACCGTCATCGAGATGCCGCCCACCACATAGCCGAGATATTTATATGGCGCTGTATCTGTCAGATAACGATAGCCGACATCCAGTAGTCCGAATTGCTGCATAACCCAGACCGTGACCGGTCCCAGCCCGTACATAACGGTCAGACCGGTGACACAGATCGCCAGAAACCCGGCTAAAAACAGCAGGTTTTCCCGTGTCAGTCTGCCCTGTTCACCGGGCGTGATTGGCGGTGAACCGCGCAAGAGAGAAATGATCACCTGAAGGGCGCTCAGAATGGCGAGCGTTGCCGACAGCAGGATCGGAAAAAAAGCATCGCCGGGTTCTTCCTTGCCGGTGATGTTGATATGCATGAACCCGCCGCGGATATCCGCCGGAAACCAGACGAAAATCGCCAGCAGAGACGCCACAAACACAATCACGCCGAACCCGATATCCCACGGGTCCGGCGCGTTGCGTCTGTTCATCGATGAGCGCTCTGTGCTCACTTCACCAGCTTGACGAGTTCTTTGTTCGCCTCAAGGTTCGCCTTGAGCTGCTTCGTCAGTTCGTCGCCCGAGGTCATCAGCGGTCCCGGGGGATACTGCTTGGTCACGAACTGGGCTGTCTTCGATTCCGGATTGGACAGCACTTCGTGAATTGCCTTGGCAATCGCATCACGTGCTTCCGTATCCATTCCCTTCGGACCTGCCAGAAGAAACTGGAAGCCGAGGCCGGTGGTCATGATACCCCGGTCGATCAGCGTCTTGCCTTCCGGTGCCTGCACCAGCGGTGACGGCTCAGCCGACGCCAGGATGACCAGTTCACCTGCAGCAACCAGTGGTCCCTGCACGCCGCCACCCCAGCCAACATTCGCATCCTTGGCAACCAGTGCGTTGATCGCCGAACGGCCACCCTCGCCACGCAGATGATTGACTTCGATACCATAATGACGGGCCACAACTTCGGCGCCGGCCTGAACCTGGTTGCCCCAGTTTGCCCAGACAATCTTGGTGCCGCTCTTGGCGGCAGCGACCATGTCTTCAAGGGTTTTCCAGCCGCTGTCGGCACGCGCCAGAACAGCCATCTGCGAACCGGCCGTCATGGTGATGTAAGTGAAATCATCAATCGAGATATTTTCACTGCCGATGGTGGCGAAATCGAAGGTGGTGTTGATGGCGAAACCGATGGTCTGTCCATCAGCCGGTTCACCCTTGAGCTGCGCTGCCATAACGGCACCGCCACCGCCCGCCTTGTTCTCCGGAATGATCCGCCAGCCTTTAAGGGCCTGCAGCTCTTCCGCAAGCGCACGGGCCTGGGTATCTGTACCGCCACCGGCACCAAAACCGATCCAAAGCTTGATCGGACCTTTCGGTGCCCACTCGGCATGGGCGTGGCCGGCCATCATCGCGATGGCGGCAACAATCGGAATTAATCTTTTCATCAATTCGCTCTCCTCTGTTGAAACGCGTTCTTGTTTTCGTCATTCCCATCAGGAAGCGCCCTATTGTGGCAGCATTCCTTCAAGCTCCATAGCTTTCCGTTATCTCGATTGGCCGGTGTCCCGGCGGCAACTGATACCGCTGGAACAGGATCGGCGTATCCTGAAACGAAAAGTCCTTGATATCCCAGACCATTCCCATGGCCCCTGACGGCAGAATAAGGTTCTCGCAGGCAACATCTGACAGTTCCATACAGCCGATGCTGTGCTCCATACGGAGGGTCGGCAGATTGAAACGTTCGATCATCATGGCGTGCAGTGACGAACCGTGCAGATTCTCAACCGGCTCATCCAGATAGTCTTTCCCGTGCGCATAGCTGAAATAAACGCTGGAGAAAGCGGGAGGCTGCTGGTCGAACCAGACAAGCCGGTCAACACGCACCATCCGTTTCACGTTCAGCGCACGACGCCAGGGGCCATCGCTCTCATCAACAGTGACCGCCAGCGTCCGCACAAACGGCAGCATCATCTTGCCCGTCGCCGGATCCCTGAACCGATAAACGAAGACCTTGTTGGCCTGCGACCGTCGCTCCGCAATGAAAGTCCCGGTACGACGATGCCGGACAATCAGACCGTTCGACACCAGTTGCGCCAGCGCCTTCTGAACCGTTCCGACACTGTAAGGCAGGTTTCTGGCCAGTTCGGTCTCGGTCGGCACGCGCTCACCCGGCTTAAAGCGCCCGGAGATCACACAATCTGAAAAAGCCTCGAACAGCCGGACATATTTCGGGCCGGAAGCACCCGACGCATCGTCGGCGACACATTCCACCAGTTCATCGAGTGCGATTTCCGCCGCGGCCATTTCAATCTTTTACTAATTAGTTTTGAACTATATACTCTATAGTATATCGATGAATTGCGATCAATAGACCCAGAAAAAACATCGCATCAGGCAGGAGACTGAATTGAAGATCACATTGCTCGGCACCGGCACCCCCGCCCCATCCCTGACCCGCCAGAGTTCGGGCTACCTGATTGAAATCGGCGATGACGTCATCGTCATGGATCATGGACCGGGTGCCGCGCACCGGTTGCTGGAAGCCGGCTGCCATCCAACCAGGGTCACCCACGCCTTCATCAGCCATATGCATTATGATCACATGATGGATTACCCACGGCTGCTGTTGCAGCGCTGGGATATCGGTGCCGGCAAAATTCCTGAGCTGAAAGTTTATGGACCGCAGCCGCTGGCCCGTATTACCGACCGTATCATTGGAGAGGACAGCGTTTTCGGCCTCGACATTGAATCCCGTGTCAGCCACCAGGCCAGCAAGGATGTCTATGTCTCACGCGGCGGCATCCTGCCCCGGCAGAAGCCAAAGCCGGAAATTCATGAAGTCGTTCCGGGCGATGTCATCGAGGGCAAGGACTGGCGCATCACGGTCGGTGAAGCTGCCCATTTTCAGCCGATTCTGGACTGCCTCGGATTTCGTATGGAAACCGAAGCCGGAACGCTGGTCTATTCAGGTGACAGCGGTGGTGTCCCGGACAGCATGATCGAACTGGCCCGGGACTGCGACATGCTGATTCATATGTGTCATTTCGCGTCGGGCATGGAACCGACACAGGGCTATCGCGATGCCAGCGGCAATCATATGGACATTGCTGAGATTGCCCGCCGCGCCAATGTAAAAACCGTCGTCCTGACCCACTTCATCCATCTGCTTGATCAGCCGGGGGTTCTGGAACAACTGGTGACCGAAATGAAGACGGTCTATGACGGTAACATCATCATCGGTCGAGACCTCATGGAACTGTCGCTGAACGTAAAATACCCCCATCGCATCGACTGATCAGGAGACACCGGATGTTCGAAACACGGGCCATGATACGTGCCAGCAATCACGCTATTTCTGCCGGGCATGATCTGGCGACAAAAGCCGGGATGGAAGTCCTCCAGAATGGCGGCAACGCCATTGATGCCGGTGTCGCCGCCGGCATTGCGCTGGGTGTGCTGCACAGCGACCTGGTGAACTTCGCCGGTGTCGCCCCGATCATGATCCGCCTTGCCGACAGCCGAGAGACCGTGACCATCGACGGCCTTGGTGTCTGGCCGAAACTGGCTTCCGTGGATTATTTCGAACGGGAACATGGCGGCGCCATGCCGGAAGGGCTGGCGCGGACAGTTGTTCCCGCCGCACCCGCAGCCTGGATCGAGGCGCTGATCCGCTATGGCACGATGAGCTATGGCGAAGTTGCCCGTTTCGCGGCTTCTTACGCCCGTGAAGGATTTCCGACTTATCCTATCTTTGCCCAGTTCATTGCCGACAATGAAAATGCCTATCGCCGGACTGCGGCCGGTGCCGACATCTATCTGCCCGGTGGACGCCCGCCAGTGGTTGGCGACATTTTCGTCCAGAGCGACCTGGCCGCCACCATCCAGTATATGATCGATGAGGAAGCCACAGCCGGGGGCGACCGGATAGCCGGGTTAAGGGCGGCAAGAGACGCCTTCTATCGCGGTGATATCGCACGGACCATCACCGATCATCACATCGCCAATGGCGGTTTCCTGCGGGCTGACGATATGGCTGATTATCAGGTCCGGCTGGAAGCACCGATGAGCATCAACTTCGGTGACGCGGAAATTCTCACCTGCGGCCCCTGGTGTCAGGGCTTCTCGCTGGCCCAGGCATTCAAGATGCTCAACGGGCTTGATATCCGGGCAACGCCATACAATTCAGCGGATTATGTTCATACCCTGACCGAACTGTTCAATCTGGTCTTCGCCGATCGTGAAACACACATCACCGACCCGGCCTTTGCTGACATTCCGGTCGCCGGACTGCTGGATGAAAGCTATCTCGCTGCCCGTCGCGGTCTGATCAATCCGGCAAAGGCGTTTGGGGAAATGCCGCCTGCCGGAAACCCGCATACCGGTGAGGCCATCCTGACCGCCGCATCAGGTCAGGGCAGTTCCGGCGCGACCGGTTCAGGCGATCCGCATCACACCCTGCCTCTGGTTCAGGACCCGGCATCCGCCGACACCTCCTATGTCGCGGTCATCGACCGGTTCGGCAACATGTTCTCGGCCACGCCCAGCGACACCTCAGCCGATACCGAGGTTATCCCCGGAACCGGCCTTTGCCCTTCATCGCGTGGGTCGCAATCCCGCGGGACAGCCAGTTCCCTGAATGCCGTTGCGCCGGGCAAACGCCCCCGACTGACCCCAAATCCGGCAATGGCCATCAAAGATGGCAAGCCGCTGATGGCCTTCGGCACCCCCGGCGGGGATGTGCAGATTCAGGCCATGATACAGGTCTATCTGAACCGGTTCGTTCATGGCATGGATATCCAGCAGGCGATTGAGGCTCCGCGATTTGCCTCATACAACTATCCTTCATCCTTTGCCCCGAACAGTTATCACCCCGGTCTCCTGATGATTGAAAACAGCCTGCATGAAACGATTGCCGAAGACCTGACCGGCCGCGGCCACAAGGTCGAATGCTGGCAGGACGGAACCTGGAAAGCAGGCGGCGTACTGGCTGTTGTCCGGGATCCTGACAGCGGCAAAATTCAGGCTGGCGCAGACCCGCGCCGCGCCGGCACCGCGTGGGGCGCATGAACAACTCTGGAAATATGATGCAGCAGACAGACCAATTGGACGCCCTTGCCTCCTTCACCCGACTTGTCGGAGAAGCGACCACAGACAGTGAGGCTTTTCAGGCAGCAGACCGGGCAGCCGGACAGCTGATCGGCCACCGGTTATGTACCATCATGGCCTTTCATGCCGATGCCATGGAGGTTGAACGCTGCTATTCCAGCAATCCCGAAGCCTATCCGGCAGGTGGCCGCAAGCAGAAGCGTGATACCGACTGGGGCCGCCACGTCCTTCAGGAAGGCCGGTATTACATTGGCTATGAAGCGGCCGATATCAGGCGTCACTTCAACGACCATGAACTGATCGACAGCCTTGGCCTGCGGTCAATTCTCAACATTCCCATCCGTTGCCACGGCAAGACTATCGGCACCCTGAACCTGCTGCATGAAGCCGGGTACTACTATGAATCACAGGTTGGGCTTGCCTCGATCATCGCCAGCGGGCTGGCCGGAACTCTGTTATCCCGCTGAAGACTGTTCCTTTCCTGACAGCCCGCCCCTCACTTTTTGTTTTACAGGTAAACAAAAAGCAGTGTTGGCAGCGGCCTACCAATGCTAGAAGCATCGTCAGCGAAGCAATCAGTCAGATCATTTAAATGAGAAAGCCGCGAATGTCGGACGAGCCACAAATTGGTGAAGACGGTGCAGCACTGAACAAGAATCACGGCACCTATCTGGTTCCGGGCCTGCAACGTGGCCTGAACGTGCTTGAGATTGTCGCCGCCGCCCGCAAACCACTGACCGTAACAGAGATTGCCGACAGCCTTGGTGTCAGTCGCTCCTCCGCGTTCCGTCTTATCTATACGCTGCGGTATATGGGGTGTCTGGAACTGTCGTCAGATGACCGGTCTTATCAGCTTGGTGCCCGTGTCCTGAATCTCGGATTCGCTTTCCTGAACACCCAGAGCATCATTCAGGTCGCACGGCGCGACCTGGAAGCCCTCCGCGATGCCACCAACGTCTCAGCCCATCTCGCCATCCGGGATGGCCGTGACGTGCTTTTCCTCGACTGCGTTCAGGCCCGGACCGGCTTCCAGAGTAACGTCAATGTGGGCGCGCGGCTTGGTGCCCATGCCTCGCCACTGGGCTGGCTGCTGATGTCGGACATCGCCAGCCGGGACATCGCCACGTTATTCAAGGGCGCAACGCTGGAGCCGCTGACCGATAAGACACCGGTCACGCTGCAGGCCCTGATGGAGAAGGTTATGCTGGCTGCCACCCAGGGCTATATCATCAGCCGTGGTTTTGCAGAACAGGGTGGCTGCTCGGTTTCCGCCCCTGTCTTCAACAAGGACGGGGCCATTGTCGCTGCAATCGACATTTCCGGCCCGGACAGCGCCTTCGATCATTCAAAGTTCGAGGATTTCTACAAACCGGAAGTCATCCGCGCTGCTGGCCTGATTTCCGAACGGCTGGGTTACAGCGGCAACTGAACCGCCATCCGCCCCAACCGGTCAGGACAGCCCCAGGATCCCGCGGGCTTCCTGCGCCGTCGCCATGGTGCCACCCAGCGTCTCGACAATACCAACCGCCTTCTCGACCAGTTGCGCATTCCCCCGGCACAGCTCGCCACGGCTGATATGCACGGTATCCTCCATGCCGATCCGAACATGCCCGCCAAGCAGATAAGCCTGCGCGACCATCGGAAACGCATTGCGGCCAATACCGAACCCGGCCCAGTCGCATCCGGCAGGCAGCAGACCGCGAAGATACATCATGGTCTCCGGCGAGGCGATGGCACCATAGCGGACACCCAGCACCATCTGCACCATCGGGGGGGATTTCAGAATGCCCATGTCGAGGAAATGATTCATCAACTGAACATCCCCGGAATCAAACACCTCGAACTCCGGCTTCACACCGGCAGCATAAATCCGCTCTGCCATGATCTTCAGGTTATCCGGCGTATTGATCACCGCCGCACGTCCCGACCACATGGTATTGAGATCAAGTGTACAGATATCCGGCTTCAGCGCCTCCACATGCGCGACACGGCTTTCCGGACGGCAAAGGGTCGATCCTTCGGCCGCCAGACGGGGTTCATCTTCAGACGGAATGAAACGCCCACCCTCACCAGTCGTCAGATTGATGATCAGATCGGTATTCTTTTCGCGAATGCGGCTGACCAGTTCAGCATATAACGCACCCTCCATTGAGCCCTTGCCGGTCTCCGGATCGCGGACATGACAATGAACAATCGCCGCTCCGGCCGAGGCTGCTTCCAGCGCCGCATCAGCAATCTGCTGCGGGGTGATCGGCAGGTTGGGATTCTGCGACGGCATGGTCAGATTGCCGGTTACCGCACAGGTCAGGATGGTTTTATCTGTCATATCAGGCCGCCGTTTTCTGTTCCGCCAGACACTGGCGCAATACATCGTCACAAATATCGATCATGCTATCGATCTGTTCTTCCGTCGAGATATAGGGCGGGGCCAGCAACAGGTGATCGCCAAGCACACCATCCGCGCAACCGGCAGAAGGATAGGTTACCAGACCTGCCTGCATCGCGGTTGCCTTGAACCGGGCGGCCAGTGCGAATTCTTTCGGGAAAGGTTCCTTCGTTTCACGGTCGGTGACGAATTCCATTGCCTGAAACAGGCCCCGTCCACGGATATCACCAACATGGGCATGCTGGCCGAAACGGCTTTCAAGCCCGGCCCGCAGATATTTTCCGAGATAGACAACCCGCTCCAGCAGGTTCTCGTCCTCAATCACTTTCAGCGCAGCCAGGGAACCCGCACAGGCAACCGCATGACTCATATAGGTATGGCCATTTGCCAGTGCGCCGCTGCCGGCTTCAATCGCATCAATCACGCTTTCGCGCGCCAGAACCCCGGCAATTGGCTGGAAACCGGCTCCCAGACCCTTGGCAACGATGATAATGTCCGGGCAGACGCCTTCCTGTTCCATTGCGAACAGCGTTCCGGTCCGCCCCATGCCGCACATCACCTCATCAGCGACCAGCAGAATGTCATAGGCATCACATATCTCACGAATCCGGCGGAAGTAGCCCGGAGCCGGAGGAACGCAGCCCAGCGTCGCCCCGGAAACCGGCTCGACGAAAAATCCGGCAACCGTTTCCGGCCCCAGACGCTCGATTTCATCCCGCAGGGTCTCTGCCATCCGGACGCCGAAATCCGCATCCGACTCGCCGATTTCCTGACGGCGGTAAGGATAACAGGCCGGGACACGTCCGACATTCATCAGCATCGGAGCATAGGGAGCGCGACGCGCCATATGGCCGCCAACAGCCAGCGCACCCAGCGTGTTACCGTGATAAGCCATATCGCGGGCAATGATATTGCTGCGTTCCGGCCGGCCTTTTTCAATCCAGTATTGCCGTGTCAGTTTCAGCGCCGCCTCGACACCTTCCGATCCTGATCCGACAAACATCGCCCGCCCCTTGCCAAAGCCTTCCGGCGCACGCTCAATCAGATGTGCTGCCAGTTGCTCTGCCGGTTCGTTCGTAAAGAAGGAAGTATGGGCATAGGATACCTGCCCGACCTGCTCCCTGATCGCTTCAACAACCTTCGGATGACTGTGACCAAGGCAGGAAACTGCTGCGCCGCATGATCCATCGAAGTATCGTTTTCCGTTCGAGTCGAACAGATAAGGGCCTTCACCGCGCACAACCGTCGGTAATTCGGAGGTGAGACTCCTGTGCAGAAGCGCTGACATATGGATACTCATTCGGGTTTTAATGGTTGATATATAAAACATGCGTACGTATAAAAAACAAGATGAAAGGTTTAAGGCGGTGCCGCTGCAAACCGGGAGGGGTTGATGTCACGTGCATTTGAGGGTTTGAAGGTACTGGACCTCACCCATGTCCTTGCAGGACCATTCTGCGCTTACCAGCTGGCTGTGCTTGGGGCTGATGTCATCAAGATCGAGCCGCCTGGCGAGCCGGACTGTGCCCGTGGCCGCGGTCCCGATCCGGACCAGAACGCAGCGCTTCGCGGTCTGAACTATCAGGTACAGGGCGGCAATAAGCGCGCCATGACCCTGAATCTGAAATCGGAGGAAGGCCGCGAGATCCTGCGTCAGATGGTCGCGACCGCTGACGTCTTCCTTGAAAATTACCGTACCGGCGCAATGGACAGGCTTGGGCTGGGTTACAACGATCTGCGTCAGATCAACCCCGCCCTGATCTACTGTTCCATGACCGGATTTGGCGGACAGGGTCCGAAAGCCGGTGTTGCCGCCTATGATAATGTCATACAGGCAACGTCCGGCGCGATTGCCCAGACCGGCGGACGCAAACCCGGATTGTCCTTTGTTGATTACGGTGCCGGCATGAACGCCGCCTTTGCGATCTCCGCAGCCCTGTTTCAGCGGCAGCGCGATGGTGAGGGGCAGCATATCGACTGTTCGATGCTGGAAACGGTCATGATCATGATGGCACCGGAAATGTCGGCGGCCCTTCATCCCATCAAAGCCAGCCGGGGCAAGGAAGCCACGATCCAGTCCTACGAAACCGCTGATGGCGTAGTCATGCTGGGCGTCTTCACCCCCGGCCAGAACCGGCGTTTCTGGCAGGCCCTTGCCGATGAAGGATTTGATCAGCACGACCTTGGCGAGACGGACTGCTGGGAAGACCTCTGGGCACGATCGGAACGCATGAAAGTGGCACTGGAGCCGATCATGCGACAGCGCACCGCCACCGACTGGCAAGCATGGATGGAACAACGGGGCTTTGCCGCGGAGGTTGTCCGCCCGCTGGCAGACGCCGCCCACGACCCGCAACTCAGGGCACGCCCCTTCCTTCACCAGTTCGAGGCCGGACCGGGCGACAGCACGGCACCGGTCATCACCCCGGTCGCCGCCTTTTCCTTTGAGCATGACGGCCCGGCAATTGACCGGCGCCCCCCCGGCTTTGGCGAACATACCGATGAAATCCTCCGGTCGCTGGGTCACGACAGCGATGCAATCAGCCAGTTGCACCGGGAAGGTGTCGTATGATTACCGCTCCGATCCGGCTGGATGCCGAGGTCTGGACCGTCCTGCCGGATAGGCTGCACTGGGACGGACCAATGAACAGCTGGGTCAATGCGGCCCGCCCCGGCCAGACATTGCACTCCTTTCTGGAAGGCCCCTGCTTCACTGAAGATGGGTCGCTCTGGCTGACCGATGTTCCTTTTGGCCGGGTATTCTCGATCAACCCTCAGGGCGTCTGGAATCTGGAAGCTCAGACAGCAGGCCAGCCCCATGCGGTCAAACCGATGGCTGACGGGCGGCTGGCACTTGTTGATTATCTGCTCGGCCTGCAGGCTTTTGATCCCGGAACCGGTATCTTCGAAACCCTCTGCGCCAGCACAAACACCGAATCCTTCCGCGGCTTATCGGATCTGGCCGTCGCTGCGAATGGAGACATCTGGTTCACCGATTCCGGCCGGACCAGCCTGACCGACCCGACCGGGCGGCTGTTCGTCCTCCGGGCTGACGGTCGGCTGCAACAGCCATTGTCGAATGTGCCCTACCCGAATGGTGTGGCGCTGAGCCCGGACGGAAAACTGGTTTACGTTGCCGCCACACGTGCCAATGCGGTCTGGCGTCTGAACACGGAATGGACCGATCCGGTGCAACCGATGGCCGGATTGTGGGTACAGCTTGCGGGAGGGCTCGGCCCGGACGGACTGGCCGTGGATCAGCGGGGGCGTGTGGCAATTGCTCATGCACAGGCCGGCCGGGTCTGGCTGCTGACCGCCATGGGCGACCCTGTCGCCGAAATCCGCACGCCCGGCGGTCTCTGGGTTACGTCCGTTACCTTTGGCGGTCCGGATGACAGCTACCTTTATATTGTCGAGGCCCAGCAGGGTGCGGTCTATCGCATCCGCGTCGGGCATCTCGACCGGACCTGAGACAGAAACCGAATGCAAAAGAGAACAAGGAACGCTCAATGAACAAGCAGGACCTGCACGGCATGTTGCCGGCGATTGTGACCCCTTTCGCCGAGAATGGTGAAATTATGGAAGATGCCTTCTGCCAGATTGTCGAGAACCTGATCGATATCGGTTCCACCGGCATCTGCGTCGCCGGGGACAACGGCGAGAGCTGGGCTGTCTCGGCATCGGAACGTGGTCGTCTGGTCCGTCTTGCGGTGGATAAATCTGCCGGGCGCGTGCCGGTAATCTGTGGCTGTTCCGCACCGACCATTGATGCCGCACTGGGGTATGCCCGCGCCGCACAGGAAAATGGTGCCGTTGGCCTGCTCTCCATGCCGCCAACCTATGTCCTGAAAGGCAGCCGCGCAGAAATCGTCGGACGTTATGCCAAGATTGCCGCCGCCGTTGACCTGCCGATGGTCGCCTATAACTCGCCCCGGCGACATGGCTATTCCCTGTCGATGGACGATATCGCTGCGATCTGTGATGCGGCACCTGTTATCGGCATCAAGGAATCAAACCGTGACTTCTTCCATCACACCCATCTGCTCGACCGCTTTGCCGACAAGATGAGTGTGATGACCGGCCCCTGCCATTACATCCTGCCATCCTACATGCTGGGGGCACGGGGCTTCATCGCGACCGGCCCTGAATTTCTCGGCAAGGATGCCGCCCGGTTGGGCGAGATCGGGCAGGCCGGAGCCAGCGCCGAAGCGCGGGAAATGCATTACAAACTTACGGTACTTTATGAGTTGCTGATGGGTATCGGCACCTGGCCTGCCGCCTTCAAGGCAGCTCTCAACCTCATCGGCTGGCCAGCCGGCATTCCCCGCGACCCCGTGCTTCCCGCCAGCGAGGCCGATCTTGATCGCATCCGTGCCTGCTTCGACGACCTTGGTATCGCCAGGGTTGCATGAACAGGGGACCACGCATTGTCAGGGGCGTCCGCCGGTCAGAACTGGTCAGCTTCACCTTTGACGGTAACAGGATAGAAGCTCATGCGGGCGAAAGTGTCGCCGCTGCCCTGATGGCGGCTGGTGAACTTTCGCTCCGCACCGCACCGGTTGACGGTGGTGACCGCGGGGTCTTCTGTGCCATGGGCGTCTGTCAGGAATGCATCGTCAACGCAGATGGTCAGCGGGTTGAATCCTGTCGTCTTGAAGTCCGCGAAGGTCTTGTCCTTGGTCGGGTGATCTATGGCTGAACAACAGACGGCCATCATTGATGTTCTTGTCGTCGGTGCCGGACCCGCCGGTGCGACGGTCGCTATCGAAGCCGCATCGGCCGGACGCTCCGTCATCATCATTGATGAGCAGAAAGCAGCAGGCGGGCAGGTCTGGCGGGCAAAAAGCCCGGCCATTCTGTCAGCACCGCCGACACCGGAATCCCGCGCCGGAGACGACCTGCGGCAAAGGCTTTCCACCTCCGAAGCGGTTTGCCTGTTCGATCACCGGGTATGGCAGATTCAGCCTGTCGATGATGGCTGGATGGTTGCCCTGACCGGCAGCAAAGGCCCGAAGACAATAACGGCACAAACCGTTGTTCTGGCCACCGGCGCACAGGAGCGGATATTCCCTGTCCCCGGCTGGACCCTGCCCGGGGTGATCGGGCTGGCTGCGGCAACGGCGCTGATGAAGGGCCAGATGATCCTGCCCGGACAACGGGTGGCGGTTGCCGGTGTCGGCCCGCTGCTTCCTTTTGTTGCCCATGAAATCCACCGTCAGGGTGGTGAGGTTGCTTTTGTTGCTGACCTCAATGGCTTTGCCGACTGGTCAAAACGCATACCACAGATGCTGCGACGCCCAGACCTTGCCCTGCGTGGCGCCGGATGGCTTGCCAGACTCCGGGCGGCCGGAATCCCCCTGCTCTACCGCCATGGCATCCGGAACATCACAGGTGATGGCAAGGTGGAACGGGTCGAGGTTGGACCCGTCGATGACCAGTGGAAGCCAGCAGATACCAAAGCCACCCGTTCATTTGATGTCGATGCGGTCTGTCTTGGGCATGGCCTGGCTCCCGCGACCGAAGCAACCCGCATGCTGAACTGCCGGCATCACCATGACCCGGCGCTGGGCGGCTGGCATGTGACAACTGATGATCTGGGCCGGACCAGCATTGCCGGTATTTACGCCTGTGGCGACGGTGCGGGTATTCTGGGTGCCGCGGCGGCTCCTGTACGGGGGCGGAATACGGCGCTGGCGGTGCTGGCTGATCTCACAGACAAAGCCCGGCCCCCACATTCATCAGCAACAGGTAATCTCCGCTCAGTCAGTGCTTTCGGTCGGGCGATGACATCACTCGCCATCCCCCGGGACGGCATTCTCGACCAGATCACGCCGGAGACAATTGTCTGCCGCTGTGAGGGACTGACCCGCGCTGATGTCGAAGCCGGCATCACATCAGGTGGTATCAGCCCCAATGCCCTGAAGTCCGACACCCGCTGCGGTATGGGCCCTTGTGGCGGCCGCTTCTGTCAGGAGACCGCCGCCATGCTGACGGCCCGGCTGACCGGTCGCAGGGTTGAGGACATCGGATTACCCACCGGGCGTCCTCCCCTGCGCCCACTGGCGATTGAGGTGGTGGCGTCAGATTTTGATTATGACGAACTGCCAATTCCGGCACCGGCCCCGCTATGAGTGATATTTACGATATTGCCGTTGTCGGTGGCGGCATCATGGGAAGTGGCGCTGCCCTGCGACTGGCCGAAGGTGGCATGCGGGTGGTCCTGCTGGAACAGGGAGATATCGGACAGGGAGCGTCCGGCGTGAATGCCGGGACACTCAGCCTGCAAATCAAGCGTGTCAAACTGATGCCCTATGCCCTGCGCGGCCATCAGGAATGGAAACGCATGGGCGCCGAGGTCGATTACCGGGAGACCGGGGGCTACACCCTGGCCTTTACTGACCGGGAAGCGGACCTGCTCCATGAACGCATGACCATGAAGCAGGAAGCAGGTGCTCCCATCAGCTTCATCTCACCAAATGAGGTTGCGGTTCGTGAACCCGGCCTCTGCCGGAAAGTTGTCGCCGCGTCCCGGTGTCCGTCTGACGGTTTTGCCAATTCATCCCTGACCGGGCGCTATTACCGCCACCGTCTCAAAGCGGCCAATATTGATGTCAGGGAACACTGTTCTGTTGCAGAAATTCACCGGGACGAACCGGGCTTCACCTTACAGACATCAACCGGCCCCGTTCATGCCAGACGGTTGCTGCTGGCCTGCGGTGGCTGGCTGAAACAGGCGGCTGGCATGATTGGTCTGGACCTGCCGGTTCGCGCACGGGTGAATACCGTCTCCGTCACCGAGCGGGGACCACGTCTTGTCAGCAGTGTGATCGGTCATGCAACCGGCCTGCTGACCCTGAAACAGAAAGGCAATGGCACGGTATTGATCGGCGGCGGCTGGCAAGGTCTTGGTCAACCCGGAGAGGGTGGTAACCGGGGCCGGGTTGATGCCGAAAGCGTTCTGCCAAACCTGCGGCTGGCACGCTATGCCGTTCCCGGCCTGAAAGAGCTCCGTATCGTCCGCTCATGGACCGGGTTCGAAGCCAATGTACCCGATTTCTATCCACTTGCCGGTGCGGCACCTGGTGTTGAGGGCGCCTTCCTGCTGGGATGCGTGCGCGGCGGCTACACCATCGGTCCCTTTATCAGCAAGCTGATGGGTGACTTCATTCTGGGACGGGAGACCGAACTTCCCCTGTTCGACCCTGCCCGCGACTTTACAAAGGAAATACAGTTATGATCGACATCGCCAGCCAGACCCGCGTTGACGGACAGGTCGCCATTGTTACCGGTGGCGGAACGGGGATCGGCGAAGCCTGTTGCGAAGTTCTGGCAGCCGCCGGTGCCCATGTCGTTGTTGCCGGACGAACCGACGCAACCATCACCGAAGTTGCCAAACGGGTGAAGGGCACAGCCGTCAACTGTGATGTTTCAGACTTCGCACAGGTTGAAGCCCTGTTTGAAACAGCCGCAAAGATTACCGGCAAGGTCGACATCCTGATCAATAATGCTGGCGGTCCCGGTCCCATTGCACCGGTCGCAGATGTGGATATCGACGCCTGGCGCGCCTGTATGGAAGTGAACCTGTTCGGCGCCTTCCACTGTATGAAAGCTGCTGCGAAAATCATGACCGCACAGGGCAGCGGCAGCATCGTCAACATGTCGTCACTGATGGGCATTCAGGGCTATCCCATGCGGACAGCCTACAGTGCCTCGAAATTTGCCCTTGTTGGCATGACGGAAGCCGTTGCCCGCGAAGTCGGCCCACATGGCGTCCGGGTCAATGCCCTGCTGCCGGGCGCCGTCTCCGGCGGCAATATGGATCGCATTCTTGAACAGCGGGCAAAACGCGAAGGACGCGATGTCGCCGAGATCATTCGTGAAAATTACACCGATCCGGCAGCCCTGAAACGCTGGGTCGACCCGCATGAGGTTGGCTATGCCGCGCTATACTTCGCCTCAGCCGCATCAGGGGCGACGACCGGCGAGAAGATGAAAGTCGATTGCGGACGGTTCTGAATCAACGACGGGACTGCAGATACATATTTTTGTATACAAAACATTCGTTCGTGTTTAAAACAATGGGACCGGCTCTCGTGGAGTGGAGGGGAGCGCGTGCAGAATTACCGGGCGGAACAGCTTTCCGGTAATTGCAGCGGCGCTGTCAGAGATGAGCAGACGGAAACGGGGATCAGACCCGGAAACGGGGATCCCAAGGTAAATCGATCTGTGCGCCAGTGTTGCTTCTGGTCGGACAGTCTCAATGAGGGAGATCAAGCATGAAACTTACACATCTTATTCTTGCGTCAGCCAGCGTAATTGCACTTACCGTTGCGCCAGCTGCTGCACAGGAAAAGAAGCACGCCATTGCCACCTTTATTTCGGGTGGCCCGACCGGCACATGGTTCCCGACCGCCACGGCAATTTCGGAACTCGTCAACAAGCATTATGACGGCCAGCCTGTCAGCACCATCCCCGGCAAGGGAGCCATCGGCAATCCGCTCGCAGTGGGTAGCGGCAAGGCTGACTTCGGTCTGTCATACGGCCCGTTCCTGCGCGCCATCTATGACGGCAACAATCCGGTTATGCCGAAGGAAGGCATGAAAAACCTGCGCACCATCGCCAACGTCGTGGCAAATACCGTGCAGATTTCAATGGCCGGTGACGTGCCGAAAGACATCTTTTCCCAGGTCAAGAATGGCGCAAAAGTTCGCATCGGCGTCGGCGCCAAGGGTTCATCGAACCTTTTCGGTATTGAACGCATCATGGAAATGCACGGCACGGACTTCAAGGGTATCGAAGCGGCCGGCGGCACCGTGATGGAAGGTGCACAGGAAGGCCTGCTTGACGCCTACATGAACCGCCAGATCGATATTTACACCAACACGGTTGGTCTGCTGGCCAGTGACCTGCAGCAGGCTACCGCTGCACGGGATTCCTACCTGTTTGATATGCCGGACGAGATCCGTGACCGCATGGTCAAGGACTGGGGTTACACCAAGTTCGACATTCCTGCCGGCACCTATACCGGTCAGGACAAGCCGGTTCGCGCCCTGAACCTGCCGACAACGATTTTCACCTCCGCCGATATGGATGACGAAATCGTCTATCTGATGGTCAAGGACATGGCCGAAAATCAGGACCGCCTGATCTCCGCCTATAGCGGTTTCAAAACCTGGAAGCCGGAAGATATGCCGGACAGCCATCCGATCCCGACACATCCGGGTGCCGTAAAATACTACAAAGAACGCGGCTGGATGAAATAAGCATTCAGCTTCCTGACTTGTCTATAGTGGCAGCGTGCGGATGAACCGTCCGCTGCCACTCCTTTTTCTGCTCAATGGATCGGGCCTGCCATGACCACCAAGCCATCTGCTGACCATCTCAATCTCACAGCAAAACTTGATGTCGCGGAGGTTTCCGTTACCGAGTTCGAAGAACGGCTGTTCCCGTCTGAACAACGTGTTTTCACGGGCTGGCTGCGGCACCTTGTCCGCATCTCCTGCGTCGCCCTGACGCTGATCACGCTCTACTTCGCTTTTACGGCGACCATTGGCGAAATCGCCACACGCAGTCTGCATCTGATGTTTACGGTGCCGCTGACGCTGTTGCTTTATCCCGCATACCGGGCGGCCAGCCGCAACAAGCCATCCCTGCTGGACATCCTGCTCGCGGTGACAGCCCTCGTCTGCTTTGCCTGGTCATTCTGGTCCCAGGATCGTTTTCTCGATCGTTATGTCGGCTATGATGATGTCGCAATCGGCGATATCATACTCGGTATTCTGGCGCTTATCGTGGTGGCCGAAGCCACCCGCCGGACCGTCGGCAGCATCATTGTCGGGCTCAATCTGTTCTTCATCACCTATGCGGTCACCGGCCCCTACTGGCCCGGTCTGTTCCAGCATCGCGGTGTGCCGCTGAGCGAACTGATCGAGACGCTGTATATGGACACCAGCGGCCTGTTCAATTTCATCACCGGCATCATGGCGACCTTCCTGTTCGCTTTCCTGCTGTTCGGCTCACTGCTGCGTGCGACCGGCGGAGACGCCGTATTCACCAATCTGGCGATGGCCATTGCCGGTCACCGGCGCGGCGGCCCGGCCAAGGTTGCAGTCATTTCCTCTGCACTGATGGGGATGCTTTCCGGATCCTCAATCTCCAACGTCGCCACCACCGGTGCCATGACCATCCCGCTGATGAAACGAACCGGCTACAAACCTCATGAAGCCGCGGCGATCGAAGTTGTCGCCTCTGTCGGTGGTGGCCTGACCCCGCCCCTGATGGGTGCGGGCGCCTTCATCATGGCCAGCCTGACCGGCGAACCTCTGGGGAAAATTCTCGCCTATTCCATTGCACCCGCACTGCTGTACTACGTCGCCATTTATATCTTCACCGACGTCAAGGCAGCCCAGCGCAACCTGCAGGGCCTACCCCGGTCAGAACTGCCGCGTATTCGTGATGCCCTGGCACAGGGCTGGCATATTCTGGCTGCAGTCGGTCTGCTGATTACTCTCCTGCTGATGGACTTCACACCGTTCTTTTCGGCCGGTGCCTGTGTTGTTGCGACCTTCGCCGTCGCCATGATGCGAAAGGCAACCCGCATCAGCCCGGAGAAGATCATTGTTACCCTTGAGACCGGCACCCGCGTTGCACTGAGCATTTCTGCCCTGCTGGCCAGTGCGGCAATTATTTACGGGGTAACGGTCCAGACCGGACTGCTGATCAAGATCACCTCCATCCTGCTCGACTTCTCCGGTGGCTCCATGTTCATCGCCATCGTTCTGATCGGCCTGATCAGCTATGTCGTCGGCATGGGTATGCCCGTCACCGCTTCTTACGTCATTATTGCGGCGCTGGGGGCGACCTTCCTGCAGGATCTCGGCATGTCGGCGCTGGCTGCCCATCTGATCATCTTCTGGTTCGCCCAGGACTCGACCATCACGCCACCGATCTGCATGACGGCCTTTGTCGGCGCACGTATCGCCAATGCCAATCCGATGCGAACCGGCTGGGAATGCGTCAAACTTGCAAAAGCCCTCTACATCATCCCCTTCGTCTTCGCCTTCGGCAGTCTGCTGGATGACAGCATCGCCGAGATTATCTTCGATGTCTTCGCGCTGTTTATCTGCTTCACCGCCATGCAACTGGCGATCACCGGCTACTGGCGGGCTGATCTCAACGCGGCAACACGTATCCTGCTCGGCGCCACCTCCCTGATTGCCCTGACAGCCACGGTTGGGCCGGCTATCGATGGGCTGTACTGGATTGCTGGCGCCGTTGCCGGTTCCACTATCTTTGTCTTCTTCAATGCACGGCCGAAAGTCGCAGCCTGAAGCCCGACCCTGACCGGTCGCCCGTTCTGATCACGGGCGACCGGCTGACAATAGGTCAGCCGGAACAAATATCTCTGAAAATTTTCATTTGTAATTCCCCCGTCATTTCGCTGCCATAAAACAGCAACATAAATTGCGTAAAAATCCATTCATGCAAGTTTTCTTGCACGAAAACCAAATCGGGCGTAAGGTTCAAACCTGTCCGGTAGCATAGGGGGTATGCACTTTGGGCCTTAGAGAGATCGTCGAGGAGTATGGTGGCAAGCTGACGGATGCAGACCGTCGGTTGCTGGCTGTCCTTTTTGTCGATCCGGTCGAAAGCAGCTTTCTGCCCGCAGTGACCGTGGCGAAACGCGCCGGTGTCCATGAAAGCACTGCCGGCCGGCTTGCTCAAAAGCTCGGCTTTGACAGCTACCGCACGATGAAAGCCCATCTGCGGAACGAGGTCATCTCTGAAGTCGATTCCGCCGCAGGCCGTATCCGGGGGCGACTGGACCGTATGGCCAGAGGCTCGATTCTCGATGCACTGGTCGAGAGCGAGGTACGTACCCTGATGTCTCTGCCAAAACAGATCGACCACACAACCATGACTTCTGCCGCTGAAATGCTGCGGGATGCCAGACGAATTTTCCTGTTCGGCCAGGGTCATGCCTCATCCCTGACCAACCTGTTTGCCCGCCGGCTGACGCGGTCCGGATATGATGTGGTTGAACTCCAGCATCTCGACTGGCAGGCCTCCGACGTTCTGCTGTCGATGCGCCGCGAAGATGTCGTTGTTGTCTGTGCCTTCCGGCGTCCTGCGGAACGGCTGGACCGGCTGCTTGCCTATACCCGTGATGTGGGTGCCAGTTGTCTGCTGATCTCTGATCTGGCTGGCCTCGCCGTTCGACCAAAGCCAGACATCCTGCTTGCCGCATCACGCGGCGAAGATCTCGATTCACAATCCCTTACCGTGCCGATGGCGATCTGTAATGCGCTGATCCTCGAATTGTCCCGTTGTGATGACGGTCGATCAATCGAAGCGCTGGAACGACTGTCGACACTGGCCCGCCATTTCGCCGTATCCGGGGAACCTGCTGCGACGAAACCCGCCGATCCGACAAGAGAAACGGACGACGAACACTGACGCCTCACACTGCCAAAAGCAAAACGGAGAGAATGATGTTTCGTAACTATCTGAAAGCCGGACTGGGCGCCGCGGCATTGACCGCAGCCCTGACCGTGACAGTGACAGCCCAGCAAGCCGCACAAGCTGCTGACGGACCTGCCATCACTGTTGCCGTGAACAAGCTTGCCCGTGGCCTCGACCCTGTCGAACAGACCGGCACCGTGGACACCCGTGTTTATTACTCGATCTATGACACCCTGATCCGCCGGGACTTTGCCAGCGAGACAAAAGGCGGTGCCGCGAAGCTGATACCCGGTCTGGCAACATCCTGGACCCGTACAGCCCCGAACCGGCTTGAACTTGAACTGCGTCAGGGCGTCAGCTGCCATGATGGCAACCCGTTCAATGCCGATGACGTTCTGTCGACCTTTGATCCTGAACGCCTCTGGGGACCAAAATCCTACTATGCGAGAGGCCGTGAATATTTCTCGCATCTGACCAGTGTCGAGAAACTGGGTGATTACAAGGTCGCTTTCACCACCGAAGGACCGGATGCCGCACTTGAGCTTCTGCTGTCCAGCTACACCTCCTTCATCGTCTGCGATGAAGCCTGGAATGCGCATAAGGAAGCCGGCGTCGACTACACCGTCTGGATGGACAAAGCCTCGAAGGCGATGAACTGGAATCCGGTCGGCACGGGTCCGTATAAATTCGCCAGCTACCAGAAGAATGACCACATCAAACTTGATGCGTTCGATGCCTACTGGGGTGGCAAGCCTGCTGCTGCCAGCATCAACTTCAAGGCTGTTCCGGAAGTTGCCGCACGCATTTCCGGCCTGGTTTCCGGTGAATTCGACATCGTTGTCGACCTGACGCCGGACCAGTGGGATGTCATCGACCGCTATGACGACATCAAGCAGGAATCTGTTGTTCTCGACAATACGCATGTCCTTGTCTTCAACACCTCTGACCCGGTGATGGGCAGCAAGAAACTGCGGCAGGGCCTCAGCCTCGCAATTGATCGCAGCGCACTGATTAATGCCCTGTGGCGCGGCAAGACCTACACACCGAAAGGCCACCAGCTTGAGAAGTTCGGTGCGATGTATGTGAAGGATCGTCCCGGTTATGTCACTGACGTCGAGAAAGCCAAAAAGCTGATCGCAGAAAGCGGCTACAAGGGTGAGAAGATCAGCTATCGCCTGATCCCGAACTACTATCCGTACAATGTCGAGGCCGCACAGATCATTCAGGAAATGTGGCGGGCAGTCGGCGTTAACGTGGAACTCGATTTCGTTGAAAGCTTCAAGGCTGTCCGGGCCGAGGGTTCCCAGATCTATGCCTGGTCCAACACCTATCGTATTCCGGATCCGGCCGGTGCCATGCTGCCGCTCTATGGTCCCAATGCTGCGATCCAGAAGAAGTACAAGTTCTTCGGGGCACCGGCTGAATACAACAAGCTTGCGGACGAGTTGCTGCAGACCGCCGACATGACAGAGCGTCAGGCCAAGTTTGCCCGGATGCTCGACATCTTCGAAGACGAGATGCCGATCACCATGCTCTACAATCCGCTGACCACCTACGCCATGAAGAAGAACATCGAGTGGACACCCTACACGTTGTTCTACATGGATTTCCGTCCTGACAACTTCGCCATCAACTAAGACCGGCGAAATTTCCGAGGGAGCATCCCGGACGCCGCAGCCAGATGGTTTCGGCGTCCGGGACAATTTCATGACCAATATTCTTGAAGTCAAAAACCTGAATGTCACTTTCGGCACGACCGAAGGGCCGGTGCATGCCGTCCGGGACACAGCCTTTTCCATCGCAAAAGGTGAAACACTCTGCATTGTCGGAGAAAGCGGCAGCGGTAAAAGCGTGACCTGTCAGGCACTGCTCGGGCTGCTGCCACAGAATGGCAGGGTAAGCGGCGGAACAGCCCTGTTCCGGGGTGATGACCTGCTGCAAAAATCGGAAAATGATCTTGAGAAAATCCGGGGCCGCGATATCGGCATGATCTTTCAGGATCCCGTCGCCTCGCTGAACCCGCTTCATCGTATCGGCAACCAGATCATTGAAAGTCTTCATCTGCATCAGGGCCTGTCCGGCGCTGCCGCGCAACAGCGCGCCACCGAACTGCTTGACGCTGTCGGCATTCCCGAACCCCGTCAGAGACTGCGTGAATATCCGCATCAGCTGAGCGGCGGCATGAACCAGCGGGTGATGATCGCCATCGCCCTTGCCTGTCGTCCGGCTCTGCTGATCGCCGACGAACCGACAACCGCACTGGATGTCACGATTCAGGCACAGATACTCGAACTGCTTCGCAGTCTGAAAGGTGAATTTGGCATGTCGATGCTGTTCATCACACATGACCTCGGTGTTGTCGCCGAAACGGCTGACAGTGTTGTCGTCATGCGGCATGGCGTCGTCGTCGAATCCGGAACCACAGACGCCATCTTCAATCACCCGGAACATCCCTATACCGGGGAACTGATGAACCTCGTCCCGCGCCTTGAAGCCCCGTCGCCAGTCTACCAGCATCAGGCAGCCATCGCATGAACGCCACCACTGAACCACTGCTGAGCGTGACCGGGCTGCACCGGCATTACCGCAAACCCCGCCGCCATCCGTTTGCCGCACGGCAGTCGGTCCGGGCCGTCGCCGGTATTGACCTTTACATCCGCCCCGGCGAGACCCTGGGCATTGTCGGCGAAAGCGGCTGCGGGAAGTCGACACTCGGGCGCATTGTGGTTGGGATTGACCAGCCGACATACGGGGCCGTCCATTTTGCCGGAACCGAAATTTCTGCACTCAACGCACGCGGCATGAAGCCCTTCCGCCGGGATCTTCAGATGATCTTTCAGAACCCGCTGGCGGCTCTTGACCCCCGGTTACGGGTTGGCCCGCAAATCCGCGAGGCAATGGATATCCACGATATCGCCGCGCCGCAGGAACGCGACGACCTCGTCATCGACATGCTCGACGCGGTCGGGCTGGATGCCGAGATTGCCACCCGCTACCCGCATCAGATCAGTGGCGGTCAGGCACAGCGTATCGTAATTGCCCGCGCACTCACCCTGAAGTCGAAATTACTGGTCTGCGACGAGCCGGTATCCGCACTGGATGTTTCTGTGCAGGCCACCGTCACCCGACTGCTGGCTGATCTGCAACAAAAATCCGGCATCGCCTATCTGTTCATCTCGCACGATCTGAAGGTTGTGAAGCAACTCGCCCATCGGACTGCCGTGATGTATCTCGGCCGGATTGTCGAGGAAGGTGCGACCGGCGATGTCTATGACCGGGCCTTTCACCCCTACACCAAGGCGCTGATTTCGGCAGTCCCCAAAACCACCGTCCCGCCAACACCGCGACGACTGGTTCTGAAAGGCGATCCCCCGAGCCCGCTGAACCCGCCTTCCGGTTGCAGTTTCCACACACGTTGTCCGTTCGCGACCGACATCTGCAGCCGGGAAATACCTGAATTGCGCGATCTGGCGACTGGCCATCGTGCCGCCTGTCACCACGCCGAAGACCTGAAGGATGCCATATGAACCGGCCGCTCAGTATTGCCCATCGCGGCTACTCATCGAAATTCCCGGAAAACACACTGACCGCCCATGCTGAAGCCATGCGCGCCGGAACCGATATGGTCGAAGCCGACACACGATTCAGCAAGGATGGAGATATCTTCTGCCTGCACGATCCTGACCTGAAGCGGCTGACCGGCGACGACCGTATGGTTGCAGATTGCACGACCCGTGAACTTCGTGACATCCGGATCGGGGATGGTCAAAGCCTGACGACCCTGCCAGAGCTGCTGAATCTGGTGAACGGGAAATGCGGCATCATGCTCGACATCAAATTGCAGGACGATGCCATGACCTTCGCCCTGCTGGATTGTGTGATGGCCGCCGGGCAGATGGCAAATACCTGGTTCGGTGTCCGTTCCTACGACCAGTTATGCGCAACCCGGAAGATGGCCCCCGCAGCTCACTGCATCGCCATGCTGTCAGATTATTCCGAGGCAGACCGGTGGATTGACGCCGGTGCCAGCGTGGTTCGCATCTGGGAAAGTGAGTTCACCCCGGAACTCGAAGACAGGATTGCCCCGAAAGTACCGATATGGATCACCGTCGGCGGTCGCGGCACGCCAGACCCAACCGGTGATATTCCGCTGGAACGACTGCGCAAACTTGCGGCACGGCAGGTAAGTGCCGTCCTGCTCAACAATCCCACCCTGATTGATCAACTCGCACTGGAACCCGTCACATGACCGATAAACCTGTCCTTCTCGTTGTTGTTCTTGATGGTATGCGACGTGATCTGATCGATCATGCCAACATGCCGGTATTGCGCCGTTTCATGAATCAGGGCGTTGATTGCCCGGAAAGCTCTTCAGTTTTCCCATCTGCCACGCGGGTTAACTCGGCGGCGCTCGGCTCCGGGGCGACACCTGGCCGGAATGGCATCATCTCAAACAAGTATTTTGATCCGGGCGTGGCTGGCGGACGCATGATCCATACCGGACTTTTCCCGGATATCGAAGCGGCGGAAGCTGCCTATGATGGCGGTTACGTCACCACAACAACACTGGGCGAAGCCATCGCCGAAGCAGGATTGCGAATGGCTGTCGTCAGTTCAGGCAGCGCCGGTACAACCCATCTGGTCAATCCCCGGGCGGCAAAAAACGGCCAGCCTGCGATTTGCCTGCGGGACTGGGATGCCAGCCAGCCGGATGATTTTGCAAAGCGCATGCTCACCCGCTTCGGCCCGGTTGCGGCCGAGGGCAAACCGAATTCGGAACGCATGGTTCAGCAGACCACCATGTTCATCGAAGGCGTATTCCCTGAATACCAGCCCGATGTAACGATCCTCTGGTACAATGATCCGGACCTGACCTTCCACCACAAGGGGCTTGGCTCACCGGAAGCAAATTCTGCCTTGCAGGCACTGGACCGTGAATTCGCCCGTCTTCTGGACTGGAGAGATTCTGGTGCCGGTGGTGAAAATGTTCAGATTCTGGTGGTCTCGGACCACGGCCATCTGACCGCACGCGAGCGGGTCACTGTCGCCCCCGACCTGAAAGCAGCCGGCTTCAGCATTGGCCAGAATGATGACACTCTGGTCGGCGCAATTGGCTATATGGGTGCCATCCGTTCCATGAACGACGACCAGAAGCATCTAGAACGACTGGCCGCCGGCCTTGCCGAACAACCGTGGTGCGGGCTGATGTTCAGTGCTGACCGGAATGGCGTCGAAGGCGTTATCCCCGGCACCCTGTCACGGGCGCTTCTGTCCAACGACCACCAGCGGTCGGCTGATCTGTATTACATCATGCGATCTGATGACCGTCTGAATGCGGCCGGTGTCGATGGCACCTGTTTCTTTCAGGGCGACATGCCGGATGGCGGATCAATTCACAGCGGCCTGCACCGCCGCGAAATGAATAACCTCATGGCGTTTGGTGGCTCGGCCTTCCGGCAGAACCATGTCAGCGAGGTTCCGACCGGCATCATTGATGTCGCACCGACCGTCCTGCATCTGCTGGGCCTGAAAGCGCCTGCGGCAATGGAAGGACGTGTCGTGACCGAGGCTCTGCACGGCAATACCGAAGACCCGGTTCATAAAAGCGACCAGTTCTCGGTTGAGGGCCGGGCCGGTGTCATGACGATCCGGCGCAGCACCACCAACGGTGTCGGCTATATCCATTCCGGCGCAATCAGTTAAATCCGATGAATCTGAACCTTTTCCTCGTCAAGTTTGGCCGGGCGCTGTTCACGATCTGGCTGGTGATCAGTTTTGCCTTCGTAGTCCTGCATCTCTCCGGCGACCCGATTGAGGCGCTGGTCGGAGACGAGGCATCTCAGGAAGTCGTCGACTACTATACCAAGAAATACGGTTTCGACCGGCCGTTGTGGGAGCAATACCTCTCCTATTTCGGGGCGCTGGCTTCCGGTGATTTCGGGATTTCATTGTCTGACCGGACGCCGACAACAACCCTGATTATCGCAGCCCTGCCCAACACACTGCTG
This sequence comes from Alphaproteobacteria bacterium HT1-32, assembly GCA_009649675.1. Taxonomy (NCBI): domain Bacteria; kingdom Pseudomonadati; phylum Pseudomonadota; class Alphaproteobacteria; species Alphaproteobacteria bacterium HT1-32. The sequence goes on along the minus strand of WJPL01000004.1, from coordinate 117,734 downwards.
CTGGCTGGCGTCTCGTTCTCTCTCGGCCTGTTTCTTGGCATTCCGCTGGGGGTCGTCTCGGCCCTGAACCGCAACAAGCCTATCGACAGATTCGTGATGGGATTCGCGGTTTTCGGGTTCAGTGTTCCGAATTTCTTCTTCGGAATCCTGCTGATCCTGCTGTTTTCGCTGTATCTGCGCCTGCTGCCCAGTTCCGGCAGTGGCACACTGATGCATGTCATTCTGCCGGCAATCACACTGGGAACGCATTTCGCCGGCACCTTCGCCCGCTTCACACGCTCGGCCATGCTGGAAGTTCTCAACAAGCAGTACATGACATCTGCCCGTGCCAAGGGGGTTCCCTATGCGCGCCGGATCAACTGGCATGCCGTGCCCAATGCGGCAATTCCGGTGGTGACCATCGCCGGGCTGAAACTGGGGGATCTGATTGCCGGTTCGATTGTTGTCGAAACCGTCTTTGCCTGGCCCGGTGTCGGCAGACTGCTGGTGACTGCCGTCTCGTCGCGTGACCTCGCACTGGTACAGACAATTCTGATCATGGTTGCCACATCAATGGTCTTCGTCAATCTGGCGGTAGACCTGCTTTACGGCCTGATCGACCCCCGTGTGCGCGCCTCCAGCACCGCAGACAAGGAATAGAAAATGGCGGGCTTTCTGAAACGCATTCTGTCGCCGAAACCGGCAATTGATACCGCAGCAGATGCCACGCATCAGCCCCGCGAAGATCGATGGCCGCCGATTGTCATCATTGCACTGGGCTTTCTGGCAATCATCGCCTTCATCTTCATCTTCGCCGACCTGATTGCCCCTTACGATTATCGTACCCAGTCGCTGCTCAACCGTCTGAAGCCACCTGTCTTCATGGGTGGCAGCAGCCAGTTCCTGCTGGGAACGGATGAACTCGGTCGGGATATCCTGAGCCGCCTGATCTATGCCATTCGCTTTTCAATCATGGTGGCGCTGGCGGGTACGGCAATCGGTGCCATGCTCGGCACCCTGCTGGGCTTCATTGCCGCGCATTTCCGGGGATATGTCGAAGAAGTCATCATGATGATGGTGGATGTTCAGGCATCCCTGCCCTTCATCCTTATCGCCCTGGCCGTTGTGGCCTTCTTTGGCGGCGGGTTTGGCCTGTTTATTCTGCTGATGGGTGTCTATGGCTGGGAAGTCTTCGCCCGCCTGACCCGCGGCATGGTGATACAGGCAAACACGCATGGCTATGCCGTCGCTCTCTCGTCACTCGGCGCATCACCGGCGCGTATTTATATGCGCCATGTCCTGCCGAATATCCTGAGCGTGCTGATTGTCCAGTTCACCCTGAACTTCCCGCAGACAATCCTGCTGGAAACCTCATTGTCATTCCTTGGCCTCGGCATCCGGCCACCACTGACCAGCCTCGGACAGATGCTGGGTGCCGGTCGCGTCCATCTGCTGACAGCCTGGTGGATCGCCGTCCTGCCGGGGATGATTATCTTCCTGACCACCCTGTCGATCAGTATCGTCGGTGACTGGCTTCGCGATCGCCTCGACCCGACCCTTTCAGGCAGGTAAGCACAAACCCGGCAGATAGCTGATCTGCCGGGCTGCTTCCGAGGTGATGGCGTTTCTGTTTCAGGTTACCTGGCTGTGATATCTGCGGCCCGGCCACAACTGGCCGCGCGCACCACACATCAGACAGATCCGGCCCCGGCCCGTATCAGGCAGGGTGCCGGACCGTAGAGCCTCAGCCCTTCTCTACAGAAGCGAAGGAGTTTGAGAAACCGACCGTCTTCTCGATGACGATCAGCATGGCAACAATCATGAAGATCACGACCGCAGAGACGGATGTAATCAGCGGGTCATCCGCATTCTCCAGATAGGCGTAAATCTCCACCGGCAATGTCATCAGCCGTGGTGTGGTGAAAAACAGCGATACCACGATATTGTCGAAGCTCATGATGAACGCAAAGGCGGCACCGGCGAACATACCCGGGAAAATCAGGCGGATCGTCACTTTCAGGAAAACCGTCAGCGGATTGGCGCCGGATATCTGGGCAGCCCGCTCGATATTCGGATCAACCCGTTCCAGACTGACCAGCACCAGCCGCACGACAAACGGCAGGGTGACAATCACATGGGCAATCAGCATGGCCAGAATTGACCCTGTCAGACCAAGCTGCGACAGCCAGATCAGCAGCGAGATGGCCAGAATAAGCTGCGGCAGCATCAGCGGCGACAAGATCAGGTTCAGAAGAACCGTCCGTCCATGAAAGCGATAACGGAAGATGCCAATTGCTGTCGTGGTGCCCAGCAATGTCGACACCACAGCAACAATCACTGCAATTTCGAGACTGTTGAACAGGGCCTCGATGAACTCCGGATGGTCCAGAATCGCCTCATACCAGCGAAACGAAAAACCCTCCGGTGGAAATCGCAGAATTGAATTTGCGGTGAAACTGATGGCGACAACCACAACCAGCGGCGCAATCAGAAAGGCCATCGCCAGTACCGCCGCAGTCACCAGCGCGATGTTTCCGGGGCTGAATCGTCTGTTCATCGGTAGGCTCCCAGAATGCGTTCGGTAATCCAGTGCTGAACCGCAAAGACCAGCAGCACAATTGCAACAAGCACAATCCCGACAGCTGCACCGAACGGCCAGTTCAGTGTCACCAGGAAGTTATCGACCACCAGATTGGCAATCATCGGTATCGAACCACCGGACAGGATGCGCGGCGTAACGAAGGAACTGACGGAAATTGCAAAAACCAGAAGGCTTCCGGCTGCAATACCCGGCAGGCTGAGGGGCAGCATCACCCGCCGGAAGATCGTCCAGGCTCCGCCGCCAGCAATGGACGCGGCATGAAACAGATCTCGCGGGATAGATTGCAGCGATGTCAGCAGGGAGATGATCATGAACGGCAGCAATGCCTCGGTCAGCCCGAGGATGACGGCAAATTCATTATAGAGCAGGCGCAAAGGCTGTTCGACGATTCCGGCCCACAGCAGGAAACCGTTGATTGCCCCGTCATCCGCCAGGATGGTCACCCAGCCGAGGGTCCGGATCACCACCGAGATCATCAGCGGTGCCAGAGCGGCAAAAGTCGCCAGCGCCCGCATCACGCCACTCAGGCGGGTGATCCAGAAGGCCAGCGGATAGGCGATAATCAGGCAGAGCAACGTCACCGTCACACTGATCCTGACCGTATTGGCAAGAATGCCGAGATAATAAGAGTCAGCCAGAAGCTTCAGGTAATTCTTGCTCAGAAAAGCCGGTTCCATCCCGCGCATCGACTGGTAATCCCAGAAGCTGATCGCAACCGTGATGCCGATCGGATAGATCAGGAACACTGCCAGAAAGGCAATGGCCGGCCAGGTGATGACAGGAGGCAGCCGGCGATCAATCATAGAGAACCACTCCGTCTTCAGCCCGCCAGGTCAGGTCCACCGGATCACCGACCGCAGGCAGGGCAACGTGGCTGTCCGGGCGTTTGACGCGCCAGACGACATCATCCTGCTCGACTTCAAAGATATGCGATGCGCCGAGATGTGCATGTCGCCGGACAATACCCGCAACCCGGTTTTCACCTTTCGGGTCGCCCGCAGAACCAGCTGCTGTCATGGTAATATGTTCGGGACGGATCATCGCCCAGACATCATCACCCTTCTTGTTCCGGCCATTCGGCAGACGCCCGATCATGTCGTTGCCTTTCAGCGCAATACGACCGAAGTCGCCATCCGCACCGACAAAGCTGCCCTGAACCAGATTGGCGTCTCCGAGAAAATCAGCAACAAAACGGTTGGTCGGATGCCGGTAAATTCTGCTGGGGGCATCGACCTGTTCAATACGGCCGCCATGCATGACCACAACCCGGTCGGAGATATGCATCGCCTCCTCCTGGTCATGGGTCACGAACAGGGCGGTAATGCCGGTTTCTTTCTGAATCTCGACAAGGTCCGTCCGCATCGCGACACGCAGTTTGGCGTCGAGATTACTGAACGGTTCATCAAGCAGAAGAACACCGGGCCGGTAAACCAGCGCACGCGCAATAGCGACGCGTTGCTGCTGACCACCGGAAAGCTGGCGCGGCATCCTCTCGCCAAGTCCGTCCAGACGAACCAGACCGAGGGCTTCGTTGACCCGACGATCAATCTCGTCGCCGGGAAGCTTCCGGACGCGCAGTCCGAACGCAACATTCTCAAAAGCCGACATATGAGGAAACAGCGCGTAGGACTGAAACACCATCCCGGCATTACGCTTGCTGGGAGGCTGTCCGATGACGGAGTTGCCCTCGATCCGGATATCACCGCCATCCGGATCGAGGAAACCCGCAACCATGCTGAGTGTCGTTGTCTTGCCACAACCGGACGGCCCCAACAGACTTACCAGTTCGCCTTGCGAAACCTGCAAATCGATACTGTCGACGGCTGTCAGATTGCCAAATCGCTTCGTCAGCCCTTCAAGGGCAATTGTCGGGACCGTGGTCATGATACTCTTTCCTCAGCGATGCTGGACTTCGCGGTTCCACCGCTCGATCCATTCGGCCTTCTTGGCGGCCACGATGTTCCAGTCGATGTCCGTCAGGGCTTCGACTTCGTCCTTGCCGTCAATCACCTTATCAGCGACAGCCGGGTCAAGTTTTGCCGTCGTGACCGTCGGGCCAATCGACAGTTTGCCGGCCAGACGTTCCTGAACTTCCTTGCTGAGAAGATAGTCGATCAGCTTGTAGGCGGTTCCTTCGACCTTCGTGCCCTTTACAACAGATGCACCCATGAAAATCGGCGGAATGCCCTCTTTCGCCTTTACCCACTTCGCAGCCGGGAAAGTCTTCGCCAGCGTATTGGCGCGAACATCGCCCCACCAGGCAATCCAGACAGTACCCTGCTGGAAACCACGGGACATGTCGGCTGCATTACGGGCGTAAACTGCGGCGCTTTCTGACAGCTTCTTTGCCATCTCAAAGCCCGGATCAATATTGTCGGCACCGCCACCGCCATCCTTGGCCATCAGCAGAACCAGTCCGAGACCATAGTTGTTCGATGCCGGCTGCAGGGCAATGCGCCCCTTGAATTCCGGCCGGGCCAGATCCTTGTAGGACGTCGGGGCCGCGAACCCTTTTTCCTTGAAGATGTCAGCATTGTAGATCAGCCCGCCACCGATTACGCCGAGATTCGCGTTGATGTCGCCCGGTGTACGCAGGTTCGGCCAGACCGTCTTCAGGTTCGGCACCTTGGTTTCATCCAGCGGCAGGAACAGGCCCAGATTAGCGCCCTGAACCTGCTGCAGGTTACCTGAATACATGACGTCAATTTCAGGGTTCCCCTTGGTCGCGACCACGCGGGCCAGCGATTCATTCGAGGTACCTGCCTGATACCGGACATCACAGCCACAGATTTTTTCGAAAGGCCGGATGGCTTCGGCTTCCATGACTTTCTGCCAGCTACCGCCGGGACCGGCGAAGATGATCGTCTCGGCGACAGCCGCCTGCGACGTGAGGCCCATTGCCAGTGCGGCAACAGCAAATACAGATCTGTGTAAGGTCATTCGATGTCTCCCTGTTGTTGAATGTAAGTCATTCATGACATCCGGCAGACCGCCAGACGCCCACTCAAGTAGCTAAATGGCCACTTCCTCCTCGTCATCGCCCGGAGACGGCGGAAGATTGCCCGCCGTACCGTCCTGCGACAGCAGAACCGCGAGATGACCTTCATCGAGATCAATCTGCAGTGCATTATTGAACCGGTTGAATGCCCCGGCGATCGATATGCGCCAGGTCAGTTCAACAATCTGCGGTTCGTCGAAAACAAGTTTCAGCCGCTCGACAAAACTGTCCCGCATCTGCGCTGAGTTCTCCGACACGGCGACCGCGTAGTCCCGGACAAGACAATCGGTCTCATCCAGTCCCGGACAGTCATCTTCCAGAATTCGTTCGGCGGTGACTTGCGCCAGACCAAGTTCACCCAGCCGGACCGAGTGACGCCCGACACAATGCCGGCAGGCATTCAGCCGTGAGACCGTGACGATGGCGATTTCGATATACCGCTTCGGCATGGTGCCGTGACGGGAGAAGCTGCTCATCAGCTCCATCATCTGCCGGGTCTGATGCGGGCAATGTGCAGAAACCGCTTCCCAGGTTGGCTCTCCTACCTTGCTGTATCCCCGCCGGGTGACGACGTTACGGACATCTTCCGGCAGTTTTGACAGGTCGACTGTACTAACCCTGGGCAATCTTTATCTCCTCGCTGTTCGCCATCTGCGTGGCAGTCATTTTCGCGTTGTCCAGAAACCGGTGAATGGTCAGGCCATCAAGTGGCGTGTTGGTGCCCCCGGTTGCTGCGATTTCAGCGACAACCGCGCCAACCTTCGGCCCCAGTTCAAAGCCATGCCCGTTGAACCCGAAAGCATGAATGACATTCGGTGAATTCGCTGACGGTCCGATGATCGGAGAACCGTCATCGGTGATCGCCTCGATACCTGCCCAGAACCGGACAACCTGCGCCTGACTGAACTGCGGGAAAAGGTCGAGCACCGTCCGTGCCCGTTCTGCAAAGTCCCCCATCTTCAGGGCCGCAATATTCCGGTCCCGGTCGGCATCACCGCGCAGATGACCGGAAATCAGTACCGTGCCGTTCTCGAACTGCTTCAGTGACAGATATCGCGAGACAGAGCTGACAACAGGTCCGACCAGATGCGGCAGACGGGCTGTAATCATCCCCATCGGAGCCGCCGGTGTCACAGTGATATGATCGCCAAACCAGCCAGCAACCCGGTCTGCCCAGGCTCCCGCACAATTGACCACCATACCGGCCTCTACCGGCCCCGCTGTGGTATTGACCCGCCAGCCTTCACCAGCCCGCTCGGCACCCGTCGCCGCCACACCCTCATGCAGCGTAACGCCAGCCTTCAGCACAGCCGCCCGAAAGGCGCGCATGGCGATCAGCGGATTGCCTGATCCATCCCGGCGGCAAATCAGGCCACCAACACAACCCGGCCGCATATGGGGCAACAGACGGTATAACTCTTTCTCGTCAATCAGCTCTTCATGGCTGTGGCCCAGCCCTTTTACCAGCTCTGCCCGTTTCCTGAGAGTTTCAAAGTCTTCCGGCGTTTCGGCAATCCGAAGCTGTCCGGTTTCTTCAAAGCCGCAATCATCATCGACCAGTGACTGCATGTCGTGCCACAGATCCAGTGAGGCCAGCGCCAGCGGAATTTCCCGCGGATCACGCATCAGGGTCCGCACGCCACCCGCATTCGCGCTGGAGGCATGACGTCCGACATGGTCTTTCTCGACAATGATACAGGAGAGATTGCGCCGGCTCAGATTCAGGGCAGCCGAGCAACCGTGCAGACCACCACCGATGATCACGACATCTGCGGTCATTGTCCGGCTCATGCCACCTTCTCCGCTGTTGCCGGTTTCTCGCTGACCTGATCGCCGATTTCCATATCCGAGAATGCATCCGGCAATTTCGCCAGCGCCGTCAGGGGAACCGGCTTGACCGGGGTGCGCTGGCGGAACTCGCCGACTTCACTGAATGGTTTGCCGGTCTCATCGGCCACCATCTCCGCGATGGTCAGACCGCACATCCGCCCCTGACAGGGGCCCATGCCGCAACGGGTATACATCTTGATCTGATAGATACCGGCACAACCGGACTGGATGGCCGACCGTACTTCGCCGCCTGTGACCTCTTCACAGCGACAGGCCAGCGTGTCCTGACCTGCCATCCGGTATTCACGTCCGGGCATATACAGAATGTCGAGAAACGGACGGATTGCCTTCAGGCGTCGCAGGGACCGATGGGCCGGCGCGGCCTGTTCTTTCGCAGCAGCCGGGCTCAGACAATCAAGTTTCATCGCTGCGCCAAGGGCTGCGATCTTACCCAGATGCTGGGCCGCCTCACCGCCAAGAATACCGCCGGAATCGCCGGCAACGGAAATCTTCGGCTGGCTGGTTACGCCCCAGTCATCCAGGACCGGCTGCCAGCAATGCTGTCGTTCATTCCAGGAGATATCGCATCCGGCTGCCTGCTGAAGGTTGATGTTCGGCACAACTCCCTGATGCAGCAGCACCCAGTCGACGTCTTCCGTACGGGTCTTGCCCCCGGCATCCCATGACACCGATTGCGCCCGGTCATCACCGTTAATCTTCAGACCGCTAACCGACCGGACCACCTCGACACCAGCATTCGCCGGGGCGCGTAGCAGGGGGATTCCGCGCAAAAGGTAATCCGGTGCGGTCAGCGCGGCGGGCAGCGCAGACAGCGCCGCCCTGAGGCGTCCCGATTGTTGCGTATCAACAAGAATGCGAACGTCTGCACCCGCCTCGACAAGCTGTGCTGCTGCGAGATACAGAAGCGGGCCCGTGCCGCAAAGCGCGATCCGCCCTGAAGGCACAATACCGGCGCTTTTCAGCGTCGCCTGCGCGGCACCGGCGGTCATAACTCCCGGCAATGTCCATCCCGGCACCGGCATCGGGCGTTCTATCGACCCGGTTGCCAGAATAATATGCCTGTATTTGATAACCTCTGTCTCATCGCCCCGCATGACAGCCATCCGGCCATCCGGGTCAAGATGCCAGACAATCGTTTCCGGGGAATAATCAATATCGCTGGCCTGAAACTCGGCCACCAGCCGGGCACCACGCCGGGCATCCGGGTCATCACTGCACAGCGACTTGGTCAGATTCCGGTCAATCCCCCGGTGAATTTGTCCGCCAACGCCCGGCTGTTCATCCAGCACACAGGTTTTCAGACCCAGCTTATGCCCCTGAAGGGCAGCAGCCATACCGGCGGGACCAGCCCCGACAACCACAAGATCATAGTGACGTTCGGTCATTGGCCTGCCTTCGTGCCGGAAGTCCGCACCTTCATGCCGGAGCGCACCGCCACCAGACAGCTCTGCCGCCCCGGTACGCCGTCAATCTCAACCACACATTCAAAGCAGGCCCCCATCATGCAATAGGGCGCACGCGGTGTATCCGACACATTGCTGCTCCGCCAGGGAGCCTTGCCCGCCAGCAGCAATGCCGATGCGAGGCTGCTGTCAGATGCGACGGCTACGGCCTCGCCATCGATCTCGATGCTGACCTGTGATGCTGCGTTTACGCCCTTCGCAGGCTGAAACGTCAGAGGGGTGTTTTCGTGGGTTCTTGTCATGTTGAAATCGTGGCACAGGCCAGTTTCATAAAGCAAATGGCATTTAGTTCTGCTAGCATGTCTAAATATTATAATGAGGGCAGGCCATGAGCCGGATTAACCATCGCCAGATAGAAGCCTTCCGCGCCGTCATGCTGACAGGCAGCATGACCGGTGCTGCCGATATGATGCATATCACCCAGCCAGCGGTCAGCCGCCTGATCCGCGACCTTGAAGCCCTCGCCGGCTTTACCCTGTTTGAACGGAATGGCCCGCGCATTCAGGCGACGCTGGAAGCCATGGAACTGTCCGGAGAGGTAGACCGGCAGTTCTCCGGGCTGCAACGTATTGAGCGGACCCTTGAAGACATTCGCACCATGCAAAGTGGTGCCATCCGGATTGCCGCGATGAATGCACCGGCCATGGCATTCCTGCCCCGGCTGATCGCCGATTTCATGAAACGGCATCCCAGCACGAATGTCTGGATGCATACCGAAAACTCGCGGACCATACTCGAACAGGTCTCACTGCAACATTACGAATTCGGGTTTGGTGCTTTCAGGTCTGGCTATCCCGGTGTTGTCGTCGAAGAACTGCCCGATCTGGCGGCCGTTCTGGCGCTTCCGGCAGACCATCCAATGGCCGCACAGGAAACTGTCCGGCTGGAACAACTGACCTCGCAGCGATTTGTCGAGCTCGGGCGGCACGGGTTGTTGCGCCATCAGGTCGATCATGCCCTGGCAAAATGCAATGCCCGCCCGGTGATGGTCATGGAAACGTCATTGTCTGCAAGTATCTGCGCCATGGTCGCGCAAAGCGGCGTCATGGGCATCATTGACCCCTTTACCGCCTATGAGGTCAAAGATCCCCGCATCGCAATCCGGAAATTATCCCCTTCAATCCGCTACGATATCGCCTTTGCACATTCCAGCGCCCGCCCTCTGGGCCGCATTGCCCGGGAACTGATCGACGATATCCGCGCGGCAGTACATCACCTGACCACAGATCACCCCCTCGCAAGCGCCCAGCTATAGAGACGGCACAAAAACAGATTCCTGTCGCTTATTTCGCTTCCAGCAGGCGGCGCATTTTGTGGACGGCACTGTCGGGGCTGGTCAGCACTGGCTTACCCGTCAGGTCCTCAACCAGATTACGGGCCCGCGCTGTCGAGAACTGTGCCATCAGGATGATATCGACATCCTCCAGAGTACGGGCCATTTCGCCAACCATCCTGTCATGTCCAGGCCCGTCGCCTGCACCAAGCACGGCCATGGCGCCGTCAGCACAGGCAGAACGGAGGACAGCGCCGGTACCCGCTGCCATCTCTGTGAACTCCCGCTCCATCGAGGGGATACTGGGAGCGAAGGTGGCAACCATGCCGATCTTTTTCGATTGCCTGATGGCATCTTCAAACATCGCCTGATTCGGTTTCAGCACCGGCACAGGGGCCAGTGCCTGTGCAGCAGCTTCAATTGACGCACCGAAAGCCGAGCAGGTGAACAGAATCGCATCGGCCCCGTTATCGCGGACATAGTTTGCCAGATGCACAAAGCGACCGGTCATCGCCGGCGTGATTTCACCGTCCCGCGCAAGATCGGAAGCAAGTGAGTCTTCAAGCAGGTTGCAGACCTCTGCCTCCGGCCATTCCCGGGTAAACGCCTCGACCACCGGGTCAATGGCAAGCGGCGTTGCATGGATCAGTGAAATGCGCGGCAAGGCGATGCTCCCTCAGATGAATTGTGCCAATAATAGACGGCACAATGCCTCAGGTCGAACCCTGACGAAGGGTCCTCTATTCAGAAACCACACAGACAGGCAATCACACCGCCCGCGACATCACACCAGATCGCGCATCAGCTCTTCCGGATCTGGCGGCAGGCTGACTGCTTCGCCCCGTTTTGCCGACAAATCCATCGCCATGGTCAGCAGCAGGTTCCGGTGACCATCGACTGCGGTCGCATGCGGTGTCCGCTGTCCGGTATAAAGCCGCTGATACCAGGCGTTGGTTTCTTCCCGCATTGGCCCCCATAACTGGCCGTCATGCAGATCGCCCGGCGGATAGCTGGTCAGGAAGTCGACATGGCGCGGCGGCGGAGAATAGCCGTCGGGCACATATCCCCCGCCCTGAGCCACATTGCTGGCCAGCACCAGGTCGCGATGGGTATCTTCGACATCAATGACGCCTTCGGTGCCGACAATACCGATCTCAATTCCATAGACAGCCCCCGGCCAGACCTCAGGCAGGGCCCAGCAGATATTCATCGACCAGATTGTGCCGTCATCCATTGTGAAGACGCCGAAGGTCGAATCCTTTGTCCCCCACTCCCCGAGCACCTTATCCGTAGAACGGGCATAAACCGAAACAGGTGTCTTGCCTTCCATCAGCCAGAGCGACATATCCAGACTATGCGTCCCCGACACCACCATCGGTGTCAGGGTAGCCCTGTCCTGCGTACGGCGGACCGTGGCAATGGGCACCATCCGGTTCATGAAAGCCCGGGTGACGACAGAATGCACATCGCCGATCTGGCCGGTGATCAGCTTTTCCTTGATGGCGAGGAAACGACGGCGAAAACGCTGGGTGTAGCCAACAACTGCATCAACACCAGCATCCTGAATGGCTTTCAGAATCTGGGCGGACTCCCGTGCATCGGTTGCCAGCGGCTTTTCGATGAACAGGTCATGGCCCTTTTCAGCAGCCAGCATTGTCGGCCCGGCGTGGAAATTTTCATCGGTCGCGACGATCACGGCAGTCACTTCAGGCCGCGCCAGAAGTTCCTTGTAATCGGTAGTGAAGAAGTCGGCCTTTACATCATTCTCCAGCTTCCGCCCGAGATCAGATTTCAGATCGCACAGCCCGATCCAGCCAACCCCCGGATAGGCGCGGGCGAATTCAGCCCTGATGCGGCCGATGGTGCCACATCCGATGATAGCCAGTCCGATCTGCTCTCCAACTTTATGCGGCATGATGTCCGCTTCCTCCGAAAATGAACGTCTGATTTGATTGTTGAGAACAATCTATCGCGCCCGGTCCGGTCGGCGGTATTACAAGAACTGATAAACGGCATCCGATAAGCTGAATGCCGGACCTGTCTCAGGCCCCGCCCAGAAAGCTGAAAAACGGTAAACTGCCCTTGCTGATCGCAATTCCGATCCACAACAGGACAGGCAGAACGGAAAAGGTCATCAGCGTGGAGACAACGACCAGTCCGGCGACCCGCCTTGGCGCCCGGTTATAGCGCAGTGCAAACAGATAGATCACCATGGCACAGGGCATTGACGCCATCAGGAAAACACTCCCGGCCTCAACTCCCTGCAGTCCCAGCAACCAGATTACCAGCAGCCCGCTGGTTGTACCGATGACAATTCTTGCCAGCGCCAGGATCAGCGACAGCCGGAGGTCGGAGACCTGCAACTGCCCCAGCGAATAGCCCAGCAGGATGACCATGACGGGAATCATCATGCCACCCAGCAGTTCCGTCGTCTGCAGGATGATCGGATGCGGCGTTGTATCTGTCAGCCGGAACAAAAATACCGCAAGCAATGCGTAAACCAGCGGTTCCTTGAGAATTCGGGTCAGGCTGAAGCGACCATCCATGATAGCCGGCACGAAACTGTATTGCAGCAGCGCGATCACGAAGAAGAAGGCCACACCAATGGCCAGACCCTGCTGACCAAAGGCCAGCAACACAACCGGCAATCCGACATTTCCGGAATTTGGCAGGGTCAGACTGGGCAGGAAGGAGCGGATGGGCTGTCGGGTCAGCAACAGAAACCCGGCACTCAGAGACCCGGCGCAAACTGTCACCAGAAGTGCTGCCTGAACCGTTCCGCTGAGTGAGAGTTCCGGCAGGTCCGGAGATGTCAGGGTCGAGAAAACAAGCGAAGGCGTGCCAACCATGACAACAAGACGGCCAAGCGATTCGCTGTCGATGTCGAGACTGCTGCGGCTGATCGCATATCCGACACCCGCCATAAGAAGTACCGGCACAATGACAAAGGCGATTTCTTCAAACAAGACCGTCCCCCGGAGTGCGTTTTACCCGCCTCCCGGCGTGACGCTGAAACCCAATACCACAGGCTACCATGGCCATTCCCGGCGGTAACGTGAAGCCAGCGGCAACAGCTAGAATATGTGCTGATATGCAGCATCAGTAAACATAACTGCCATCAGCCTGCTGCCCGGCATAATATCCACCAATTCATATATCCGATGATGACGGCAATACGGGAAAATAAAATGCGACAGATTGAAGCAGCAGTGATCGGTACCGGCTGGTGTGGCGGCATCCGCGCCGAAACACTTTCGAAAACAGCACTGGTCGACAAGCTTCATATTTGTGAGATCAAACCTGAAAGACTGGCGGAAGTCGCCGCGCTGACCAACCCGGCGACCGCAACTCTCGACTATAAGGACATTGTGAACAACCCGGCCATTGAGGTGGTTTATATCTCCACCACACCGGAAGATACGCATTATCCGATTGCCCGTGACTGCCTGAAAGCGGGCAAACATGTGCTGCTCGAAAAGCCCATCGCAATGGAGTTTATCGAGGCCGACGAACTGATTTCCATCGCCCGCGAGAAGCATCTGAAATTCACCATCGGCTATTCCCAGCGCTTCAACACCAAAATCGCCTATGCCAAGAAATCCATCGCAGACGGGACGCTCGGCAAGGTGGTCAATGTGATGGTCAGCCGTCACCTGTCGCGCAATCTCGGCAAGAAAATCGCCAACCGGGTCAAGCTGTCACCGGCAGCCATGGAATCCACGCATGATCTGGATTTCGTCTTCTGGCTGCTGGAACCCGCCAAACCGGTGAAAATTTATTCGCAGGGCGCCTATGGCTACATGAAGGAGTTGAACGGATCCTACGACTGCATGTGGACAACCGTGACCATGGATGATGGCACGCTGGTGGTCATTGGCGGCGGCTGGAACCTGCCCCCAAGCTATCCGAACTATTGCGGCACCTGGATCGAGATCACCGGCACCGAGGGTTCGCTGATGCTGGATGACACATCGCGGGACAACTGGCTGAATACGGTTTCCGGCGGCACCCAGTATCCGATGTCGACCATGCCCGGCGAACAGGTTGACCATGTCTTTGCCGGTCAGATGGGGCCGGAGACAATTCATTTCCTGGAATCTGTCCTGCTGGACCGTCCGGTAATGGTCTCCCCCGAACATGCCCGCATGGTCATGGAATCATACTGCGCCGCCGATGTTTCTGCCGACACCGGAGAGCCTGTTGACCTGCCCCTGTCGAACCGGACCCTCGCCCAACTGGCCGATCTGAAGGCCGCAAACCGGAAACGCTGAGACAGCCTGTCCGGTCTGTTACCGCCTGTCAGATCTGCTGCAACCTCAGAACAGCCTCAGCGTAACTCACTGATGGCAACGGTTCTGCGGTCGGCAGCTGATCGTGTGATGGCTTCGAGAACTTCGATATTATGCAGCATTTCAAACGGCGTGAACGGATAGTCTGCGCGCTTTTGTGACGCTGCGCAGAAGGCTTCCAGATTGGCGACGACCGCATCCGTCCATTCGATCATGTTTGTCTGGTGCGGCTTGCCGGTGACCGCTTCTACATAGGCGACTTCACCACCCGGCGTATCCGGATGTGAGTGGTTGCGAACCTCAACCCATTTATCGGTACCAAAGACATGCATCCGAATGAAGTGGGGCGTATGCAGGACGGCCGACAATGTCGCTGTCATCCCCGCTTCAAAGCCAAGCTGAACGGTTACGACATCACCGGTTTCCCAGCCAAGCGACCGGCTGGCCGTCATGGCCTGAACGGTCTCGACAGGACCAAAGAACCAGATCAGCAGATCGGTCAGATGGATGCCCATCGCCGTCATGCCTGCAGCCGGTGAAATCTCGGGCTTCGTCCGCCAGTCATCTTTCGGGACACCGATCAGCTTGTCATGCGAGAAGGCTGACTCCGCATGCATGACCGTACCCAGACCATTGGCGACGATATCCGCCTTGAGGGCCATCATCGCCGGCTCAAACCGCCGCTCATGTCCGATCCCAAGCTGGACACCCGCAGCAACGGTTGCCTCGACAGAACGTCTGGCGCTGGCCGCGGTCAGGCCCAGCGGCTTCTCGCAATAAACATGCTTTCCGGCCCGCGCACAGGCCGTGACCTGTTCTTCATGCAGCGGGTTCGGCGTGGTCAGCACCACCGCGTCGATGGCCGGGTTTTCCAGCACCTCATCAAGCGTCGCAAAGGCGGCATGCCCTGCTGCCTGAATTGCCGCCCGCTGTTCCGGGTTCGGATCAATGATCCCTGTAACCCGGATATAGGGATGGCCCGTCAGCCGGTTGGCAATATGACGCCCCCACCAGCCAAACCCGGCAATAGCCAGTGTGAAGGGGGCAATAGTCGTCGAATTTTCAGACATCAGATAACCTGTCCCAGATCGGCAAACCTGCCGCGATGAAAGATAAGCGGTATGCCATCAGTGCGACTGATCGCCCGGACATCGCCAATATAAATCTCATGATCGCCACTTTCGATCCGGCGGGCGGTTTCACATTCCAGCGTGGCAATCGCACTTTTCAGTACCGGCACCCCGTGGAAACCAGCCTCCCAGCTGACCCCGGAGAACTTGTCATCAGACGGCCGGGCGAACTGCATCGTCTCGTCCTTGGCTTCCACCGGCATGATATTCACAGCAAATGCCGTATGCGAGGTAAAGGCCGGGCGCGACGGCGCTGCCAGTCCGATACTCCACAATATCTGTGGCGGGTCGAGTGACACCGATGAAAAGGAATTCACGACCAGACCGACCGGCAAACCGTCCGTACCCAGCGTCGTCACCACCGTAACGCCGGTGGCAAAACAGCCGAAAGTCTGCCTGAGCTCATCCTGATCGAACGGCGCGGAATTCCGGGTGGCATCAAAGCACTGCATTTCTCTCTCCCCAACGGGCTGACCGAAACCAGATATACCTGCTGCCTCTCCCCTAAAGTATTAATAATAAAATATATTTGACATCAGAAAACCTGATGGTCATGTTTCCCTGAAACAGGGCAGACCATGAAGTTATTACATCTCCGGCATTACATCGCCGTTTACGAAGAGGGTTCATTTTCAGCGGGTGCCAAACGTGTCGGCGCGACACAGTCAGGTCTGTCGATGCACATCCGCTGGCTGGAAGACCGCTATGGTGTCGAGTTGCTCGAACGCAGCTCAACCGGCGTTGTCCCGACCGAAGCCGGCAAGCGGTTTTATGATGTTGCCCTGCGCGCCCTGCGTTCAGCCGTCCATGCCGAAAACACCCTCCGGGAATTGTCGGGAAGCGTAACCGGCCATATCCGCATCGGACTGATGCCCACCTTCACCCGCGCCATTCTCAGCCCGACACTGATTGAATTTTCGGAACAGTTTCCAAACGTGCAGGTCTCCATTACCGAAGCCTATTCAGGGCAGCTGTCGCGGCAGGTGGTTGATGGCGAACTGGATTTTGCCGTCGTCCCCTATTCAGCATCAAACGACAGCCTGACCGTCACTGCCATGCGAACCGACCGTGAATATCTCGTCTGGTCCGCCAACAGTGACTTCAATCCGGGGAAGACTGCCAATCTCAGGAAACTGGAAATCCCGAAACTGGTGCTTCCCAGCCGGAACAATGCCCGTCGTGTCATGATCGACACCTATCTTGCCACCCACGGTATTGAGGTCGACCGGATACTGGAACTGGATGCCATGTTCGGCACCCTTGACCTGGTCGCCAATTCCGACTGGATTACGATCCTGCCCGGCATTCTCTGTACGCCGGACCGCAGGGAAGGGCTGCGAAAGATTGCCCCCATCACCGGGCCGGATCTTCCTGTTCAGTATCTTCGTATCGAGCACAGCGCCGAACCCCTTAACTTTGCAGCACAGGCTTTCTATGACCTGCTGCTGGAAGTCCTCGACAAGGCCATTG
Source organism: Alphaproteobacteria bacterium HT1-32 (assembly GCA_009649675.1). NCBI lineage: Bacteria > Pseudomonadati > Pseudomonadota > Alphaproteobacteria > Alphaproteobacteria bacterium HT1-32. The sequence goes on along the minus strand of WJPL01000004.1, from coordinate 100,679 downwards.
AAAGCGGCGCTTCACCTGCCGTAGCAAAGAAGCAATCAGCACAAGTCTGACCCTGGCGTTTCGGTCACCCCCATGCAGCAGACATATAACCGGCATAGGGTTTCCATTTGAAAAGCTGATAAGCGGCATAACAAACAATCATTAACGCCGACACAGATCACTGCGCGATAAATGTCCATTGAATGGATCAACGGACGAGGTCAATCGTGATGGAACTGTCTTTCTTTACAATGCCTATTCACCCCCTGGGAAAACCGATAGCCCAGAGCCTGAAAGAGGACAGGGAAGCTTTCATCCTCGCTGACAGACTGGGATATGCCGAAGCCTATTGCGGTGAGCATTCCACAGATCAGGCGGAAATCATCACCTCCACCGTCGCGTTTCTGGCCAGCGTTGCCTACGAGACCAAATCGATCCGTCTCGGTACCGGCACCATCAACATGCCGAATTCACACCCCGTCAGGGTAGCCGCGGAAGTTGCCATGCTGGATCATATGCTAGAAGGCCGGCTGAATTTCGGTATTTCCCCCGGCGGACTGATGTCCGATGCTGAAGCCTATGGCAATCTCGACAAGGATCGGAATGCCATGTTCCTCGAATGCATCAACATGGTCCTCGATATCTGGAAGGGGCAGCCACCCTATGATCTGAAGGGCGAGTTTTTCTCGGTCACAACCGGGAAAACCATGATCCCCGAGATCGGACAGGGCGAAATCCCGAAACCGTTTCAGGCTCCGCATCCGCCAATCGTCGGCACAGTCGTCGCCCCCTTCTCGAAGGGCATCACGGCAATGGCAGCTCGTGGCTGGGAAGCGATATCCGGCAACTTCCTCCTGCCGAAATGGGTTGCCACCCACTGGCCAAAATATGTTGAGGGATGCGAGATCGGCGGACGGAAAGCCGATCCGGCAAACTGGCGTATTGCGAAGAATATCTGTGTTGCCGAGGACATGGCGACAGCAAAACGCTACGCCCGTGAGCCCGGCAGCCCCTATCACCTGTATTATTCACAGCTGCTGACGAAGATGCGCAAAGGAGGACGGCTGAATCTGTTCAAGCAGGACCAGGAAATGCCGGATGACGAAGTCACTCTGGATTACGTACTGGATAAGCTGGTAATCCACGGTGATCCCTCCAGCGTCGCAGATCAGGTGCTCGCCTTCCGTGAGGAAACCGGCGACTTCGGACATCTGGTTTATGCCGGGCACGACTGGACGGACTACGATCTTGGTCGCAACTCAATGATCCTGATGGCTGAAAAGGTCATGCCGAAAATCAATGACGCCCTGAAGGCAGAGGCAGCATGAGCCAGAGCACATCCAATACCGGAACCGTCAGCACCACAGATGGCGTGAGCCTTTACTACCGGATTGATGGCCCGGAGAACGCGCCCTGGCTGATCCTGTCCAATTCCCTCGCAACAGACATTCGCATGTGGGGTCCACAACTGGATCTGTTTACGTCCAGCCATCGCGTCTTGCGTTACGACAGCCGTGGTCATGGCAGCAGCGGGCTGTCTCCGACGGGTTTCAGCTTTACGACGCTGGCCAGTGACGTTGTTCAGCTGATGGACAGTCTGGATATCCGGACCGCCGACATGGCCGGTATTTCCATGGGCGGAATGACCGGCCTTGCAACCGCACTGCTGGCACCGGATCGCATTCGGCGACTTGTCTGCTGCGATGCCCGGGCTGACGCACCGGACATGTATCGGGCAATCTGGGACGGTAATATCGCCCGGCTGCATGAAGGCGGTATCGGGCCGCTTTGCGAGCCGACGATGGAACGCTGGTTCACCGCCTCATTTCGTGATGACCCGGTGAATGCCGCAACGCTTGATCTGGTACGCGACATGATCAGCAAGACCCCGGATGCGGGATATGAACTCGCGGCCCGCTGCCTGCAGTCGCTAGATCTGTTACCGCATCTCAGTGATATCCGCTGCCCGACACTCTACGTCGTCGGGGAAGAAGATCCGGCCGCACCGATCGCTGTCATGCAGGACATGGCCGACAAGACACCTGATGGGAGTCTTGTCATCATCCGGGAAGCGGCACATCTTTCAAACATCGAACAGCCTGCCGCGTTCAGCAAAGCCGTCTCATCCTTCCTTAACGCAGACTGACATCCCCGCATCGAAGCCGCGACGCAGACCAGGTCAGCCTGCTGTGTCGCGGCGCTGGTTTTTCCAGCCCCGATAAAGTCCCTCCCCTATGACAAACAGAACCGCCACCAGCAGCAGGTTTCCGATATGCTGTGTCAGGGCATATTCAAGGCCCTTGCGTTCGAATATCATCAGAGCCCGGCGCAGGTTCTCGTCTGCGAGTGGTGCCAGAATGACGCCGAGCACAATGGGGGCGACAGGGAAACGAAAGGCAACCAGCAGGTAGCCGAACAGACCGGCCCCCAGCATCACCCAGGTATCAAACATCGACAGCCGGACCGCATAGGCGCCGATAATGCAGACCGGAATGATCAGCGGCATCAGCAGGCCGCGTGGCAGACTGAACAGCTTCACACAGGGTTTGATAAGGGCAATCGCCGCCGCATACATCATCAGGTTGGCGACAATCAGTGCCGCATAGATGAAATAGATGAGACCGGGATGATCGACTTCGATGGTCGGTCCAACCACTACGTTTTTCAGCTGCAATGCCGCTATCAGGGCCGCCGCCGGAGCATTACCGGGAATGCCCAGGGTCAGGGTCGGCAGCATCGAGCCACCGATATTCGCATTGTTCGAGGTTTCCGCACAGACGATGGCTTCGTAGCTGCCCTTACCCCACTTCTTCTGTTCTTCCGGCTTTGCCCGCCGGCGCCCGATATCATAGGCAAAGAACGAGGCAACATTGGCCCCGGCACCCGGAATTGCACCGACAAAGGTGCCGATAAGCCCCGACCGGATGGCTGCCTTGATATGGCGTAGGAGTTTACGAAAAGGCGGAATAACCCGCCCGCAATCTTCGGGAATTGCCGACTGTCCGCCCTGTGGCAATGCCTTCAGGACTTCGGTAATACCAAACACACCGATCAGAACCGCAACATAGCTGAGACCATCTTCCAGTCCCCGGACACCGAACGTAAAACGGGGCACCCCGTGGATCAGATCCAGCCCGATAAAGGCAACCAGCAAGCCAATCCAGCCAGCGATCCAGCCTTTCAGGGGCATGGCACCTGCCGCCATCGATCCACAGATGGTCACGCCGATCATCGCCAGCATGAACATTTCCCAGGACTTGAAATTCAGGGCAAAAGTCAGCAAGGCCGGAATGAAGGTGACCAGCAGCAATATGCCAATCCAGTTACCAACAAAAGACGCGGCAATTGCCATTCCAAGCGCCTGCCCACCCTCACCCTTTTTGGCGAGAGCATGCCCCTCGATCATCGTGGGAACGGCATCGGGCGTGCCCGGAATATTAATCAGAACGGCTGAAATTGCCCCGCCGAACACCGATCCCGTATAGACACCCAGCATGAAACAAAGACCGGAATTCTGTTCCATGGTCGCTGACAGGCCGATCAGCAGCGCCATTGCCATGGTCGTCGACAGTCCGGGCAGGGCACCCCAGATGATACCCAGCACAACACCGGCCAGTGTCAGCATCATCAGATAAGGCGACAGCAGAATAAGAAAGGCATCAATCATCATCGTCACCCGGGCATCGGTATCTTGAAGACACCACGGAACGTGAAGGCCAGAATCAGGGTCCAGACCAGCGAAACCAGCAGGCAATGGGCAAGCCGCGGTGTCCAGAACAGCCGCAGCAGCGCCGTCAGGGCAACGATGGTGACTGGTTCAAAACTTCCGACAGGTACGGACAGGCTACCGACTGCCAGGTAGTGCTCGAAGGAAAGCGTATCCAGCGCAGCCACATAGACGATCACCGTCAGAATCAGCATCGTCCGTCGCTGACTTTCCGGATCGAATAACGTCCGGACCAGATCAAGTCGCGGCGACATACGTATTCCCCGAATGCCGGAAATTGCGAGAATCACGGCCATGCCCCCAAGACTTGCTGCCGTCAGGAACGGCAGCAACCCCGGTGCCGATAAGATACCGCCGGGGACTGGCAGCGCGAGGGACATCGCAGCAAACCAGAGTCCGATTGCAAGTAGAAAAAGACCCGCGACAAGGTCGAGTGCCGGATGCGCAGCACCCGCATTCTCGTCCTCGCCGCGGAAAGTTCCGTCAGACATTGACGTACAAACTCCGCTCTGTGGATTTCATGCGCTCCGAAGAACGCAGGCCGTTAAACGTCGAGCTTGCTGTAACCTTGGGGTGGCCACCATTTGTCAAAATCCTTCGGCTCAGGGAGTCCGAGTTCTGCGGGTGACTTGACCGTCCCCTTGATCTGACCCGAATATTTACGGAAGGTCGCCGCCGTCAGTGCTTCCAGCTGAGCCGCGCGTTTGTCGGCAGCATCCCCCGTGCGCACATCAATCGTGAAATACTGGCTTTCCGCGATCTTCATGAAGGCGTCAGATTCCACGGCCGCAACAAAAGCTTCCTTGATCTCCCGCAAGACCTCAACCGGCGTATCCCGCTTCATCACCAGATTATACTGAGGTCCGATTGGCAGCAGGGAAGCCAGGTCGGGCAACATTTTCCCGACGGTCGGCAGCACCGTACCGTCAGCCAGCGTAATGTCCTTATCCGAGGTCTGTTGCAGGCAACGCAGCTTGCCAGCCCGGATCAGGTCGACATGCTCATGCACGCCGCCACCGGCGATATCCACTTCACCCTGCAGACCAGCCAGCGTTGCGGCCTTGCCCCCCTTGTAAGGTACAAACCCGATATCAATACCCGCAGCGTCAGCGACGATCAGGGCAAGTTCGTGCCAGATACCACCGGTTCCGGAGGTTGAAATAGCCAGCTTGCCCGGATTCTTCTTGGCGTGGGCGATCAGGTCATCAAGTGTCTTGAAAGGTGAATCGACCGGTACGGACCAGGACGCAACCGCATTGGCTGCCTGGAAATAGGTCCAGTTCTCCCACGGCTTCTCATTGGTATGACCCATAACGCGGACGAACTTGTTGTAGTTCGCTGCCCCGAGCAGCCAGTGACCATCACCCGGTTTTCCGGCGACAAACTCCGTTGCCACGGCACCAACGGCCCCCGGCTTGTTGATGACATTGATTGTCCATCCCTTGGACTTCGCCATTTCCCCGGCGAGGGTTCGCAGAACCGTGTCCGTGCCACCTCCTGCGCCATACATGACCACCAGTGTGATCGGCTGTGATGGCCAGTTTGCAGCATTTGCCCGACCCGGGCCGATGGTCATCGCAACAGCACCTGCCGCAGCCATACCCGCCATGAATGTCCGGCGACCTGTCATCATGCCAGTATCAGCCGTTACTTTTGTGAGCTTTGAATTCCCGTCTCCCATATCGACGTCTCCTCTGTTCTCTGATTAAGAACTGCACATTTATTTTTTGATTATTAGAATGGTATTTTGCAGTTCACGGGTCTTTGAGTATGCAATCCGGCCTTCACTTTAATGAGTCAATTTTGCTGATAGCCTTTATCAGTATTGTTGCTGACTGTTACAAAGCCAGTGTCCGGTTACTCAACTGGGTCGTATCAGCCGCACAGATTCCGGCACGACCAGCGGTGTGTTTGCGCTGTTCTTGAATTCCACCGTTGTGAACAGCAAGTCCGTATCCCCGACATTGCCAACGGAATGGACAAACCGCTCACCTTTTCCGAACACGAAATGCTTGGTCTCGCCGGCATAGTGATGCACGTCCTGAATCCGGCCGTCATCGTACCAGCCCCGGGCAATCCCGTTCGTGTGGCAGGTCCAGAAGTAATTCAGGACATGACAGTGAAAGGTATAGCGCTCCCCCTTTGGCAGCGTGAAATGCCAGACCCGGAGTTCATCTGTTTCAGAGACCAGTATATTTCCGACGCAGGGATTTTCTGCATTCTCCAGAAACTCCTGCTGCAATTCGACCGGCCAGTGGGCGCGCGGGTTGGGACCAGGGCTGGCCGGTTCTACAAGTACAGGTTCAGGCATTGTCTTTCTCCTTTCAGACTGGGCGTTATCAGGCGGCTTTGTCGTTAAGGGCCGGGATGCCGACCACATCCGACAGATCCGCCAGTGCATTCAGCAGTCCGCGGCGAGACTGCTCATCCAGCGCCACTTGCGGTGGCAGAATTTCACGCCATGCATCGTCACCGGAACGGACAATCTGGATCTCTTTCAGAGCTGCACTCAGCGGATATCTGGCGATTTCCTTGCGAACAGCCGCCAGTTTTTCCTGAGCGGCCAGCGCAGCTGTTTCGTCCCCTGCCTTTGCCTTTGAGACATAGCCCGCCGATGCATTGGTCGTAGCCGATATCACCCCGGCGCAACCCGCCTTGACCGCATCGACATAGACACCTTCGTTACTCGGATAAACGTCAAAGTCTTCTGTGGCGGCAGCAAAGGCGATTGAGGCGCTGAGATCACCGGAGCTGTCTTTCAGGCCCGCAATAACCGGCCCGAAACCGGCTTTCAGGCGCTGAACCAGACCGACGCTGAACGGTGTCATCGACATCTGTGGGAAGTGATACAGATAGACCCGCAACCGGTCATCGGCGATCGTCTCGATCAGACGGGCATAATAGGCATAGACCCCGTCATCAGTTGCGTTCTTGAAATAGAATGGCGGCAGTACCAGCACATTGTTATAGCCCGCATCCAGCGCCGATTTTGTCGCCTTCACCGCATCCGCAAATGCGCAGGAGCCGGTGCCGATGATGGCCCGGTCAGCCGGAATGCCTGCAGCAGCAAGGGCTGCCGGAACCCGGCAACGCTCTGCCAGGCTGATGGAGTTTCCCTCGCCCGTTGTGCCGAGCGGCGCAACCCCGTCAATACCCTGCTCCAGCAACCAGGTGCAGTATGCACTCAGCATACCCGTATCGACATCTCCGGAGCGGGTAAACGGGGTCAGGGCTGCGGCATAGATGCCGCGGATTGCTTTTGTCATTAGATCATCTCCAACAAGAATATTCTGAACTGATAATTGTCATTCGGCTGCCTGAGACACCCGTTCCACACCGCGGGCTTTCACAACCACCTTGATCGCATCGTCGATACGCTCTTTCGCATGACGGATTGCTTCCGGCAGGTCATCCAGACTGAAGGTATGGGTGTGAATGAGCGAGGCATCGAAGCGCTTTTCTGCCATGAAACTCATCGCACGATGGGTGCCGGATTTACCTTCACCGCGAATGCCATAGAGGTAGATGTTATTAATGACGAATTTGGCGATATCGACTTCCACCGGCTTGTGCGGGAAGGCTGCAAGGCAGATTTTCCCGCCCCGGTTTACCATTTGGGCCGCCTCGTTGATCGCGGTATCCGTGCCGGCGCATTCGATCAGATAATCAACACCTTTCGGCCCGGCGATCCGCTTCACCGCCTCAACAGCATTTTCGTTGCGTACATTGATCGTATGGGTCGCACCAAGCTTGCGGCCAATCTCCAGACGACCATCGCGGGTTCCCGTCAGGATCACCGGGTTCGCACCCAGCGCACGGGCGACCCCCACGGCCAGCAGACCGATTGGCCCCGGCCCCGTAACAACCACACTTTCACCGGCAACCAGCCCGCCCAGTTCAGTCAGGCCGTACATTGATGTGCCCGCCGTCACGACCAGCGTTGCCTCTTCATCTGACATTTCATCGGGCACACGGATCATGGTGTTGATGTTGTTGATGGCGTATTCGGCAAAGCCACCATCAGTCGTGAAACCATTGGCACGATGGCCCTTGTCCACATCACCGTAATTCATGCCGTAATTATGGCAGGAGGTGTACATGCCCTGGCGGCATCGCTTGCATTGTCCGCAACCGGCATGAATCTCGACCGTAATCCGGTCGCCGATATCGAACTCATCGACCCCCGGCCCGAGTGCCACAACAGTTCCCATATATTCGTGACCAAAGGTGAAGTTCTTGTTGAACGGCAAACCGCCTTCAACCATTGCCGGAACACCATGATCCAGAATTTCCAGATCCGTCGCGCAGATCGCAATTGCATCAATGCGCACCAGAACCTCAGCCCGTCCCGGGCTCGGCACCGGTTTTTCGGTCAGAATCATTTCACCGGGATTACCCAGAACCCACGCCTTCATTGTCTCAGGCAGCGGGTAGTCCGGGGATGTCTTGACCATCGGTCCGTCAGTCATGGCTCTCTCCATATTCTCGATTATCGATAATATATATCGAAGAAATCATTCTTCACAATCATTCGTTGGGTCAGACCCGTTCAGGCCTGCAAATAGGCCTGGCACAAATCGTCAGGCAGTTTCTTCCGTAAATTTCCGGCACAGGCTGCGCTTGCATCGCGAAAGGCCTGCACATCAATCGCATCAGCGGACAGCACTTCGACGCCGTCATCAATCAGGACATCCAGCAACTTCCTGTCATCATCAATGCTGGCCTGACGCTGCACAGCCGATGCGCTGCGGGCTGCGGTTTCAACCCGGCTGCGCTGGGCATCCGACAATCCGTCCCACCACCGGCCATTCGCCGCAAACAGGACGACGCCAAAGATATGCGAGGTCATGGTGACATGGCGGTGATATTCGTGCAGGCCGAAATTGACGAGATTGGTCAGTGGATTTTCCTGCGCGTCGACAGCACCGCTGCGGACCTTTTCCACTAGTTCCTTCACATCCGTCACGACCGGCTGGAAACCCAGATCCTTCAGCAAATCCATATAAGACTGATTATTCAACGTGCGAATGACCAGAGCGTCACAATCCCGCGGATGCCGGATAGAGCGGACGCTGTTGGAAACATGCCGAAATCCATTGTCCCAGAACGCCATTACATGCAGACCGGTCTCAGCCCTGACATCGCGGCGCAGAATTTCGCCGACATCGCCATCCAGCGCGTCATAGGCTTTCAGCCTGTCGACAACTGAAAACGGCACATCCAGCAGGTCCAGCGACGGCACTCGTCCACTGAGATAGCCGCTCGCCATGTAGCAGACATCAAAATCACCGGTTTCCGTACCGGAGAACAGACTGCCGGCTGCGATCCCTTCAGCCGTCACATTGATACTGAGGTCCAGATCAAACCCCTGAGCTTTAGCATCAAGAGCATCAAGGAACGCCCTGACACCCGCCGTGTGAACGGAACCTTCGCTCTGATATCCGCCAATTTTCAAACGCATTTGTACTTCCGTATCCAGTCGGGCGGGGCGGCCGTTTTCAAGGCCACCCCGTAATCCCCTGTTAATGCTATTTCGCCAGCGACGCCGTGAACGCCTTATATTTTTCAGACTGTTCCTGACGTACCGCCTCATAGTCTTCACCAGACATGAAGGCTGCATTCTCGCCGAGTTTATTCAGCAGATTTTTGTAAGTTTTGTCCTGCTGCATATCCACGAATGCCTTGCGCAGTTTTGCGAGAACATCTGCCGGAACATCGCGATTGACCAGCACGACCCGGTGCATGGTTCCGGAATTCGCAACTCCCCCGATCCCTTTGTCAGCGACCGTCGGGACACCATCCAGAACAGGCTCAGACGAAACCGAGACCAGCGGACGCACCTGACCGGCCTGTCCCGAGATCGAAGAATTGAAGCCCATGGACACATCAACATCACCGGCAAGCAGTGCCTGCATGGCGGGGCCGCCACCCTTGTGCGGAATCAGCTGCGGGTTAACGCCCGCCGCACTGAACAGCATCGCCCCCGGAACCATAAACGCACCCCAGTTTCCGGAGTGACCAAAGCTGAGTTTGCCGGGATTGGCCTTACCAAAAGCAATGATGTCTTCGTAGGTCTTGAACTTGCTGTCAGTTTTGACGATCAGCGACGGCGAGGCATAGTTGGTGCGGGCTACGGTCACAAAATCCTTTGTCGGATCATAGGGCAGCTTTGCAACATGCTGCTGCAACTGATCGATATAGTTATGCGTGAACAGCAGGGTGTAGCCATCTGCCGCGGCCTTGGATGCTGCAGCGGTTCCGGTCTGACCACCCGCGCCCGGCATCAGCTTCACGATGACCGGCTGACCAAGATAGCTTGGCAGAATGCTGCTGATAACCCGCGCATTCAGATCATGCGAACCACCGGCCCCCAGCGGAATGATCATGGTGATCGGCTTTTCCGGGTATTCGGCAGCTGCCGACCATGAGGTCAGCGCCGTAACGGCAGTAATTGCGAGAACACTCGCTGTCTTGAACCACGTCTTCATCTCGTCCTCCTCCTTGAGTTCCCATTAACAGGGTTTGTTGGTTGGGCAGGCAGCCGTCATCCTTGCGTTATCGGTAAGCTGTTTTTCCGGCGGCTGCCCCGCCACCAGAAAAAGCCGAGGATGATCGGAATCACAGTCAGCAGCACAACGGTCACTGGCCGTTCTGCAAGTACGAAGCCAAGAACATCGCCTTGCGAAAGCAGAACGGTCTGGCCGTACGCATATTCGAGTGGCGGTGTCAGAATAAAACCCATGACCAGCGGTGTGACGTCAAAACGAAGCTTCCGCATCGCATATCCGAACAGACCGAAAGCCATCAGAAACATCAGGTCGGACGGGCTTGAACGATAGACGTACGTACCGGCCACGGCGAAAACCAGCGTCAGCGGAACCAGGAAAGCCCGTCGGATCGACACCAGCCGGGCAAACACCGGGATCAGTACATAACCGACCGCCGCCAGAAGTAGGCAGGCAATAACCATGGAGCTGAGCAGTGCATAAATCATCGGCGCCTGCTCGGTGAAAAGCTGCGGGCCAGGACGCAGTCCCTGTGCAACCAGCGCCCCAAGCAGAATGGCCGTGATGTTGTCACCCGGGATACCCAATGTCAGCAGGGGAACCATGGTCGGACCGTTCACAGCATTGTTCGCAGCTTCCGGTGCAGCAACCCCGTCCAGTTCTCCCTTGCCGTAATTCTCCGGTGTCGGAGAGTCATTCTTCGCCGCCGCATATCCCATGAAGGCGGCAACCACCTGCCCGACCCCCGGCACGGCCCCGATCGAGGCTCCGATGAATGTCGATCGCATGATGGTCTTTCTGGAGCGCATCAGTTCAGACCAGCGCAGGCGCTCACCTTCCGGACGCAGACTGCTCGATTTCAGCGCTAGCTTTGCGCGTTCCTCCACCGCCAGCAGGATCTCCGGTATCGCAAACAGACCAATCAGCATCGGCAGCAGGTCGATCCCTGCCTGAATAGCGAAGAAATCAAAGGTAAAGCGGTTCAGTGCCCCGATCGGGTCCTGCCCGACCAGCGACAGGAACATGCCGATCACCAGCATCAGCAGCCCCTTGGCGACCGCACCACCGGTTGTCGACGCAATGATGACCATGCTGAGTACCAGCACAACAACCAGTTCAGGCGGACCAATATGCAGGGCAATCAGTGCAATGGGGCCAATCAGGAAGATCGTCAGCAGGCTTGATGCGGTATCCCCGATGACGGACGCAGCCAGCGCCATTTCCAGTGCCTTTCGGGATTTCCCCAGCTTGGTCAGCTTCGGTCCGTCAAAAGTCGTTGCAACTGAGGCGCCGGTTCCGGGGATGCCAACCAGAATAGCCGGAATCGACCCGCCATAGATACCGCCCTTGTAAACGCCAATCAGAAACGGAAGACCGATCAGGGGGTCCAGGAAAAACGATATCGGCAGCAGAACCGCCATCGCCATAACCGTGGTGAAACCGGGAAGAGAACCAACGAAAATGCCAAGCACAAGCCCGACACATGTCATCGCAATGGTGTCCAGCCGGAACACCATCATCAGACCTTCATAGAGATCAGCCAGCATCACACGCCCCCCACCAGCCAGGAGGGGAACGGCGGCAGCGACACATGCAGCAGGCGCGTGAAGACATAAAACACGACACCCGGCACCCCGAGCGCGCAGATCAGAATCGGCATCCAGTCCCGCGCACCGAAGAACAGGGCCAGCCCGGCAACGACCAGCGCACTGGAGGACACGAAGCCAAGTGGCTCCAGCAGCAGGGCATATGCAAAGGACACGACAACCGTGATCAGGACACTAACCGTTACCCGGCTTTGCGCCTCCCCCTGCTCCTTCGACCGCACAGCTTCGACAACATTCCAGAGGCTGACCAGGAACCAGGCTGCCGTTACCAGATACGGGAAAGCTTTCGGATCCAGTCCCTGAGAACCAAATCCAAACATCGCGACCGGCTTGTCCACCTGATAGGGCACCAGAGCCCACATACCCGCTGCGAGAACTGCGCTGGCTATTGAGACAAACAGATAAGAATTATTAGATTGCCGGCCACCGGTCATGGCCGTCTATCCTGCGATGCCCTACGCAAACAGAGAAAGGCTGCCCGGAGGCATAGAATGTCGGTCATTGAAATCCTGCGGTTCCCATCATCACTCCCTGCATGCCGGAGACTCAGACATGCTGTAACTCTCAAGGTTACTTGCAGATTATGAAATCATTGATTATCGATAATCGCAAATCGTTTATCCTGAGGACGACCATCTGTTATGTTGATGGCCATTTTTCGAATTTCCCGCTTTCTGGCCGAAAGCGTCGAGACTAACTATAAGTCGCTGACCTCTGAATACCCCCAAGGAACCTGACGATGCAGACTGCCCCCGTTCTTACCCGCACCTCGCTGCCGGAACAGATCAAAGATCATCTGCTGGCAAAAATCATGAGCGGCGTGCTCAAGCCCGGTGATCGTCTGGTCGAGATGAAGATCGCCGCTGAAATGGAAACCAGCCAGGCCCCTGTCCGGGAAGCCATCAGAGAACTGGAAGCTATCGGCGTCGTCGAATCACTCCGCAACAAAGGCTCGCGGGTGCGCATCATCAGTGATGATGAACTGAAAGACATGTACGATGTCCGGGCCCAGCTGGAAGGCTATGCCACGGAACTGGTTGCGCGGAACAAGGCGCCGGTCAGCAATGAATTAAGGGCCCTCATAGAATCAATGAAAACGGCGGCAAAATCTGAGAATTCAGCAGATTTTGCCACGCATAACTCCGCTTTCCACCGCATCATCATGCAGGCGGCCGACAACATCATCCTGTTTGAAATCTGGTCGGCCCTGAATGTGAAGTCCCGCACCCTGATCAACGTCTCACGCCACAAAAGCGACCTCAACGAGATTGCCGCATCGCATGAAAGCATTGTCGACGCCATTGAGGCAGGGAGCCCGTCAAAAGCCAGAAAAGCCGCTGCCATGCATGTGCTGGAGAACAAGCCCCTCTGACATGAGGCCTTCGGCTCAGCCTCTTACAGACCACCGATAATCAGGCCATATCAATGACAAGCCCAAACGAGACCATCCGACACTATTCCGGCGCTGAACTTGCTGATTTCATTCAGCGGGTGCTCGTGGCCTCCGGATTCAGCAGCGACAATGCCCGGACCATCGCTGACCTTATGGCCGAAGCCGACGTGAACGGCTCTGACGGGCACGGCATCTTCCGGCTTCCCGCTTATGTAAAACGTATCCGGGCCGGTGGTCTGAATGTTGATCCGCATATCCGGGTCGAAACTGAAAAGGATGCCATGGCACTGGTGGACGGTGACAACACCCAGGGGCATCTGGTGATGAAGTTCTGTACTGAACTGGCCATCGCCAAGGCACGGAAAAGCGGTGTGGCCTGGGTCGGATGCCATCACAGCAATCATGCGGGTCCGGCTTCGCTCTATGCCCGGATGCCGCTTGCCCACAACATGATCGGGCTTTATGTCGCCGTTGGGAATGCCAATCATCTGCCGCCCTGGGGCGGGACTGATATGCTTCTCAGCACAAATCCTATAGCAATCGCTGTTCCGGCACTTGAAGAGAACCCGATCATTCTGGACATGGCGACGACAGTTGCCGCCTACGGGAAGGTAAAGACAGCAGCCCAGCGTGGCGAGACCATGCCCGAGGGCTGGATGGTTGACCGCAATGGCGATCCGCTGACCGACCCCAACAAGGCCGAGGATGGATTTCTGTTGCCGATCGGCGGACCGAAGGGCTACGGGCTGGCCCTGATGTTCGGCCTGCTGGCCGGAACCCTGAATGGTGCTGCTTTCGGCAAGAATGTGGTGGATTTCAACAAGGACTTCAAAACCACGACCAACACCGGTCAGTTCATTGTTGCCATCGACATTGCCGCTTTTGCTGACGTCGAGACATTCAAAAATAACGTCGACAACGTCATCCGTACCATGAAGGCATCACCCACAATGCCCGGCTTCACCGACATTCTGCTGCCCGGTGAACGCAGCCACGGCATAAGGGAAGATCGTCAGAAAAATGGTGTTCCGATGCCTGACGGGTTGTTCAGGTCACTTGAAGAGCTTGCCAGGGAAACTGGCGTGGCCGGTCTGGGGAAGTGACGGCCGACGATCACCGTTAAGCGCCGGTTTCCCGCGGGGCTGCGCCGACACTCATCAGCATTTGCTCCACGGCTTCACCCGGCTGTGCGCCAACCAGACCGCGCCCTCCGGCCACGAATGTCGGAACACCGGTGACGCCATACTGATGTGATTTTTGCCAGTCCGCATCAACCGCGTCCTTGAACAGGCGCTCGTTCAGAACACGGGTCGCCATATCAACATCCAGACCACAGTCAGCGACGATTTTCAGAATGACATCCTGATCGCCAATATTCAGCCGGTCGACGAAATAGGCATGGAAGAAGGCATCGTGAATGCCGTGTTCTGTACCCAGACTATCTGCCCAGGCCCCGATTTCCTGCGCCAGGCGGCTGTTATAGGTATGGGAGCGGTCTTCATAGGGCAATCCGTCCGCCTCCATCAGCCCCCGCATACGGGCGTTCTTTGCGGCTATTTCCTCTGCCGGCACCCCGAACATATCCTGAAGTTTCCGCCCTTCTGACGGTGTTTCCGGATGCAGCGGAAAATGAACACGTTTAACCGTAATGTTTAGGCGTTCCGGCAGATTGCGGATCCGGTTCTCTCCCAGATAACACCACGGGCAGACATAGTCGGAGAAGACTTCGAGGACGATGGGGTCGGATGCAGTCATTTCTACGAGCCTTTGTCTGTCAGATTACGTTCAGCCGAGAGAGACGATCATACACAGATCTGCACAATCGGCATCCCCGGCTGAAAATGATGGTTATCCTGGCCCGTCAGCCAGCCGGAGCTTGCGTTTCGCCGCTTTGCGGGAGCGGCTCATCATCACCCCGAATACGACCACGGCTACCGTGAACAGCATGATTGTCAGCGACATCCCGCGTTCGACAAAGATCATGGGTGACCCGCGGGAGATAATCAGGGTCTGCCGCAGGGTCTCCTCGGCCAGCGGTCCGAGCACCAGCGCCAGAACCGTCGCTGCCGGAGAGAAGCCATAAAGCTTCATGTAGAACCCGACGATACCCGCTGCAAACATCAGCCAGACCTCGACGATACTGCCATGAACGCTGAATGTCCCCATCGTGCAGACCAGAATGACGGCGGGTGCCAGAATGCGGTATGGCAGTTTCAGCATCAGCACGAAAACCGGGATCGCAAAGATATTGATGGCCAGAAGCGCCATGTTTCCGAGATACATGCTGGCGACGAGGCCCCAGGCAAATTCCGGATTTTCCTGCATCAGCAGCGGCCCGGGCTTGAGGCCCCACAGGACAAGCGCCGCCAGCAGGACTGCCGTCGAGGCAGAACCGGGAATACCAAGGGTCAGCAACGGCACCATCGCACCGGCGGATGCCGCATTGTTGGCGGCTTCCGGTGCGACCAGCCCGGGCATCGCGCCCTTGCCGAATTTTTCCGGTGTCTTCGAAGATGACTTTTCAATCGAATAGGACATCAGAGACGCAACGGTGGCACCTGCTCCGGGAACAACACCAATGCAGAAGCCCATGATCGAGCCGCGAACAAAGGCCATGCGCGATTCAATCCAGTCCTTCGCACTCGGCCAGAACTCGTTCTCTTTCTGATACTGGATAATGCCGCCGGTCCCGGCACGGTGCAGCCCCTGATAGAACGCATAATAAAGCTCGCCCAGACCAAACAGGCCGATGGCAATCGGGATAAACTCGATCCCGCCGATCAGCTCTGCCGACCCAAAGGTAAATCGCTGCAGGCCGGTTTCCAGATCGACACCCACAGTACCAAGCGCAAATCCGACAAGCGCGGAAATGGCCCCGTAACGCCATTGTTCACCAATCAGGACAACAAGAGTCACCATGCCCATCATGACCAGCATGAAAAATTCCGGCGGACCGAAACTTCGGGTGACATTCGCAAAAACAGCGGCCAGCACCGTAATCAGAATAACGCCGACCGTACCACCGACAAAGGAAGCTGCCGCCTGCATGACGAGAGCCGGCCCGGCACGCCCCTGCTGGGCCAGCGGATAGCCGTCAAAGGTTGAGGCAACGACTGCTGATTCACCCGGTGTATTGAGCAGGATCGACGTAATCGTACCGCCATACATCGCACCGTAATAAATGGCAGCCAGCATCATGATCGCCCCGATCGGGTCCATCCCGAAGGTCAGCGGCAGCAGGATCGACAGACCCGCTGCAGGACCGAGACCGGGAATAATCCCGACGATCATGCCAATCATGGAACCCGCCAGAAGGTAAACGATATTCATCGGCGTGATCGCGACAGAGAAGCCGAGGATTAAGTTGTCAAAGAGTTCCATTTGGGGCCGCCTGAAAAGATGTGGATATCAGCAGGGCTGAACAATGCATGTGATCTGGTGAGTGCTAGTACGGAAGGCCGAGCATACCCGGCGGCATTGCCGCATTGAGCGAATAGCGAAACAGCACGAACATGCCGACGGGCAAAAGAACGCCCACCAGAACATTCGTCAGATGGCCGCCCCGGTTCAGCACCGACAATGTAACCAGCATGAACAGGATCATGCCCGGCAGCGCGCCCAGCCAGTGGCTCGCCATGATGAACCCGGCCAGCATGACAATGACCCCGATGGTCACCGGAAAATCAGCCGAAACCACGTCATCCGAGCGGCGGTTACGAAACTCGACAATCGTATTGTACAGGGTGAAGGCAACCAGCAGACCGCCGATGATCTGCGGAAAAAAGCCGGGGCCGATACGGCCTCGCGCGCTCAGGAAATTCAGTTCGGAAAACGCAAATGCTGCATAACCGACGGACAGCAGCAGCAGGGTAACTGTAAAAACGATTCTCATGGATCAGGCCATTCGGGCGATTCGGATCTGATTGCAGGGCCACCGGGGGATGGCTGTGCTGCTGACCCTGTGGAAATTTGGAGCAGACGGTACTCGGGAAAGACCAATGGCCCGCCGACAATATGCCGACGGGCCATCTGTCATCTCAGCATCTTACTTGATGATGCCTTTGGCTTTCAGAATACGACCAAACTGGTCCTGGGCATTGCTCAGGAAGCTGGTGAACTCATCGCCCCAGAGAACAGTCGGGGTGAGGTCATGCTTCTTGACGTATTCAGCCCATTCCGGGGTATCAACAACCTTCTTCATGGTTGCAATCCACCAATCCTGAACTTCCTTGGAGACGTCCGGTGCAAGCACCACACCACGCGGTGCGGAGATGCCGACATCAAAACCCTTCTCGGCCAGTGTCGGAATGCCCTTCAGTGATTCCGGGATGTTTGCACCCGTGAATGCCAGGGCCCGCATGTCGCCTGAGGCCAGCAGACCCGCGACTTCACCGGGATTGACCAGCATTGCGTCGAGAGCACCCGAAAGCAGTGCCGTCGTCAGTTCGCCCTGCTTGTTGAACGAGACATATTCATACTCGTACCCGGCTTTCTCAGCCAGAAGCTCGGCAACGATGAAGTCAACATTGACCGCACCGATACCGCCAATTGCGGGTGCCTTGGTTTTTGCTTCGCTAACGAACTGGTCGAACGACTTGGTCGGCGAGTCACCATTGACAACGATCAGCAGATCATCAGCTGCAAGCAGTGCAACAGGCGTGAACTTTGTCGGCCCCCAGGGCGTATCAGCTTTCAGCGGCGTGGTAATGAAGCTGCCGGACGTGGTCGAGATGTTGTAGGGATTGCCTTTCTGATTGAACAGATAGCCCCAGCCAACTGCGCCACTGCCGCCGGAACGGTTCTGGGCCACGATATCGCTCGGATAAAGCTTATACTTCTCCAGGATCGAGATGATGGTACGCGCCATGATGTCGTTGCCGCCACCCGGACCAAACGCAATCGTCCAGTCCAGCCGCTCGCTGGGGTAATCCGCAGCATTTGCCGCACCGGGCATAACTGCGGTCATGGTAACTGCACAACCAAGAGCCAGCGCCCTCAGTTTCATTCCAAGTGAATTCTGTAGACTCATCGAATGTTCCTCCGTTGAACGTTTCTTCACTTTGCACTGCGGCCCGCATCATACCGACGTCAGGCTTCACAATTCTCGGGTCCGGGCCTTATGGCCTTCTTCTTGTTAGTCGTCAGCTACCGGCAGGCCAGACTGGCAGCCGGTACCGTTTGTAGAATTCTGTTCGTGATTACAGGTCAGCCGGAAAGGGAAGCCTGCCATCTGCGTCGCCCGGCAAGGGCATGATCTTCACCAAGTCTGCGCGCCAGTTCAGCCTTCCCGGCTTTCAAGGCAGCAACCAGTTCCTTGTGCTCGTCGTTTGACTCCTGCATCCGCTCTGCCGTGTCGAGTGAACGTTGCCGTGTCAGGTGCGATTCATTGACAAGCGACCGGTATGTCTGCGCCGCACATCCATGGCCCGAGTAGCTGACAGTCTCGTCATGAAAATGCAGATTGATCCGGTAATACTCCGCAGAGTTACCAGACGAAATCGCCTCATCCATCTGCTGCACATAGCTTTCAAGATTGCTTATCTCGCCTGCTGTGATCCGCTCTGCCAGACTGCTGCAGACAAACCCGTAGACAACCGCACGAACATCGTAGATTTCCGAGATTTCTTCTGATGAAATTTCACGCACGAAGAAGCCCTGATTAAGCTTCGTCGTAACCAGATGTGCGCATTCAAGCGCCCTCATCGCCTCCCGGACAGGACCACGGCTGACGCCAAAGCGTTGCGCCAGTGCAAGTTCATTCAGCCGCTCGCCCGAACGCAGTTCACCACTGATGATCATGCGCTCCAGTTCCTTCTGAACAATTGCTGTCAGAGATTCGGCGCGGCGGAGGGCTATGGCTTCCAGGGCTGTATCACTCATGCCGTCAAGTAGCGCCCAGCTCCGCGATTTTGTCAATCGTGTATTGATTATTGTTCTTTGTAAATTGTTGACAGTTTATGGCCAGCGCGGCAGCTTTGCTGAAAATCCGGAGGAGATATAATACGACGCCAACGCCTGCCATCGGAGAACACCCAGACACAGAGTGCCGATGAAAACCTGCCCGTTACCAGCTGACCGAGTTGAGTAGCGAGGAAGGTTCGTTAAACTTGGCGTCCGGACTGTTGACGGCATAACCATAATGATCATCCCCCTGCAGTAATGCCGGAATCAGTACCCTGCCTCAGCCGGAAAACAGTAAACAGATCCGCAGTCTGCCAACTTTCATCACAACCACCTGAAAAGGAATTCCCCGCATGAGCACGCCTCAGACCACCGAGATTGATGCCGAACTCGCCAGCAAGGCCGGTGACGACATTCTGTATGAAGTCCGCGATGGAATCGGCTTCCTGACCTTCAATCGCCCGCAATCGCGGAACGCCATGAAGTTCGAAATGTACGAGCGCATGGCCCAGATCTGCGCCGACGCCAGCGAAACCCGTGATATCCGCGCCCTGATTCTGACCGGTGCCGGTGACAAGGCTTTCGCTGCCGGAACCGACATGTCCCAGTTCCGCACCTTTGATAAAGATGAAGATGCCATTGCCTATGAAGCACGCATCGACCGGACGCTGGGCGCGCTGGAACGGTGCCGCATCCCGACAATCGCAGCTATCCGCGGTGCCTGTGCCGGTGGTGGTGCCGGTATTGCAGCTTGTTGTGACCTGCGGATCGCCGCACGCAATTCACGCTTCGGCTTTCCCGTTGCCCGTACACTCGGCAACTGCCTTTCCATGACCAACTACGCCCGGTTGTCCGATCTGATCGGTACCGCCCGTGCAAAAGACCTCATTTTCCAGGCGAAGATGATCGAGGCCCCGGCAGCTCTTGAATACGGCTTTATCAGCGAGATGGTCGAAACACCGGAAGAAGTCGCCCCTCGCGCCGAGGAAATCGCCCGCAAGATCGCAACCTATGCTCCCCTGACACTGGAAGCGACCAAGGAGGCCCTGTTGCGTCTGCGTCCCCAGCTTCCCGCAGGTGGCGGTCGCGATCTGCTGCTGAAATGCTACATGAGTGAAGATTTCCATGAAGGCATGGATGCGTTCCTCACCAAACGCCCGCCGGTCTTCAAAGGCAAATAAGTCTGTGCAGTACGCACGATCTCACATGCCCTGTTCAGCCACCGTCCCCCCCGGCAAGGCTGACCAGACTGGCATGGAGGTCGTGCGGCAGGCTGATACCATTTGCCAGCGCCGCCCGGCGGCGGGCCAGCATTCTCTCGCCCGGCAGCGTCACCCGTTCGGTTCCACTGGCGGGCGGCGTCGACATGACAATGTTCCGGAACCGTGCCATCGCCTCATCAAAGGCGGCACGCCCGATGAGCCGGTCAGGGTCAATGACCAGAAAGAAATGGCCGAGGTTCGATCGCTGGTCCGGCGATTCTGCGCCCGACGCAACCTCATTCAGAAAACTCCCGCCGGTCAGAACGCCAGACAGAATATCCACCATCAAGGCAAGCCCCGACCCCTTATGCCCGCCGATGGGCAGCAACAGACCAGCCAGCGCTGCAACCGGGTCGGTTGTCGGCACACCGTCGCTGTCTGCCGCCCAGCCGGACGGAATTGGTGTGCCGGCCTTTGCAGCAGCACGGATTTTACTCCGCGCCGCTTCGCTCATCGCGATATCCAGAATCACATGCGAGCCGTCGCTGACCGGCACGCCGACGGCAATCGGGTTGTTGCCGAGCCTGACTTCCGCCCCACCCCAGGGCGCCATCATCGCGGATGCGTTCGAGCCTGCAATCAGCAGATAGCCTTTCTCGCAGGCCTGCAGCGCGTACGGGGC
Source organism: Alphaproteobacteria bacterium HT1-32 (assembly GCA_009649675.1). Lineage (NCBI taxonomy): Bacteria > Pseudomonadati > Pseudomonadota > Alphaproteobacteria > Alphaproteobacteria bacterium HT1-32. The sequence continues at coordinate 79,682 of WJPL01000004.1, read as the reverse complement.
GAGTGCGCCGAGGTGATTGGAATGACGACAGCCGACATAGGCAATTCCGGTATCTTCAACCATCGACAAAGCAAGTTCGAGCGCCTCTGCGGCAACGGCTGTGCCGAGACCATTACGGCCGTCAACCAGCCCGAGCGAGGCGGCACGGCGCTCCACCGTAATATCGGCAGCGGCATCAATGCTGCCCTCCTGCATCCGGGCACTGTAGCTGACAAGACGGGCTGCGCCATGCGTGCTGATGCCCATCAGCTCAGCATCAACAAGAACACGGGCCGCTGCCGCGGCACGCTTCGGATTCAGGCCCGCATTTTCAAAGGCCTGCCGGGCCAGTCTGTCAAAATCCGCTGCGCTCAGATTCACCTTATCGCTCATTTCCAGCCCTTTCAGATGGTCGCCCTGTCATGCACGACCCGTCAGTTACGGTCGCATCATCCGGCGCGGACACTAAGCGGGCCGTGGAGACGAGACAACGGACAAAAACGAAACTCCAGCCCGGAATTCACAGAAAGAGAACAGACATATGCGCATTACTGACATCAGGGAATTCACCCTCCACACGGGTGAGAAACGATCAAATGCAGTGATGGATTTCAGTGACATGACCACCGGTTTCGTTGCTGTCATCACCGATGTCATCCGGGATGGAAAACCTGTTGTCGGCTATGGCTTCAGCGGCTCCGGACGATACAGCCAGAACGCAATCTGCCGTGAACGGCTGATCCCCCGCCTGCTGGCTGCAAAGCCGGAAGATCTGGTCAATGAGGCCGGCGACAATCTCGACCCTTTCCGGGTCTGGGACTGCATGATGCAGAAAGAAAAACCGGGTGGCCATGGCGACCGGGCAATTGCTGTTGCCACCATCGACATGGCGATATGGGACGCCGCTGCGAAGATCGCTGAAGAACCTCTCCACACCTTCCTGTCGAAAAGATACGGGACCGGACAGGTTCCGGATGAGGTTTTTGTTTATGTCGGTGGCGGCTACTACACCGAAGGTAATGGCTATTCTGCACTACAGGATGAAATGCGCCGCTATCTTGATGATGGCTTCACCGTGATCAAGATCAAGGGGGCAGGTGCGCCGCTTGATGAAGATCTGCGCCGTATCGAAGCCGTTCTAGAAGTCCTTCCCGCAAACCAGCTGGCAATCGATGCCAATGGCAGGTTCCGGCTTGAGGACGCCGTGACCTTCGCCAAAGCCATTCAGCCCTATGGCCTGCGCTGGCTCGAGGAGCCCGGCTATCCGCTCGACTATGATCTGCAGGCAGAGATAGCCCGCATCTATGACGGGCCGCTGGCGACCGGGGAATGCCTGTTGTCCAGCTGGGATGCCATGAATCTGCTGCGCTATGGCGGCCTGCGACAGGACAGGGATATCCTGCAGTTTGACTGCGCTCTCAGCTACGGCATCTGCGAATATATCCGGACCATCGCCATCATGGAAAAAATGGGCTGGTCACGGGACAGCCTCTATCCCCACGGCGGCCATCTGCTGTCTCTGCATATCACAGCAGGGCTCGGGCTCGGCGGAACCGAAGTCTACCCCTATACCCATCAGCCGATCGGGGGCTTCACCGATGGCCTTCAGATTACCAGCGGACGCGTGGCCCTGCCACAGCTTCCCGGACTGGGCTTCGAAGGCAAAGCCAACCTGAAGCAGGTGCTGGAAGGCATGGTGTAACACCGGAACTACCGCCCCCCCCTGGGGCCACTGGCCTCCGGGAACCATCGCCTGATTATTGGAACATAAATGTTCTTTCGTAAATCCCGGGCATCATTTCATTCGCGTTTCGGATAGTATTCAGGGCATGCATTTTTGAGGTTTAACCAGACCACAGATTGCTATAACCCTGCCGCCATGCTGAAGACGCTGAGACAGTCAGACATACGGAGAATGGTGGTAGCGGCATTATTTTTGCCCCTGATGCTGTTCGCCATTTTCTCTGTCAGCACGATGCCGGTCTTCTCAAAGGGTGGCATCGAGATCGTCATCTGTTCCGGCGACAGTTTTCAAACCATCACCGTTGACCAGCACGGCCAGCCCGTCGAAGAAGACAGGCGCGCGCCCTGTGACTGGTCGATGCAGGCTCAGGCTGTGGCTGTCACTGCCGGCAACCTGCTGCTTACCCCAACAGATTACAGTCACTGGATACCCGGACATGGCAAGTCTGCCTTGCTGTCACGGGATACCCACAACACTCACAACGCAAGGGCACCGCCACCTCTGGTTTGATTTCAAGCACTCACATCGTCATCAAACCAGAGGAGAGACACATGGTCTCAACCAATACGGACGGCGTCTCAACCGACGACGCCACGACGACGGATTCCGTCAATAAATTCTATCTCGCGGCATGGCGCTGGCATTTCTATGCCGGTCTCTACGTCATTCCTTTTTTTGCCATACTGGCCATTACCGGCATGACCATGGCCTGGATTGCCCTTATCGACGGGCGCGACGGTGAACGCATTTCGGTTGTCCCGCAGGCTGTTGTTCAACCTGTATCAGCACAGGCAGACGCTGCCGTCGCCGCCGTTCCCGGTGGTACGCTGAAACAATATGTCGCCCCCCGCGCCGAGGATCTGGCGGCTATTTTTCGTGTTGATCTTGACGGCGTTGCGACCACCGTCGTCGTTGACCCCTATACCGCAAAAGTCATCACAGACTTTCCCCGACGCAGCGGGTGGTATGATTTTGCCGACAATGTTCACGGCAGCCTGCTGCTGGGTGACACCGGCGACCTGATGATTGAGATCGCGGCATCCCTCGGCATGGTCCTGATCGGAACAGGTCTTTACATGTGGTGGCCACGGGGTGCCGGTTGGCGCTCTGCCCTGATCCCCGCATTCTCGCAAAAGGGCCGGAGCCTGTGGAAATCACTGCATGGCGTTCTTGGTCTGTGGCTGTCGCTGTTTCTGGTGTTCTTTCTGGTCTCCGGCCTGTCCTGGGCCAGTGTATGGGGCGGTAAATTTGTTCAGGCATGGAATACTTTTCCGGCAGAGAAATGGGATAATGTCCCCCTGTCGGACGAAACCCATGCCAGCATGAACCACGGCCCGAAGGAAGTGCCCTGGGCACTGGAACAAACGCCGATGCCAGCATCAGGCAGTCAGGCTGGCCTGGCAGTCATGCCGGAAGGAACGGCAATGACGATCGACAACATGGACAATCTCGCCCGCCGGATCGGATTTGACGGTCGTTACCAGATGAACCTGCCGGGCGGGGCTTCCGGCGTCTATACTTTCAGCCGGGATTCCATGAGTACGGACAGCCCGGACCCGATGTCTGACCGCACGGTTCACATCGATCAGTACACGGGCAAGGTGCTCGCTGATATTCGCTTTGAAGACTATTCTCTCGCCGGGCAGGCCATGGCTGTCGGTATTGCCCTGCATATGGGAACCCTTGGTCTCTGGAGTGTTCTGGCAAATACGGCAATCTGCCTGTCCGTCCTGTTCCTCTGTCTGAGCAGTGTTGTGATGTGGTTCAGGCGTCGTCCTGCAGGTGCAATCCGTCTGGCAGCCCCCGCCTTGCCGAGAAACATGCCACTCTGGCAGGGTGCCGTGCTTGTGGGACTGGCCGTCTCACTCGCCTTCCCGATGGCCGGAATTGCAATCCTTGTCGTCATGGCAGTCGATCAGGTGATCCTCTCACGCATTCCAACCCTGAAACGCGCATTCTCTTAGGCGCACAATAAAATTGCCGCTCCCCGATAAGGGAGCGGCAATGTTTTATGCGGAAACTCAATTCTCAGAATATAGAGTCTTCAGATATCCCTATATCGTCGCAATCGGTGTCAGGGGCGAACCAACTGCTCCGGGCAGATACAGGGGCGGTGCCGTCAGCATGAAGCGCGAGCGCCCATGCTTCCGCAGCGCCGCAGACAATTCAGCCAGATGCCAGAGTTCACCCAGATGTACACCAAGTCTGAAAAGGCAGTGACGATGGATCGGTAACCGTGAACAGCCATTCCGGGTTGTCCCGTACCCATGCGCATCTTCAATTGCCAGGTTATCGGAAATCAGCGCAACGACACCACTATCCGTAATCCAGTCCAGCAGCCTGTCATCATACCCATTCAGCACCGCACCCGACTTATGCAGTTTTTCTGCGTCAGGTTGACCGTTCATTTCGAGAATCAGATTGTCCCAGCCGGTATGGAAGAGAAAGAAATCACCCTCCTCAATCTCGATCCCGTCCGCATCCAGCATCCTCATCAGCGCGTCATATCCAATAACGCTGCGTTCTGTACCGACATGCGGCACCATGTCGAGCAGCACACCACGGCCCTGCATGCCGGCTTTTGCCATTCCTGCGACAGAAAGACGACGCGCCCCCTGACCATCCGGATGGTCAGGGCCCAGCACATCTTCATCCGCACGGAAACCATTGTAATAGACCCGGCGTTCAACACCGTCACCATCGACGTCAAACAGGGTGCCGAAATGCGCGAAGCTGTCCCATTGTGTTGAGTACTGGTTCCACAGCGTCGTGAACTCGTCAGAGGACACATCCTTATTACCGGGCTGATGCTGCTCCCAGGCCATATTGTAATATGCCCCATCCGTGTTCGGCGGATAATTCACCGTCCCGAATCGCGGCGGAAACCGCTTTGGATTCACACTGTTCCCGCCGGGCAGATTCAACGGCAGCGACAGACAGAAAGTCAGACCTTCCTGAATTTCTGCGGCCGCAGCCCTGACCCGTTCCGGATTGAGCAGATTGACCCGGCCTAGCTCATCCTCATCACCCCAGTCAGCCCAGGTCGATCCTTCAGGTCGATTGACCCAGTTTTTCGTCATTTGATACCTCTTCGGCACTTAACCATGCCGGTCGTAAGTTGAGTTACAGCGCCTCAGCGAAACCACAGCGCCGTTATGGGAAGGTAGGAAACCAGCATCAGAACCGTGAACATCACCAGAATGAACCACTTGTTGTAACGCATGATCTCTTCGAGTTTGACACCCGTGACCGAGCAAACCGTCAGCACGATCGAAGCCACAGGTGGTGTCTGCTGACCGATACCAAGATTGAGACAGACGATGATCCCGAAATGAACCGGATCAATGCCAATCTGCTGTGCCAGAGGCAGAAGAATTGGCACAACGATGATGATCGTCGCAGTCGCATGAAGTATCATGCCCAAAGCAATCAACAGCAGGTTGATCAGCAATAGCATCAGAACATAGTTGTCTGTAAGCGCACCGAGGCCAGCCGCCAGACCTTGCGGAATACGCTCGTTTGCCAGCACCTGCCCGAGAATGGCCGAACCGGCAATCAGCATCATCACGACTGATGCCTGCCTGGCCGTAGCCGTCAGAACCTCGAAAATCTTCCGGAAAGTAAGGTCACGGCTCAACAGAAGGCCAAACACGAAAGCAATAAACACACCGATACCCGATGCTTCGGTTGGTGTGAAGAAGCCGACAATAAGCCCCCCGATCACCAGAACCGGGATCATCAGCGGCACAAGGGCACGTTTGAACGCAACACCCAGACGGGCCACTTCAAATGCGCTGTCGACCGGGAAATTTCCTTTTCTCGCAAAAATGTAGTTTGCGATCATGAAGCCGCCACCAAGGATGATTCCCGGCACGATACCGGCAATAAACAAATCCCGGATCGACGTATTCGTGGTAACGCCGTAAAGCACAGCAGGAATTGATGGCGGGATAATAATACCAAGTGTCGCCGACGATGCCGTAATCGCAGCAGCGAACGCCCGGGGATATCCCTGCTTTTCCATTTCCGGCACAAAAATTTTGCTGACTGCAGCCGCATCAGCAACTCCAGACCCGCTCATTTCTGCCATGAACATACTGGTCAGCACATTGATCTGACTGAGACCACCACGCAACCAGCCAACCAGTGCGGCCGCCAGCTGTATAAGACGTTCGGCGATACTCGTAGCCGACATCAGTTCACCCATGAGAATGAACATCGGGATGGCCAGCAACGGAAAACTATCCATTCCAGAGAACATCTGAACGGGGATTGTGAGCAGCGGGATATCGCTGAGCCACATGCCAGCGGCACCCGTGAGCATAAGACCAAAGCCCACAGGAATCCCGAGAGCCAGGAACAGCAGCAAAATACCGACAATTACTCCGACCACTGTTCCGCTCCTTCTGTCACGCCTTTCCAGCGCTCATACGTACCCGCGAGGATAGCGATAATCAGAGTCCCGGCGCCGAAAGGAATCGCCGCCATGAACAAACCTTTGGGGAGGGGGACTGTCTCCAGAGAACTGCCGCCAACGACGGAAATCGCCTGCCAGGACAACCAGAAGAGCAAGCCGAAGAACATGCACAGCATGAGATCGTTTGCGGTCAAAAGAATTTTCCGCAACTTCAGCGGCACCTTATCAACCACAAGATCAAACGCTATATGCCCATGCGTCCGGGCGGCAATATAAGCGCCGGCGAAGCTTGTCCAGACAAGAAGGTTGCCACTGATTTCCTCCGGCCAGGGAAGAGAAGCCCCCACCACGGACCGGAAGAAAACAGCAACGCAGGTGATAATAGCCGTTGTCGCCACAAGCAGTGCAGCGACAACAGCCATCACGCGGTCCAAATAAATGACCAACTTCATGACACCCTACTCAGACACTGTCGGAAAGAGTAAGAAGACACCTTATTTCCCCCGTACCAGATCGAGCCAGTCCGTACCGAACTGAGATGTGTAATTGTCGTAAACCGACTTGGCCTTCACCTGAAACGGTATCGGATCCACATCATTGACGCTGATCTGTGCAGCCATCTTGTCCAGATAGCCTTTCTCCTGACGGGCAGCCTGCGCATAGGCTTCATCAATCATATCCCGGGCAACATCCCGGAATATCTTCTGATCCTCATCGCTGAGTTTCGCAAAAAAGGCTTTCGACATGATCAGAAACGAAGGGCCGAAATTGTGACTGGTCAGGCTGAGATTTTCAGCAATCTCGTACAGGTTCGCGCTGTAATGGCCATAAAGGGCTGCTTCTGCACCATCCACAACACCCTGCTGAATGGCCGTAAAGGTCTCCTGCCATGCAACAGGAACCGGGTCCGCACCCATCGCGGCAAAACCATCTCGCTTGTACTTCGAGCCGGCAACGCGAATCTTCAGCCCCTTCATATCTTCTGGCGTTTTGATTGAATGCTTCGTGTTGATGACATGGCGGAAGCCACTCTCATAAATACCAAGCACGATGAAGTTCTGCTTGTCTTCAAGACGGGCAATAACCTGACGGCCAAGCTCGCCTTTCACACTGCGAACCACATGTGCTCTGTCTTTGAACAGCCACGGCAGATCAAACAGGCCAAGCTTATCGTCAAGCTTCAGAACACTGCCGCCAACCATACCCATTTCAAGGGTACCAAGTTTGATATTGTCGATCAGGGCAGGCTCTTTACCCAACTGACCGTTCGGGAAAAACCCGAAGTCAAACTTACCCGGCAATTTCTTGTTGATTTCGTCGACGAAGAGCAAGGCATTTTCATAGAGCGGCGATGCCTCGGATACATGGCTCGCAATACGGACCTCTACAGCTTGAGCATTTGCGGCAACAGTAACCGCTGACATCGCTGCAAATGTCAGAGCCCCTAAAACTGAACTTCTCATCTCTGGACTTCTCCCAACTTTATTATGTGATGCATTCGGAAAGCTGCCGTCTGCGGTTTTCGGCGCGCCAAATGCAGCGGGGGAATCAAAAAATTTGCCGGACAAACCGGGTTTTCTGCCAACTCCGCCGCATGGTTTTTGCGTCACGTTTCATCGGATTGCAATTTCAAAGAATTACCCATAGTGTTCTAATTTATTGAACACTATGGGTAATTACGGCCATGGAACTGCCATCTCCAAATGCCCTCAGAACGTTTGAGGTAACTGGCCGACATGAGAGTTTCAGGGATGCAGCAGAAGAACTGAACGTCTCTGTCGGCTCTGTAAGCCGGTATATCCAATTATTGGAAACTCACCTCGGATTGAAACTGTTTGAACGCCATACCCGTGGTGTTTCCTTGTCCCCGGCAGGACGCACCTATCATGAAAGTGTCACCAGGTCGTTCAACCAGATCAGAGTCGTGACAGAGAGACTGCAGCAACGAACCAAATCTGGCGCCCGGCATATTGTATGGTCCCTGCCGACACTTGGCGCGCATTGGCTGGCACCTCGCATGAACCGGATCAAGTCAGCCGTTCATGATTTCGAACTTCACCTGAGCCTTGATGTGACAAGCGCAGACATCGCATACCGGGACATTGATTTCGCGGTAGTGCCTGACTACTTCGCCCCTCGCGGCTCTGATAAATTCCGCGTTGTACGTCTCTATCTCGAATCCTTCACACCTGTATGCTGCCCCCGACGGGCCGGCATTGATGCCCCCCTGGAACTGCCACAACAGATTTTTGAACATCCCCTGCTGGTTTACCGTCATGTAAGTGTCCAGTGGAACGACTGGATACACCGGGCCGGAATAGGCAACATTGATCAGGCCAACTGCATGACTGTCGACAGCGGAATGACAGCATACCATGCCGCTACAGAAGGTTACGGCATTGCCCTCGGCGAACGAATGAAAGTTGCCGACGCTTTGAGGCGGGGCACGCTCATCGCCCCATTTGAAACCGTTGTCGATTCCGGCCATTTCGTTTGTCTTTGCTGGCGACAACACCCATCGCTCGACCGGATGGCGGAAAAGCTGATTACCATCCTGAAACGCGAGGTCCGAGACACTCTGGGCCCTGGCGTTGATCCAAACTCGACAAACTGGCCCCGGTGGATTGAAGCGTAGCAGCTCCGATGATCGCAGCCGCCCGGACAAAACTCGATGAGCCTGGCCTCTCTCCGGAAGCAATCTTTGCTGAGGAATTCAATCCGAGCTGACAACCGGGGTGGCCACAACGCCATCCCGCACAAGGGTCGCGATGTCTGCTTCATTCAGCCCGGATTCCATCAGAATATCCTTGCTATGCTCACCCAGCACGGGCGGTGATCTGTCGATCCGTGGCCCGTCCTCGGCGAAAGAGAAGGCAGCCGCCGGCACTGTTATTCCGGCACCGGCGCCTGCCGTTTCAGGTAGTTTCTGCAACACGCCCCGTCCCTCGAGATGTTCGGAGGTCAGTGTCTCGCGCAGGGTGCCAACCCGGGCCGCAGGTACTGTATCTGCCAAACTGGCCTCCCACTCACGGGCTGTACGTGTCCGCATGACGGCGGCCAGTTCGGCGACCAGCTCATCCCGGTAAGGATCCTGCCTGTTGACATCACGGAACCGCGGGTCGGCAGCAAGATCATCACGGTCCAGCAGGCGACAGAGTTGCTCGAACTGCGTCTGCGTACAACAGCCCAGCATAATCAGCTCGCCATCAGAGGCCTCATAACAACTCGCTGCGGCCAGAGCGTGATCATTGCCATGCGGTTTATGGGTCTTCCCCCCATGCAATTCGTTCATCACCGCAGTCCCCATCAGAAGAATTGCGGTATCCTGCATGGACATATCAATGAACTGCCCCCGGTTGGTATGGGTGCGCTGAAACAAGGCCGACGCAACAGCAAAAGCAGCCATTGCACCACTGGCATAGTCGAGAACCGGCGTCCCTGTCTTCAGCGGGCCTGAACCCGGAACACCTGTTCCGGACATCATCCCGGCGGCGGCCTGAACGACATTATCGTAAGCGCCCCGGCCAGACTGGGGGCCACCACCACCATAAGCTGTCAGAGATAAATAGATCAGTCCCGGATTGTCAGCCGACAGGTCCTCATAGGAAAGTCCCAGACCAGCAGCCACACCAGGCCTGAAATTCTCGGTCAGCACATCTGCGTCAACTGCGAGGCGGCGCACCAGAGAGGCACCCCGCGGGTCTTTCAGATCAATGGCGAGTGACCGTTTATTGGCATTCTGCGAAAGGAAGTGATCGCCCATATGACGTTCACGCAACCGGTTATCCGAGCCACGCCGCCGCATGTAATCCCCATGGACGGGTTCCTCAATCTTGATGACATCCGCCCCCAGCAAAGCCAGCTGATATGTGCAAAACGGACCGGACAAAACATGCGTAAGGTCCACAATCCGGACATCTTCAAATGGTCGCAAAGATCATCCCCTCTGTTCTCGTCATACCATCCTCTGGCAACCATGATATGAATGCACGAAAACATATGACCGCATACCATCAATCGCAGATATTGCCGTAGCATCCGACTGGCTCTGTCAAATTGTTAAGCAGTTTATATCATTACTGTTTATTCTGTTTCACCCTCAGGTCTGCCCATCTTGAAAACTGACCCCCTCCACGCCGGCAGAAACCCGGTATCGACACGCCTGCAGTTTCAGACGACCGAATGCGGTGTTGCCGTGCTGGCCATGATGATGGCCTATCACGGGCGGCAGGTTCCCATGGAGGAAATCCGGCGGGTTACCGGGGTCTCAAGGGATTGTCTGAGTGCCTCGGACATCGTCCGTGCTGGCCGGGAGTTCGGCTTCCGGTGCAGTGGCCACCGGCTGAGTTTTGATAAGCTTCGCACCGAACCCACACCCTTCATCCTGCATATGGATTTCATTCATTTCGTCGTCGTGGAAAATGTCGGGGATGAATGGTTCACGCTTAACGACCCTTCGCAGGGCCGCATCAGGATCCACCGCGACACACTCGACCAGAGCTTCACGGGCATCATTGTCCGGCTGCGCCCTGACGATGATGTCGTCGGGGAAACACATTCCGAGCCACCACGAACCCCGCCCCGGCTCACGTCTTTCAGGGGTCTGTGGCAGCGCACCTCCCGGCGGACCCGACTGCTTGTTGCAGGAGTTATCTCGCTCGCCATAGCCGAGGCCATCATGCTGACCCTGATGGCGCTGACGATCAGTCACCCTGAATCATCAGACCTGCTAACGACACTGGCAACCTCGTACCACATCATCGCCGGGTTACTGGCGGGACAGATATCTCTCGCAACCTGTCGTCATCTGGCTCTCCGGCTCATCCGCGAGGATATCAGCCGGGCCGAAACCACAGCACTGATGAATAAGCTGCTGGGAAGTTCCTATCATTTTCTCAATTACCGTCTTCCCGGCGATATGTTCAGGACCTTGTCTAATGTCGATAATGTCGCAGACCAGCTGGCGACAATTATCCTTCCGGCCATTCTGACCCTGCCGCCACTGCTCATCCTCCTTTCGGTGATGGTCTGGCTGCATCCGGCGGTCGGGATCGCGGTCGCCGCCAGCCTCATCATGGTTCTGGCCGGAATCACTTATGCTTATTTCCGGTTTGCCGACCTACAGCGTATCGTCAGATCGAAGAGAGATCAGGATCTCGGCAACCTCTCGACCAATCTGGAGGAAATCGAACGCAGCAAGATAGCCGGACGCGATGAGGACTTTCTTGCCTCCGGTCTTGGTTCCCTCGCCAGTTGCCTTGTCTATGAGCAAAGTGACGCCGCCCGGAATTCTGCGGAACAGATGGCGATACAGGCAGGAAGCTGGCTGATACTTGCCCTCGCTGGCGCCTCCGTGCTTCTGCCCGCAACCTCCGGAACAGTTTCCTTTCAGCTGCTTCTGCTGTCCGGCGGTCTCCTGCTACTTATCTCTCGCTGGCGTGGCCTGTGCAGCACACTTGATGTTATATGGCATTTGCTGATCCGGATTGACGACATCCATGAAAGTTCAGCGATTGACCGGCGCATCAGAAAACAACCAGCCGGAGAAGCTCCGGGCAATCCGGGCGGCACGACTGCACTCAGCCTGAAGGATGTCACTTTCGGTCATTCCCGAACGCGCCCTCCCCTGTTTCATGAACTCAGCCTTGATTTACCGGAAGGCGGGCAGATTGGCATTACCGGCCCCTCCGGCGGTGGAAAGTCGAGCTTTGGCGCCCTCGTGGCGGGCCTGCATCAGCCATGGAGCGGCAGCATTTCCTGCATCCGCCATGAGGGGCCTGTCCCAGTTGCCTGGGTCGACAAGTCCGTGTTCCTGTTTGATGGCAGCCTGCGCGATAACCTGACGCTCTGGAATGCTTCAATAACCGAATCCGAGATTTGGGCTGCACTGGCCGCAGCCTGTCTCACGGAGGTCATCCGTGCCAGACCCGACGGGCTGGACTGTCACGTCGCCGCACGCGGAAAGAACTTCAGTGGCGGTCAGTGCCAGCGTATGGAAATTGCGCGGGCCGTTCTGCACAAGCCTTCCGTCATTGTCCTTGATGAGGCGCTTGATGCGCTTGATCCCCTGCTTGAGGAGGAACTCCGCAGCAACCTTCGCAACATCGGTTGCAGCCTGATTGTCATCAGCCATCGTACTTCGACCCTGACCGCCTGCGACGAGCTGTACAGCCTCCGGCACGGCAAACTGGAACGGCTGGACCTGAATCCCGGCGCGGCAGTGATGACCAGCGAACAACCGGCCACGGAGCCATGGGAAGATCCGGCACCAGTTTCAGAGGCAATCTTTAACGACCATTTGTCTGATGTTTTCCAAACCCTTCGCGCAAAATATACCCTCCCCGCCCCCGCGGCAGAAAGCGAAGTGCATGCGGAGAGCAGCAGTGAACCGGTTCACGACGCAGCCCGCAAAAACGGATTTTTTGTTCGCCCGGTCGATATTTACCGCCGAAACTGGTGGCATGAGGCAATCACACCATTTGTCGGCATTCTGACCGGCAGCGGCATGCCGCAGGCCGTTCTGCCAGCAGGTAATGAGTACAAGACCGCCACTCCACCCGGAACAGAACCGGCAGATATTCTCAACTCCGAAGGATACGCGGTCTATCCGCGAGATGATCTTTCTGACAACCGGATATCCAGCCTCTTCTGGCGGAAGCAGACTGACATCGGTTCCGATTGCCTCAGAATATTCATCATCGGTCTGGCATTGCTTCTGATTGTCGCGGCGCTTCCCTTCCTCCTCAGTTTGGCTGCCCGTCTTGATATGACAGACAACCTGATGACCATCCGGCTGGTCATCAGCATTATCGCGGGTGCCGGTATCCTGGTTTTGCTGGCCACAGCACTGACAATCTCCGGTGTCAGATTGCACACCAGACTTGAACTCGGTGTCATGCGCCAGTTGTACCAGAGGCTGATCAGAATCAGCCCCGCATTCGTCCGCAAGGTACGCCCCGAAAAGCTGGCGCGTGGACTGGGCGCAGTCGCCCGTATTCTTGACCAGATGCGAGCCGCAGCACCTTCCGGAGCAACCGATGTCGCGATGCTGACCGGGGGGCTTCTCGCCCTCTCTGTCATTGACTGGCGGCTGGCTGTTTCAGGGCTGATCCTGACATTCCCGCCGCTACTGATATCACTGATAACCGCTGCGGGAAGCCGTCAGCATCACCGGCTCTGGTTTAATCACCGCCTCTCCGCACGGCGATTCCTGTCCGACATGTTACGCGGTATCGGTCGTCTCAGATGCCTGAAAGCCGAGAACCGTGCCGCTGACAGCTGGGGAAAAATTCAGCGTCAGTCGATTGCAGCAGAAAGACGCGTCACCCTGTATGCAATGGCCGGCAGACTGGCGCAACAGGCTGCAATCTGGCTGTCTGCGTTCATCTTCCTGTCCTTGCTGACCATGCCCGAAGCCTCCGCCGGCATTCTTTTGCCGGAAAAAATTCTGGCAATGACTGTCTTCTGGCTCTGCCTGATATCGTTGAAATCCATCACGACAAATATCCGGCAGATTGGTGCAGCCCTGTCATTTACGCCGGATCTGCATGACCTGCTGGATGCACCGCTGGAACCCGCCGGCAAGCCCGCTCCCGCACAGGCCAGCCTGACGGCCCGTGATATCTGGTACAGCTATCCGGGAGCCGGCCTTCCCGCCCTGAAGGGCGTTTCCCTTACGATCGAGCCCGGGACTATCACGGCTATCGCCGGGCCATCAGGCAGCGGGAAGTCCACCCTTCTGAACCTGTTGCTGGGATTTGAACGTCCAGACAAGGGACAGGTCCGATACGGTGATTCTGCATTTGATAGCCTTGATTTGATGCAATGGCGTCGCCGCATCGGCATGGTCCAGCAGGATGATCGTATCCAGAACGCCTCGACACTCAGAAATCATATCACCGGCTTTTCCCGATACACATTGGCAGACGCAGAACGAGCCGCCCATCTGGCCGGACTGACCGAAACAATTGCAGACATGCCAATGGGTATGCAGACAATTCTGGAGCGGGACAAATTCTCGACCGGGCAGGAGCAACGCCTTCTGCTGTCCAGTCAGCTGGTGCGAAACCCGTCCCTCCTGATTCTGGATGAGGCCACGAATGCCATTCAGGAAGACCTGCAACAGCGCATCTTTGCCAATATCCGGATGCTGGGCCTTACCTGTATCCTTGTCACGCACCGGGAAAGCGCGATCCGTGAAGCCGACAACATCATCCTGCTGGAGGCTGGACGCATATCCTGGTCCGGCGGATTTGAAGCCTTTGAACAACGGCAGGACCTGCGCGCGATCCTTGCGAAAGATAAACGGGTTGAGGAGACATAGGGATGACCGGGCCAGACGCAAAAGACCGGACTGTCCGGAAGTCACTGTTCCGCGACAAGGCCATTGCCCGACTGCGCGGACCACAACAGTCTGATACGCCAGACACCATTACGCCCTGGCGTCCCGGCCTTATCATCGCTGCCGGTATACTCGGGATCATCATTGCCATTATCTGGATGATCCCCTGAGGTCATCCGGCAACGGACCGTCAGGCTGCTTCCGGCTCCGGGATCAGAAGTGACAGAAACTCATCAACTCCCTCGAAGAGCAGGTTGACCGCATCTTCATCCAGCTCTTCCGACGCCACGAAACTCCATTGCAGGACGTTGCGACGCAGAGAGGAGGACATATGCAGAATCGCCGGATCGTTTGTCAGGTCCGCAAGTTCCTTCCAGTTCACCGAATCATGAATAAACCCGATAACAGGAAAATCGACGTCTGACCGGAAGGCATCATCAATGCTGCCCCTATACTGAAGCGCCACCAGCGGCTTCGGCAGGCTTTCGATCACTGACCGGGCTGCATCTCCGGCTCTCCCCTGCATCAGCATGTCATAACCCGTTCCCATTGCTGGAACAGCCCGGAAACGGGCCAGCGTATCATCAACAATGTCATCCACTGTCAGAGGCTGCCGGGTTGTCACCCGAAACGGATACCGACAGGCAAACCACCCGATCGACGAGAATGGATCGGACTGGTCAAAGGAAAGGCGTCCATGACCTTCAAGCCTGACCAGCAGGTCTTCCTCACCGGTCAGTCGTTTCCAGGCCCATGCCAGCGCAGAAGCCATCACGCTGCTGCGTTCCCCACCGGTCGGGAATTTCTGCAGCAGACGCAGGTTCCGGGACCGCGAAAGCTCTCGCGTTCCGGCCATACGCCATGACTTTTTCCCCTCACCATCTGATATTTCAAAAGCGTACCCCTCAGCCGTTTTCCCCGGTGCTGGGATACATTGATCCTGCCAGTACTTCAGTTGTCCGGAGACATCTTCTGTCCGGTAATGATCATCAAGCAGTTGCAGCCATCGGCCATAAGGCAGTGCCGCCACGGAAATATCATGCGACCCGTTATTACGGAAAGATGTATAGGCGCTCTCGAACTGCATCACCCAGATCGACAGGGATACCGCATCAACCACCAGATGATGGAAACCGATCATCATCATCCCCCGCTCACCAGCCCCCCGGTCAATCAGAAAGGCCTTCGCCAGCGGCCCCTCCGAAAGACTGATTTCTGATCTGAACTGTCTCATAAGCTTCGACCGAAGCTCCGCAAACCCGGCGGGGGCGATATTTGCGGCATCAACCCGTTCGAAGGCAATACCATCCCCCGCCTTGCTATACTGCTGTACCCACCTGTCGTCCTCATGCCGAAAGCGCAGGGAGAAAGCGTCGTAATGACGGGTCATCCATTCAATTGCCGCCGCCAGAGCGGCCTGATCGACGTCAACCGGCGTTCGCAACAGGACAACTTCAACGAAGGTCACGGGGTCTGTGAGGCCGGCATGCAGGACTTCATGCTGCCTCGGCGACAAGGGTATTGGTGCCATCGCACCATCACCATCTGCATGCCAGCCGGTCGCAGAAACAGCTTCTGCGGAGAACCTTCCCCGGATCAGGTCAGCCAGTTCTCCTATCGTGGTTTCGGCATCGAACCAGTCCGTTCTGACAGGTCGCTCCAGATCCCGTTCGATATGAAGTGAAAATTCGATCAGTTTCAGTGAATCAAGTCCGGTTTCAGACAAGGGAGTATCCCGGCTGATGAAGGCCCGTGACACCCCGGTCAACGCTTCCAGTGTCATTCCGAGATAAGTTTCAAGCTGCTGAAGGCGTGCCCCCGGCGTGCCCGGCCGGATGACGAGAGAACGATGATCCGCCTGATTCGACGACGCTGTCATCGTTGTTTTCTGACTGAGCAGCACAGACCAGGTTTCGTTCAGATAACAATCGCGACAGGCATGGTGCTGAATTTTACCGCTCGTGGTTCGCGGCAGCGAGCCGGGTTTCAGCAGAACGATGTCATGCGCGGACAGTCCCGAACATTCCGTAATATTCCGCCGTATCGCGTTCAGTATCCCGCTTTTGTCGGCATGGTGACGATCCTCCCGCCGGACCTCGCAGGCAACAACCAGCTCTTCCCCCGTCCCCGGATCAAGACCAAAAGCTGCGACCCCGTCGAGCAACAGGCTGGGATGGCTGGTTCCGGCGGCCTCCTCAATGTCTCCCGGCGCATAATTTTTGCCACGGATGATAATCAGGTCCTTGCTTCTGCCGGTAACATAAAGCTCTCCCTCAAGCAGAAAGCCCAGATCACCGGTCGCCAGATAACGATCTGCTGACTGGTCGGACAAAGGCCGGAATTCCTCATCCGCCCTCCGCGTGCGCCTGTTCCAGTATCCCTGCATCAGGACAGGGCCGGACAGCCAGATTTCCCCTGTGATCCCGTCGGCGCAGGCCTGACCTGTTTCGCTGTCCCTGATTGCGACCACTGTATCCCGGCAGGGGCTTCCGCAACTGACCAGTTCCGTAACCTGCCGGTCTTCACCAGCAGCTGTCACAGCACGACCCTCCTGCAACGCTTCCGTATCAAAGCGGGTCAGGAGCGGCCGCCTGCTTCCCGGCTCAGGGCCGGTTGCCATCAGGGTCGCCTCCGCGAGGCCATAACAGGGGTAGAAAGCCTCCCCGCTGAATCCGTAATCTGAAAAGATTTCCGAGAACCGGGTAATTGTCGAAGCCCGGACCGGCTCGGCCCCGCTGAAAGCCAGTCGCCAGCAGGACAGGTCCAGACCCTCAGGCCGAGAGGTCCGGGCAGACTGACTGCACAGGTCAAAGGCGAAGTTCACGCCACCGCTGACATCAGCCCGGTATCTGTCGATGGCCTCAAGCCATCGCAGCGGGCGTTGCAGGAAATGTTTCGGGTCCAGCAATATGGTGTGATACCCGCTCCAGATCCCTTCGATAATGCCGCCGATCAGCCCCATATCGTGAAATGGTGGCAGCCAGCTGACGACAACGCTTTCCGTTGTCAGGGAGAACTTTTCGGCAATCCCGGCCAGATCATGCGAAAGACTGCGATGGTTGATGACCACCCCTTTGGGGCTGGCCGTTGAACCTGATGTATATTGAATCAAGGCATAAGTGTCGGGCGTCACCTCTGCCACACCATCACTGCCCGGCAGAGTGCCCTCCCCCGGTACAAGGTCCACTGACAGCCAGGCACTGTCCGGCATCCCGGCCTGCCGGTCGGTCACCCAGCGCACCCTCGACAGAGACTCTGAATGGGTCAGCACCATGTCCGGCGCAGCATCCTGAAACAGACCATTCAGCCTCCGGGCTGAGCGGCTGTTCGCCCGTGCTGCAGGAAGCGGCGCCGGAACAGCAGCAATACCGGCATAGAAACAGGCACAGAGCGAGACAACAAAATCAATGCCCGGCGCCTGCAGGATCAATGCCCGCTCGCTTTCGGGGCGGCGCTGCCGCATGACTGCTGCCAGCTCCCGGCTACGTGTGGCGAGATCCAGAAAAGACAGGGAAGTGGTCTCTCGTTCCCCGTCAATCAGGTAGGTAAAGGCAACGCCATCCGGATTGATCCGGGCATGCCGGTCGAGTGCTTCGGCAATAGTCAGCACCTGTTACGTCACCTATCCCTGCCGGGCAGATGACAGAAGTTTCAGCATCCGGTCGAAACGGTCACCGGCAAGCGAGACTGAATCGAGCAGCTTTTCGTCCAGTTCGTCTTCCAGCACATCTTCACTGTCCAGAGCGGAGCCCTGACCATAACCCAGACGCCGGACAGTCCCGCGGAGCCGGTCTGCCAGAAAGAAGCTGAGCGCCTTGTAGAAGCGCATTCCGAATGCCGGGTCGGTTTCGCATCTCTGGTCAATTGCGGCATGGCTCAGTTCCAGCACCACACTGCTGCCATCTGAAATGACGGAAGCAGAAGGCATCGCATCATCCACAAAGGACATCTCGCCGACGATTTCGCCCGAACCGAGCACTGCTATCACGCCGAGCTTTTCATCTTCAATCCGCAACTGCCCCTCAAGCAGAACGAAGATACTGGCCACCGGAACACCCTGCCGGATCAGAATGTCTCCGTCCCCAACGGCCCGCCGGACACCGGACCGTGACATCCATTCGGCGTCGCTGTCACTCAGCTGCCCCAGAATAAACAATACCTTGCGCATACCCCTGCTCCCTCTTGTCGTGATTAAAGTGACTGACGTTTGGCCATGTCTGCGAACAGACCCGGTTTTGATATCAGATCGTCATAACTTCCCGTCTGGACCAGCTTTCCCCTGTCCATCACCAGAATGCGGTCGACATGGCGAACGGTGGACAGCCGGTGCGCGATAAGAATTCGAGTTGCGTTCAGCTCACGCAGCGATGTCATCACAATATCCTGCGTCGTGTTGTCGAGCGCACTGGTTGGCTCATCAAGCAACAGAATGGCCGGACGCTGAACCAGCGCACGGGCAATCATCAGGCGCTGGCGCTGCCCCCCGGACAGGGTATTGACACCCTCGGTGATGACCGTATGCATTCCCATCGGCAATGCTTCGATATCCTTGTCGAAACCAGCAAGCCGGGCTGCCTGCCAGGCATCATCCTGGGTCAGGGTTGTCGAACCGACGATGTTTGTGAAGATGCTGCCATTTGTCAGCTTTCCATGCTGCAGAACAACCTGCATCTGGCGGCGAAGCCCTGAGATATCCATACTTTTCTGCGGTATCCCGTCGAACAGGATTTCACCGGACTCCGGCTTCTCGAACCCCAGCATCAACCGGACAAGTGTTGATTTTCCACTGCCGGAGGAACCGACAATGGCAACATACTCATTTGGCCGAATCGTCAGCGACAGATCATCCAGAACAAGGGGAGCACCCTCCGCGTACCGAAAACCGAGATGGCTGATTTCAATGCCGCCCTGCAGGGTTTCGACAAGCAGGTTTTCCGCTTTCACTTCCGGCTCAGCTTCGATGATCGGGCGCATGCGTTCATATAACGGAATGACTGCCAGCGACCGGGTAAGCGCCGTCGACAGCGCCGTCATTGCCAGCAGAAACTGTCCGAAGGCTGTATTGAATGCGATGAAGTCACCGGTCGACATGATTTCTGCCGGTTCTTCTCCGCCCTTGGCCACCAGTGCATCCAGCGCCAGTTGATTCGCCGCATCTTCAATGAAAACGGATGCGGCAATAAAAATTACTCCCGTAGCGAGAACCGGGAAAACCGACTGGAACAAATCCTGATAGTTGGCAAACCGCTGGGCCTGAACAAACCGGCCCTTCTGTTCGGTAAAGAACTTCGCCCATCTGGCATAGGCCCTTTTCTCGGCAGCCGCTGCCCGCAGCTTATTGATGCCAGTCAGCATCTGCAGGATGAAGCCTTCGGCGCGCCCCTGATGCCTGATCCGCTCACGTTCATGTTCAAGCTGACGAATTCCGAGATAGATCGTGACCAGAATGGCGACCAGAACCATCGCCACCGCCACCAGCGCCAGCTTCCAGTTATAGAAGAAAAGCAATATCAGGCTGAAACAGCTGAACAGGACGCTCAGCAGGCTTTGCAGGGTTGTGCCGGTCAGTGTCTGGCGGATCGTCTGAACCCCGAGCACGCGGTCTGTCAGATCACCGACTGTGTAGCCCCGGAAGAACCGGGCCGGCAGCCGTAACGCCCGGTCAAAGATGGATGACTGCAGTGACAGGTCAGCCTGACTTTCGATCCGCAGCAGGGCGAATGACTTCACTGCCTCGAACACGGCTGCACCGAAGCTGGCGCAAACCAGCGCAATGATGATCTGCGCATGCTGAAACATGTCAGAGCGAGGCAGGACTTTTTCGATCAGCTGCCCCGTCATCACCGGCGTGAAAGCCGCAATCATACCGCCCAGAACACCCATCAGTGCGATACGCCGCAAATCCATCCTGATTTTCGGCATGATGAAGCCGATCAGCCCGCCAATGCCGGCAACCGTTTCCGGTAACGGCCTGTAGAGCATGACGGCTTCGACCAGAACATCCGCAGCAATAGCGGCAGTCACGCGTTTGTCGGTGCCCTGTTGCGGGTCAAGAATCCGATAACCTCCACCCGCAACCGGTAACAGGGCAACCGGGCTGTTGTCGGCTTCAAGATAGCCAATCAAGGGCCCGTTATCGCTCTTCCACCAGCGGTCCCGCAGCAGAACCGGACGGGTGCGAACCCGATAAGTCAGGGCCAGCGCATCAATGGGGCTTACACCAACGCCCGCCCTGAGTGACATCGGGGTTTCACTGCCCTCAATCTCCTGATCACGGGCGACAATAAGAAAGGCCCGGTGCAGCGGATCATGAACATCGCCAAACATCTCGGCAGGAAACCGGGACGGCCGGATGGTCGAGGCCATCCCGAGCAGCGCATCCTCCAGCGCCCTGCCCTCGACCTCACGCGTTCTGGTCAGTTGTGCCCGAACAAGTTCATCAGCTTCTGCAATGCGGACAGCATACATATTCTGACAAACAGTCAGAAACCCTGACAGGGCAGTATACCAGCTGCCATCGACAACCAGATCTGCTGACCCGAGGCAACTGACCTGCTGGCTGTCCGTTACCTCTGCCCAGGCCGAAGATGTGACCGGCAGGCAGGTGGCGTTCAGGGCGGTATCCCCATACATCAGCAGGTCACTCCCTGCCCGCAGCCAGACCGGCCTGTGGCCCGTGCCGAAGGCCGCGATAGCCCTGTGCAGTTCCGAGTGGTCGCCAACGCCCATAACTGTCGTTGTTCTGGCTGGCCGGCCATGCTCGAAGCTGTACAGATGCCCCTCTGCCAGACGGTCGAGCATTCCGGCGAGAACAGCCTCCGGAACAACCTGCATGGCGGCGGTCGTGATCTTATCAAGCACGACGGTGCCGACAGAACCGACAGCCTCAATAAAGTACCGGGATCCGGTTTCATTCGGCCCGCCCGGCGGAAGGCCGACCACCAGATCGCCCCGATGCGCACGATACAGACTGTAACGCCGGTCAATCCTGCCATCTTCGGAAAAACTGACCGCGAACACATCAAGATGTCCGTCCAGCACCAGTACTGCTGACTCAACATCTTCCAGATGCAGGGGAGTATTGCCTTCCGCTGCCTGACGTTCACCACCAAGCTGGTCGATATCAATCGAATTCAGAATCTGATCCGCGGTCTCCTGTGCCATCTGCCCTATCCCTCAATACCGATGAGACGGGTATAGGCACCGTTTGCCGCCAGCAGATCGTCATGCGTTCCCCGTTCAACGATCTGCCCCCGGTCCAGAACGATGATCTCGTCACAATCGCGGATCGTCGACATCCGGTGGGCAATGATGAGACAGGTACATCCCCGGCGGCGGAGATTGTCATCGACCAGCTTCTCAGTCACTGAATCCAGTGCCGAGGTCGCTTCATCCAGAATCAGGATGCGCGGATCACTGGCCAGCGCACGGGCAATTTCCAGCCTCTGCCGCTGTCCCCCGGAATAGTTCATGCCGCCTTCTTCAAGCATCCCTTCATACTGTCCCGGCCGCTCCATGACCTCTTCATGGATCGCGGCATCTTTCAGCGCCTGCGTCAGCGACCGGGTCGGGGTTGAACTGTTCCAGAGGCTGAGGTTATCGCGAACCGTTCCTTCAAACAGGAAGATGTCCTGATCGACATAGGAAACCGTGGCCGCAAACACATGCGGCGGGATCGTCTCTATCGGATATCCGTCGATACGGATTTCGCCCTCTCTCGGCGACAGAATTCCGGCAGCCAGCCGCCCCAGTGTGGATTTGCCACACCCCGACCCGCCAACCAGTGCAACCCGTGCGCCGGGGCGCAATTCCAGTGACACGCCGGTCAGTAACGGCGGATCAATCGGGCTATAGCCGAAGCTGACATTATCCAGTGTAATCTGGCCTGCCAGCTGGGCCGGGCCTTCCCAGTCCCCCTCGTCTGACGGGCCCCGTCCGGTATAGACGGAATGTGTCTCCACATCATCCAGCCGGGCGATGTCCCCTTTTACCTTCTGCAACTGTCCGCCAAGATCAACGAGAGCCTTAATCGGACCGGTAAAACTTGCCATCAGGGACTGAATGGCAACGATCGACCCGACCGACAGCGACCCTTCCATGACCCGATATCCCCCGACACCCAGTATCGCGGCAGTGGTGAGGGAGGTCATCAGCATCGGAAACGCCGTCAGCAGGGCGTTTGGTCCGCCCATATCCCGCTGCGACAACAACATCTTTGCCTGATACCCGGCCCAGTTCCGAAAGGCATCATTCTCTGTACCGCTGGCCTTCAGGGTTTCTGCTGCCCGCAGACTGCCCACTGTCGCGGCAGCAAGCTTACCGTAATCTGCCAGCAGCGAGCGGCTCAGGTCTTCACGCTTCCGGTTAACAACCTTCAGGGCGACCAGATTCATCGCGGCCATACCGAATGCAATGAGTGCCAGCAGGCCATCAAACAGGGCAATCGCCAGGCCATAGAAAATGACCATTGCCAGATTCAGGCTGTTGGTCGCCAGCTGACCGGACAGCAGCGTGGCGATCCGGTCATTAGCGGCCATCCGATCAGCCAGATCCCCGGCATGACGCTGATTGAAGAAATCGGCGGGCAGCCGAATCAGATGCCAGAGAAACCGTGACGCCATCGAAAGCGCGAGCTTGGTTTCCATGCGCAAAAGATAAGATTGTTGCAGCCATGTCAGCCCGCCGCGGAACAGGGCGGCGACACAAATGCCGAGAATCAGGGGGACCAGCCAGTCGCTTTTCTCATCAATCAGGATACTGTCGACAAAGATTTTCGAAAAACCTGCAATGGTAATGCCGGGGATGACCAGAGCCAGACTGATCAGCAGGACAAAGCACAATGCCGCCCAGGACCCGGAAAGCCGCTTGGAAAACGAGCCCAGCAGTCCGGGCGCTGTCCCCTGCTTCGCAAAGTCTTCACCCGGTTCAAACGCCAGCACGACCCCAGTGTAATATTCGCCGAATTCCTCAACCGGAATTTTCCTCGGTCCGCTGGCCGGGTCATTGATATAGGCATATCCCCCGCGAATACCTTCAAAGACCACATAATGATTGAAATTCCAGTGGATGATCGACGGCAGGGGCAGCGTATTCAGCGCATCCGGCTCTTTCTTGAAGCCCTTGGCCGACAGATTGTACTTCCGCGCCGCCTTCAGCAGATTGCTGGCCTTGCTGCCGTCGCGGGTAACGCTGGCATTGATCCGCAATTCTTCGATTGAGACCCACGCCCCGTAATGCGCCAGTACCATCGCCAGCGAGGCCACGCCGCATTCCACCCCGGTCATCTGCAGGATGGTGGGCGTTCGCACTCTCCGGTTCTTTTTTCCCCCTCCGGATTGCGAGAATGGCTTGGCAGCCTCACTCATCGGTCAATTGACAACTTCAGACCAGAAGCCGATCCCCGTATGTTTACGGATGAAAGGTATGATCAGGTTGATCGGCGGGTCTTCGCTGACGGTAATTTCAGCTTCGACTGTGGAGCCACCGGTTATATCCAGACGCGGGCCACCGCCGGAGGTCCATTTAAAACCGCTGACAGTCTGCGGATCAGCCATCAGGTTGACGCGGGTCGCATAAGGTGCGCCAGTTTCCGAATAGGCTGTCACCAGATCATCATTCTGCAGAACCGTAAGCATCCCCTGACGTGTCGCCGGAAAAGCTGACACTTCGGTCACAATTCCCAGAATTGACCCGTGCTCCTCTTTCTTTACAGAAGATGGCGAAATACGGACGGTCATACCCGGTTCCACCCGCTTGCCATCCTCCGTCGGAATATAGAGAACCGCCTGCAGCGCATCGCCGGTAGTGGCGATACTGGCAATTGCAGCACCGGCCTGCAGAACCGAACCTTCAAAAACCTTCAGCTCCGTGATTCGACCACTCGCCGGGGCAATGACCCGGGCATCTGCACTCATCCGGGTTTCAATCTCGCGCAGCTTGCGTTCGGCCTCTGATATCCGCTGATCAATGCCCGTCAGGTCTTTCTGGTGCATTGACCGGAGATCAAGTTTCTCTGCCTCGATTTCCAGAATGCGGTTTTGCGCCGTACTGATGTCCTGTACAGCAGCATTATAATCCACATTCGCTTCTTCAAGACGGTCATTGGTTGTGTAGCCTTTGGCGATCAATCCTTCGAGACCGGTAATCTTGGTTGCCAGAAAGGACCTTCTGTTCCGCGCCGCCTGAATGATCTGCTTCTGTGCTCTTATCTGCTGGGTAAAGTTGTTTTCCTTCAGCGCAAACTCTGCCGCGAACAGCCGTTCTCTCGTATCCCGCTCGTCGCGCCGTTCCGCCAGCATCTCCAGCGCGCCAATATATTCATCCTGCAGGCCGGTCTGCTCGATGGCCGCAATTTCCTGACCCTTTTTTACGAAATCATTCCGGTCAACCCGCAGATTGATCACGGTGCCGGCAGACGGGCTCATCGCATCAATGATGCGTCCTCCCGTATTGACCAGAATACCCTTCCCCTCAACCTGGTCCGGTATCCGCCCGAAAACGCCCCACACAACAGCAACCGACAGCAGCAGAAGCAGCGTCAGCAGTGCCAGCCAGCCAAAAGTATCTGATATCGGAACCAGCCGGTCGAGTTGCTCCGGCGATGACAGCCGGTCGAGCGCCGCTTTGCGGAAAAGTTTCCGCGGTTGACCATCAGGCAAATTCAATACCCCGCCACAGACATTCTAACGGGTCGTTCAAAACGCAATCCCCGGATGTTGCAATCTGGCATAGCACCTCCCTGACATTCATACCCAACCGGGAGATCAACAGCATTTACGTCCCATATTGTCCTTCCGAAACAACAATACGGGCAGAACAACCAGGAGATGCCGATCGTCCCCCCTCGTTGAATCAGCCCCCTTCACACAACGGCAATCCACAGAGTTAACCGGCTGATCACTTTCATGATCCGACGATATTGAACTTCTCTTGATGCTGTCCATGACTGGGGCTTCAAAATCAGTTGACCCTCTATTCCAACAGAACGTTAGGATGGAACCTTACCATCTGCTGTGGTTTCGTTCTGTTCTTGAAGCCGGTATCGACTGCCAAACGAAAACAGCTCAACAGAAGGCACCTGATGAATTCAGAAATCTCTCCTCCGGCAGTACCGGTCGTCCACTTCGACAGTCATGATTTCGATGCTGCGGACCGGTTTGATGTCTGGCGGGAAAATATCGGGGTCTTTTTTGATCTCGCGTCACCCGAAGGGGGAAAGCCCGCACAGGACATCCATGCCCGTATTGATGCCTGTAATCTCGGCGAGACCGTGTTTGGCGTCACAAGGTCGGAATCTCAGCTTTTCTCCCGGAGCGAAAGCCGGATCGCAAAAGACGACATGGATCACATTCTGGTTCAGGTTTTTCTGGAAGGGGGCGGTCTCGCCGAAGGTGACGAACGCATTGTTGCCGGCGACATGCTGATCATCGACATGGACAAACCGCATGCGATGCTCAACACCGACTTTGCCAATCTCACGCTGGTTCTGCCCCGCGACCTGCAGCCGGATTTGTCGGAACTGCTCGCCCCGCAGCACGCGAAATGTCTGACATCAGCCAATCCGATGGTCAGATTCATGACTGATCATATGCAGGCCTTGTGGAAAAGCGTCCCTGATATGGACATGATCCAGGCCGCCGGCGCCCTGCAGGGCACACTCGGACTGATGGAAGGATGGCTGGCACAGGAAGGGCGCATCGACCCGGACAGTACGCCGGAAGTCTCCGCCGCACTCGGCAAATCGATCCGTGCTCATATCGAAAAACATCTGTCCGACCCGGTTTCCCCCGGGGAGTTGGCGAAGACCTTCAACATTTCACGGTCCCAGCTCTACCGGATATTTGATCCCTATGACGGAGTTGCACGGTATGTCTGGGAACGCCGGATGCAGCGCAGTATCCGCCTGCTGACCCAGCCCCAGTCTGATCATCTGTCAATCGGCGCCGTTGCCTTCGAATGCGGCTTTTCCAGCGAGGCCCATTTCAGCCGCGCTTTCAAGGCACGCTTTGGCAAATCCCCCAGCCACCTGCGCATGGAAGCCTCAGGCAACCACTATCTCCGCGACGGAATATCAGCGGCGGCTGAAGACTCCGCCGAATTTGCCAGCTGGATACGTGAACTGGCAAAATAGTCGTTCTGCTGTCGGCACTTTTTCGGTCAGGCTGACCGCTCAGCCGCCGGGGTCATGGCGAGCAGGAATAATATCACTGCATACGCACTGCACCACTGCTGCAGTTGATCGGCAGACCTGCTGCAACCATTTCCAACTCGAAATCTGTCAGTTCGTCATCGTTCGACACATCTTCAATAAAACCATCGAACTGCGAAATCGCAGCCCCGGCCTCTTCAGCTGTGAAAACAAACCCCTTTTCCCGACCCAGTTCCATTGCGGTTTTGATGAACAAGGCCTCATCTTCAATCCCTGCCAGCAAACTGACCATCTCATCGTCCCGGCGGGCAACCTTGTAAAACTCCATCACTGCGTCACTCATAGGTACTCTTCCTCCATTTAAACCGTCTGTCTCCGAATACGGAACCTGAAATCGACGGAAGTACTTTACACGGAATTCTCAGAATATCTTTGTAAGTCCGTCCCAAAAATACTGTCTCAGTGTTTACCAAGGCAGAATTTTATTAGCGCCCGCCTGTATAAAGTTCCTGTCAGAACATTTTGAAAGTTACCGAGAAACCTCTGACCTGGGGCGACAGTCTTCACAGGCTTATTCAGGTATATGCATAACCGGGATACCCGGTATTTATCTTCATAATCCAATGTATATCCCGGGAGTCTGCGCCTCAATCTATGGACCGGGGCAAAGTATAAACATGCCCTGTTATGCTTTATCTTTACTCGAATCGATGATGTCTGGCCTGCGCATACCAGCCCTTTCCGGAACGACTAATCACGGGAACGTAAAATCGCTCAACTCATGTCCCCCCGCTATGAGTATTCGTTGGTGCTCCGGCAGCGACCATTTCCAGTTCAAAGTCAGTCAGTTCGTCATCGTTCGACGCATGTTCAATAAGAACTTCAAACTCCGAGATCGCAGCCCCGGCCTCTTCAGCTGTGAAGACAAACCCCTTTTCCCGGCCCAGTTCCATTGCCGTCCTGATGAACATCGCCTCATCAGAAATTCCTGACAGCAAACCGACTATTTCTTTGTCCCGGCGGGCGACTTTGTAAAACTCCATCACTGCATCACTCATAGCTGACCACCTTTCTTAAGCAGGCTGTTGACCTCAGGTACGAAACCCAAGTTTGATCAGTTCTAATATCCTGAAAATTCAAAAACCTGTTACATCCACGTCCCAAACCTGTTGTCTGGGCATTTCACAAACCTATTCGCACGGTTGTCCAGACAGGGCTTTGAATGAATGTTTAACCATCAGGCACCGCCGTCAGACATGGTGCCATTTACGGATGAATTTTAAGGCCAGCTGATGAAATCCTCTCTCACAATTGACATCACCCTCTGAATTCTGGATTCCTTGAGCCATCACAAAGATAATCGCGATGATTGCAGTATCCTCGCTTCATCAACGCAGATAAGGAAATACAAAATGTACGGACGCCTTCTAGCCGCTTTTATCATGATTCTTGGCACCGCCGGGGTCGCCAGCGCACAGGACATCAAAGGCGATGCTGATGCCGGGGCCAAGGTTTTCAAGAAATGTTCCGCCTGTCACAAAGCCGATGAGGCAAAAAACACGATCGGTCCGCATCTGGTAGGGATTATAGGTCGCCCGGCCGCATCTATTGAAGACTTCAAATATTCCAAGGCGATGACTGAAAAAGCCGATGCCGGTCTGATCTGGACTGAGGCCGAACTGGCCGATTATCTGAGGAAACCGTCTGCCAAGATCAAAGGCACCAAAATGTCATTTCCCGGCCTGAAGAAAGAAAAAGACATCGCAAATATCCTCGCCTATCTGGCATCTCTCCAGAATTAATCACCGGTTTCCGGCTTACAGACATGCCCTGTCCCGGAAACGCCGGGCAGGGCATCTGGAAGGTTTATGACTCTCCCCTGATCACAACAGACGGAGCGTCCTGATGCCGGGCGATAATACGTACACCGCTAATTTTCCGAACCAATACCTGCATGTCAGCCTCCGTCATCATCACCGCAGCCGTCGACAGGCCATCGGCCATCGCTGCTGACTGGTGCAGGACACTGACCCGGCTCCATATCTGCCCGTCAGGCAGCCCGGTCAGAGGATTCAGGATATGACCGGAACCGTCGGAAAACATTGTCCCGACAGTCGCAGAGGTCGCCAGCCCCATATCTGAAATACGGATGGTTTCTTCCGGGAGGTCATCACCATGAACCGCAAGACCAACCGGCCAGGACTGGCCGTCAGCCTGATGTCCCAGCGCTGATATCTCGCCGATATTCACCACTGCATTATCAAGTCCTTCAGCCCGCAATACGGCACAGATCCGGTCCGTAACGAAACCCTGTGCAATACCGTTCAGGGTGATTTGCATGCCGGCTTCGGCAAACCGCACCGATCTGCTGTCATACCCGACCCGTTGCCAGCCGACACGCTTCAGTATCCGGTTTATCTCAGCGCCGGATGGTCGCCCGCCCTGTTCTGCATAAGCAGCCCAGAGGGGTTGCACCGTCGGGTCAAAACGCCCGGCTGTTACCCTGTGGATACCGCTCACTGCGGAGAAGAGCGAGAGCATCTCCGGCGCCGGATTCCTCAGAACCCCGTCTCTGTTGAGACGGGAAAGCTCGCTGTCTGTCCGATAAAGACTGAAGATATTCTCCAGCCGGTTGATTTCTGCCAGCGCCAGACCGATCAGACGCCGTGCATCCTCCCGCTGCATTCCGGATATGATCAGTCTGGCGTCCGCCCCAAGCGCAACACCCCGCCAGGTCTCCGTCTGTGCGGCAAAAGCCCCTGGCACTGCCGATCCCAGTGCAAGTCCGGCAGTGATCGTCATAAACCTGCGTCTTGTAAGGCTCATTCTGTCGCTCCCGTAGTAATATTGGTCTGCAATTTCAGATCTACCGGGCCAAGGACATAGGCATCCGGGATCATATCAAGCGACCGGACCTCACCACCATGCCGGGCTGTGAAAGCTTCCGCCTGATCTTTCGATCCGAACGGGATTGCTTCGGGTGCTCCCATGCCACCGGCCCGTGTACTGCCAATAACGAAGAACGCCTTGTTGATATCAATCCAGGTATCATTCTCCGGGTAATCCCAGCTGGTCGCCCGGCCCATGTCATTGACGTAGATCGAAACCGGTTCCAGCGTTTCTTCCGGCATGCGGGTATAGGCTATCGCGTCGCGTACCTGTGAGAACCAGACCGGGAACTGAATATCCTTCAGATGTATCTGCGCCTTTGGCCCTGTATGCTCGAGTATGTTCATATTGCAATAATGACCGAGAGCTTCCTCGGTCAGCGCAACAGGCCCCGGCGCTATAATCTGCGCATCCTGTTCGCTGCAGCCGCCGGTCAGCAGCAGACCGGCAATGATGAATGTCGATGACATCAGCCTTGTGATCACGGCTGTATCCTTTTCAGAATAACGGTTGAAGCGACAAGCCCCAGGCCCATCCAGATGAACGGGCTGATTATTGCCAGATGGGGCGAGAAAGGCATGGCGCTGCCATTCGCTGCCAGCCCCGTTGCCGCTTCAGCCAGACCGATACCGGCCATGTTGAAAACGCGAAAGGCGTCTGCCGGATTGGCGACAAGAAGATAGGGGAACAGTGTCTTGGCAAACAGACCATCCGAACTGGCCAGCAGCCCGCCAAGCAGCGCCAGATCATAAAGCACCACCGAAAACAACCAGATCGCCACGGCCAGCGCCGCCGCAGTACCGGTCTGCCGGACACTGGCACTGGCGACATATCCGATGGTGATGAAGGTCGCGCCAAGAGCAATGCTGGTCATAATTAAGCGGGCAAGGTCGCTGACCCCTGCAACCCCGGTATTCTGGCCCGTCCAGTAGGCAACGGCACCGGCAATGCCATATCCGGACAGCACGGCAATGCCGAGCACGAACACATGACCGAGAAACTTCCCAATCAGAACCTGACCACGCGACACCGGGCTTGCGAAGGTCAGTTGCAGGGTGCCCCGGTCGATTTCACCGGCAATCGCATCAAAGGACAACAGCAGGGCAATCAGCGGCACAAGATAGACTGAAAGCGTCGACAGACTGGCCACCATGACACTCAGGCTATCAGCCTTTGTCGCCCCCGTTGGCGCACTGCCAAGCAGAACCAGCAGCAGAGCGAAGACCAGCAGGATCAGTGTCGACAGCACAACCCAGCGATTGCGGATACCAATCCTGATTTCAGTCTGGGCAATGGCAAGAATGGCGTTCATGGCTTCTGTTCCGTCACATCATCCGCCGTCAGGAAATAACGATAGATTTCATCAAGGTTCGGTGGCGAGACATCGACATCATTCACCGCATCTCCCAGCGCCGATATCTCGGAAAGACGGGCCATCTTGTCAGGCTGGAGACAACTGAGTTCCACCGACAGACCATTGACACGGTCGCCACCGAGCGCCCGGTGAACCGCCTCAACATCCCGCAGGTTTGAGCGAATGCGGATACGTACCGGCAGATTTGCCGAACGCTGCAATTCAGCGAGCGGCGCATTGGCAACAAGTTCACCCCGGCGCAGAATCGCAACACGGTCGGTCTTGGCCTCCAGTTCACTAAGTCCGTGAGAGGACAGCAGCACCGCAGCCCCGGCGTTGGCGATGTCTGAAACCAGATCATAGAATCTTTGTCGTGACAGCGGATCCAGACCGGATGTCGGCTCATCAAGCAACAGCAGCTTCGGCTTGCCGACCAGCGCCTGCGCCAGCCCGAGACGCTGTCTCATCCCCTTTGAATAAGTCCCGCAGCGACGATCCGCTGCATCAACCAGATCGACCTTCTCCAGAGCGGCCGCGACCTCGGCATTATCAGCGGATTTCAGTTTTGCGTAATACGAGACGACTTCTCGCCCCGTCAGCATTTTCGGAAAGGCAACATTCTCTGGCAGGTAGGAGACATACCGGCGCGCAGATGGACTGCCGGGAGGATGTCCGTTTACATCGGCTGTCCCGGCATCTGCCCTGATGAAACCCAGAACAATTCGAAACAGGGTCGTTTTTCCCGCCCCGTTATGACCCAGCAGGGCGACGCGCTCGCCCGGCGCAACATCAAGGCTGACATCCCGCAGCGCCTGAACAGATCCGAACTGTTTTGAAATTCCCGTTGTGCGCAGAATCATGGTCATTGTATCCGCGTCTCCTGAGTGATTTCGGATACTGACCGGACAGCAGGCCGCATCAGCGGTTTCTCATCCACCACCCCGCCGGGAAGCAATGCCGGGAACTCTTTCTGCGCCCAGCGGATCAACTGGACAGCCGGGCTCCCCAGCAACAGCTTCGCCGAGGGCTGAGTCCAGAGAACCTGGTCCATGGCGTCATTGGGGCGGAAGGGCTGATCGGCTATGCCATCGCCATTGACGTCATAGGCGCTGTGGTCGCTCCAGTAATTACCCGACCATCTGTGATCCCTGGAACCGACAAATTTCACCTGCGTACGGTTGCCGACGAATGAATTACCGATGATCTCGTTCCGTTCGGAACCCGCAGTGAAATGGATTCCGATCTGGCAGCCTTCAAAATGATTGTATTGCATCAGGTTCTTGTTTGCATTGTACATGAACAGACATTTCTCTCCGCCATTGCGGACAAGATTGCCTTTCAGTTCGGAACTGTTGGCATAGTTCAGCATGATTCCGTGATCGCGGTCATTGATTGATGTGTTATCAACAATACTGACCCGGCTGCTGAACATGATCGCATAACCGAGATGGTTTCCGATCGACAGATTACCCGTCACGTCGCTGTCGTTCGCGTACATGTAGTGAACTGCAAACCGAAGATCTTCGAACCGGTTATTCCGGAATGAATTATCCCGGCTGGAATTCACGAAGATCCCGTCACGGCCGAATTTTACGCTGTTACCGGTCACCGTGGCACCGGGTGCGTTCCAGACATAAATGCCGTTACCGCGACGGTTCATCAGACGGTCCTGACGTCCGGTTATCGTATTATTCTCAACCCGCGCATCATGTGCGCCATGAATATCAACACCATACAGGTTGCCCTCGAAGTAATTGTCGCGGACGACGGCCCCTGTTGCTTTCTGGGTCAGCTGAACCCCGCTGTCGATTGTCTGGTGGCTCGACCCGGATCCCGAGATATGAAGACCGGCAATAACCACGCCCGGCGTATCAATTGTGATCACGGACCCTTTTCCGCCGCCCTGCAGCCGGGAGCTTCCGTTGCCGATAATTTCAACAGGACGGGTCAGGACAAGACCACCTGTATAGATACCGTCTCCAAGCAGTAACCGGTCACCGGCAGCAGCCTGATCGACGGCCCGCGCAAGCCTGTTGTCGCCCGGGATGACAACCACATCGGCGGCCAGCGCCGATGTGGTCAGCAATATCCCGAGAAACAAACCCGACAAAACGCGAGCCGTCGATCTCATCGGGCGGTTCCTTACGCAGCCGACGGTTCGACAAACATGCGCCCGCGCATTTCCATGTGCAGCGCATGACAGAACCACTGGCAGTAGAACCAGTGGACTCCGGGACGATCCGCCGTAAACGTCACCGAGGCGGTTGCCTGCGGTGCCACTTCCATCGCGATGCCATAGTTCGACAGACAGAACCCGTGGGTCACATCATCCACATCATCCAGATTGGTGATGTAGACCGTAACCTCATCACCCTGTTTGACCGTGAACTTCTCCAGACCAAACTGCGGAGCAACCGATGTCATATAAACACGAACCTTGTTGCCGTCGCGGATGACTGTGTCATCAGCTTCAAGGTCGACACCGTCAGCTTTCGCCTGCTTCACCGCATCGGCAAACATCGGATCCTTGCGGTCCCATACATTAACCGGTTTCACGATATCTGAACGAACGATGATGCTGTCATGCGGTTCCGCGAAAGTCGGACCGTCATGCACCACCTTCATCTCATCACTGGAGATGTCGATCAGCTGTTCGTTTTCCGGCTTCAGCGGCCCGACATTGATGAACCGGTCCTTGGAGAACTTGTTCATCGAAATCAGCCATTCACCATCAGCTTCGGCTGTTTCACCCATCGAGGTCGAGTTATGGCCGGGCTGGTAATGGACATCGACCTTGGAAATGATCGGATCAACATCCTCACCGGCAAAGGCCCGGATCGCCTTGTCCATGTTCCATTTGACCACCTGACTGTCGAGGAACAGTGTCGTGAAAGCATTACCCTTGCCATCGAAAGCAGTGTGAAGCGGGCCGAGACCCAGTTCCGGTTCACCAACGATGCAGGAGCGCGGGTCCGCATTGCTGTCGAACAGGGCATCCACCTTGGTCACATCAATGATCGAAACTGTCGGCGACAGTTTGCCATTAATCACAACATGCTTCTTGTCAGGGGCCGTGTTGCAACCATGCGGACTGTTCGGGATGGGTATATAGCGGGTGTAGTTTTTGTTCTTACCCTTGCGCCCGTCGATGACCGGCACACCATTCAGCATCTGCACGTCCCCGGATTTCACACCGGCTTCGATGGCCTTGAGATTGAACACCACCACATGATCGAGTTCATTCTCGGTCATTTCGGCAAGGTTCATGCCCATCTCTGAATTGTAACTAGTCGAGAAAGCGTACTTGCCCTGATAGTCACAATCCGTGTTATCGAGGTTCCCCGATACCATGACCTGCCAGGCAACCTTCATTTCGTCGCCATCGATAGCTGTGAAAATATTCACATACTGCGACGGGTCATCGAGAATTCTGCCGTCATTGACCAGCGGTGCCTCATGTTCACCATTGGCGAAGACATACCCGGTGCGCGGAAACTTCTGCGGGCGCATGCCATGAATGTCATGTGCGTTCGGGATCTCGATGATCTTGTCGCATTTCATGACGTCACACCGAATTCTGGCGACCCGTGTATTCGCCTTGTCATTGGCAAAAATATACCGGCCATCATAGGTGCCGTCAGTAAACGACATATGCGGATGGTGGAGATCACCATTGTCATATGTCTTCATGCCCTTGGCCGCGAGGAACTTTTTCGTCTCTTCGGTCAGACCTTCCGTAAGAATTTTCAGACTTTCGTTAGTCTGGCCCCACCCGGTTGCCGAACAGCGGTTGAATACCGGAACACGCATCAGTTCCCGCATTGACGGAAACCCCAGAATACGGAGCTCTCCGCTCTGACCAGATGACCAGAAACCGTAATAGGGATCCAGTTCACCTGGCTCAAGGTTGACCTTCGGTGAACCCGCCGCCTCGGCTTTTCTGACTCCTCCGGAGAAAAGTCCCCCGGCAAGACCACTCCCGGCAGCAAATGTGCCCGCGGCAGTCGCGGTCATCAGACCACGCCGCGAAAGGCCTTTGGCCCGTGTTTCTTCTGCTGACATATCGCTAATTCCTTTCAGATTGTTGAAACGCGGCAATCACTCTGCCGATGGTCCTGTTATTTCCTTTTTCAGGCCGTCTGGCTGAGCTGATTCGGGTTGGCTTAACGCCTCAAAACGCAGACGTTTCGCGACTTTCTTGATACAGACCGGACATTTGGTGTCGCTCTGATAGAGCACCTGACAATGCAGGCACTGATGACATTCATTCGGGTTGATGTGACCTTCCGGATGAATCGCCTGCACCATGCATTCGTTGGCGCAACGCTGACAGGGGTTGCCGCATTCGCGGTAACGCTTCAGCCAGTCGAACATCCGCAAACGTGCCGGGATGGCGAGCGCCGCCCCCAGCGGACAAAGATAACGACAGTAGAAACGCTCGATGAACAGGCCCGCACCGAGCAGAATCACCACAAACAGGACATAGGGCCAGCCGCGCTGGAACTTCAGGATGATTGCCGTCTTGAAGGGTTCAACCTCGGCAAACCGTTCAGCCAGTTCAAGCGAGTAAAGCGACAGCCCGAAAAGTCCCAGGAAAACCATATATTTGATCGGCCACAGCCGTTCATGCAGTCCCCAGGGCAACGTATATTGCGGAATCTTTACGAAACGGGCGATCTTGTTGGTCAGTTCCTGCAGCGCCCCGAACGGGCAGAGCCACCCGCAGAACACGCCCCGTCCCCAGAACAACAGAGAGGCCGCAACCGAGAACCAGAGAATAAAAACCAGCGGGTCCATCAGGAATGCAGACCAGGAAAAACCTGCCATCACTGCAGAGAAGAATGCCAGAACATTGACAACCGACAGCTGGGCATTCGCATACCAGCCCAGAAAAACCAGCGTGAAGGTCAGGAAACCGATGCGGAACCAGTAGGTAAACCGTTCATGCCGGGTGACCTGCATCTGGAAAAAGAACACCAGCGTCAGAACAGCAATCGCCAGCCCCAGTATGGCGACTTCAAACTGCTTGTTCTGCCAGATTCGTTTCCATAAATGGCTGAGTTCATCAGGATCAGAGGCCGCGAGATCTCCTGCCGCCTGCGAGACAGGTTCAGGCGCGATATTCCGGACAAACCGGTCAGGCAGCCGGTAACCAAGATCAAATGTTATGAAGGTCTTGTCGATAGCGCCCACAGCCCGCTGCACAAGCAACTGCAGCCGAAAGGGATCGGTCGGGCTGAATCCCATATCCGCCGGAATTTTAAATATGTCCAGTTCCGTAAAAGATGGTGCGTCATCCGGTGCCAGCCGCCCCAGCCGCTTATGCTGCTTGTCGAAAAAACGGGCCGCTTCGTCACCCTGAATGAGCTGGATACGATCGAAAATTCCACCCCGTACATACCCCGAACCCTTGAAAGAGTATTTGCCCCGCCCCAGAACAAGGATCGCTTCTTCACCCTCTTTCAGCCAGGCAACCAGGTTTGCATATTCATCTTCACCGAGAAGAGTCCGGCCAATTTCAGGGGCGCTCACCAACGCCATCTGCAGATCAATAAATGTCGCCTCCGGATCGCCTTTCTCCGGGCGTTTGATGGCACGGGCATCACCGGTTTCCGCAAAGGCCTGATTGATTTGCCCGACATCGAGTCGCAAAGACCGGACAGAGCCATCGCCCGTCAGCGTCTGCCAGTCAGAAACCGGCACATCATCACCGGCAGGCCGTAGCATTTCACGAACCGGTCCGCTACTCGCTGCATCAGCTTTCAAACCGCCAAGACCTAATGACTTTGCAACTTTCAATCCGGCCCGCACGATTGAATCGTCAATCACCATAATCGTCACGGTAGCTCCCGATACGATATCAAGGTCATGAGCAGAGCCGCCGGCGGCAGCCTCACTGACCAGATCAAGACCGGCATATTTTTCCGTAACCGCTTTGATCTTCGCATCAGGAATACCGATCAGGACGATAGGTTCCGAATGTTTGACGAGGCTGACCCCGGTTACCTTTGCGTCATTATCGACCGCCATCACAATATGAATGGGCTTTCCCGAATAACCGGTGGTCGTGACGAAATCCGATGTCAGAAACACATAACCAATGACATCGCTTCCCCGGAGGGCCGGGATGACCGGAATGTCCGACCGCGGTTCACCCAGACGGTCCGCACCTGGAATCAGTGTTGAGAGATCAACCCTGTCGATAAATTTCGCAATGATCGGCTCACTGTGGCTGACCTGTGCGGTTGTCAGCACAAAAATCATCGCCACCAATATTTTCATAAGTGTCTTGCCAGCACGATTCATCTGGATATTTGTCCGGTTTCTCATGTTCTGACGGGATAATAGAGAAGGCTGAGCAACTGGCATTGTTCTGGATCAAACAATCGAAGATCTATTCCCTTACCGCAGAAATATTCAGCGGCAGGCCAACCATGACTGGCAGCAAACGGCCTTTGCGGCGGGATATGGCACCATCAGCGGTCATCTTCTTATTTTGCCGGCACCTCGCCCATCCGCATCTTGATGCCCCCGGACAGACAGGCCGAACGTTTTAGAGTTAACCGTCTGAACCCGTCGATATCCGGCATTTGCAAGAGCGCTACGCCGTCTGGTCTCTTGAATCAGAGGAGCCGGACCCTCCTTTGAATCAGGCTGCTGACTGCTCCGGTTTACATGACGCCGGCCTGGTTGAAGGCTTGTCACATTGCTTTCGAGACTCTCTCCCTCCTGATCAACCACCTTTCAGAGGTCGCATTTCTCACTGTCAGTCTTCACAAAAGCCTCATCCCGGCAGATCTGTTCTTATCTCTCCGTCGTATGGGTTTTAAGAAACTTAACGGTGGTTCAAACAGCCATATGCCGGTTCAATAACCATTATCCTGATCAAAATCACGAGCGAGGCGTTGTGTCTTCAGATCCAGTTATTTCATTACACGGTGTGAAGCTGTCATACCCCGCCCCGGAAGGTGACGTCCCGGTGTTGCGCGGCATTGATATGACCGTGAACCCCGGGGAGATTGTTGCCGTTACCGGTCCGTCGGGATCAGGAAAGTCATCGCTTATCGCCATAATCGGGGGATTGGAGCGTGCCACCGCCGGCAGGGTGAATGTCTTGGGCAGTGACCTCATGCAGGCAACTGAGGCAAAGCGTACTGCTTTGCGGCGCAACGACATCGGTATTGTTTTTCAGTCCTACCATCTGGTCCCGGCAATGACCGCATTGCAGAACGCAGCTATGCCACTCATGTTATCAGGTCAGAACTCTGGCACAGAAGCAGCCCAGAAGATGTTAGAGCGAGTGGGACTTGGTCATCGCATGACACACCGGCCGTCAGCTTTGTCGGGGGGCGAGCAACAGCGGGTTGCTATCGCCCGCGCCTTTGTAGCGCAGCCCGGGTTAATTCTCGCTGACGAGCCAACAGGTAATCTTGATCAGGAAACCGGAATTGATGTTGCCGAGACCATGTTCGCACTGGTGCGCGAAACCGGTGCTGCGATGCTGATGGTAACGCATGACACATCAATGGCCGGTAAATGTGACCGCACGATTTCCATCGATGCCGGCCTGATCGCAGCCTGACCCTGCAATGCGAAACACATCTCACAGCGCATTACCATTCACTGTTCAGGCACGTATTCTGCAAAAACTGCTCTCCGCAGAACTGGCTGCCGGAATCTACGGCCTGAAACTCTTTATCGCCTGCGTTTCCATCGCCACCTTTATGATGGGTGCCGTCTGGATGATGGGTGACAGCCTGTCGCAGTCGTTATCCGACAGCGGCACAACCCTGCTGGGGGGCGATGTCGCCGTCACAGTCGTAAATGTACCACTCGATGATGAGATCGTAGCAGAACTGGAAAATACCGGTTCTGTCTCCCGTGTTGCCGAATTGCGAAGTTCAGCAGTGGCTGGTGACGCCCGCGTTGCCGTGGAACTGAAAGCTGTCGACGAAGCATATCCCTTAAACGGTACCGTGCGTCTGCGGAGTGGGGAAAATCTGCACTCCGCATTACAGATGCGCGATGGTCGCCACGCAGTGGTTGCGGAACCGGGCCTCCTGAGCCGCCTCAACATTAATATTGGCGACACCATCAGACTTGGTGCACAGGACTTTATTCTGTCCGATACATTGTTAATCGAGCCCGACCGTTTATCGGCTGGCCGCTTTATGGTCGGTCCACGAATTATAATGCGCCTCGACGTTCTGATGCAGTCGGAGATGGCCCAGCGTGGCGCCATTATCGATTATCGCTACAGAATAAATTTCCCGCCCGGGATATCCGGCAGTGACGCGATGAACAAAATAGCCGCACTGCGTCCGGAAACCGGCTGGGAAATGGAAACGCCGGGTGATGCCGGCGACCGTGTTCGCCGCACCGTTAACCGGACAACCACCTTTCTGGGCATGACGGGGATTGTCGCTTTGGCGATTGGCCTGGCTGGTGCCTGGGCTTCCGGCAAGGCATGGGTATCCCGGCGCATACGAACGATTGCTTTGTACCGCCTCTCCGGCGCGACACCTGGCATCGTCATCAGTCTCCATGCCGCCATTATCGCCATTGCGAGTTCCGTCGGCGTTATCCTCGGTCTGAGCTTTTCTGCTCTTGTGACAGCACCGGTCATGCAGCTTATTTCTGCGAAGCTGCATGTGGTGTGGTCGGCAACTCATTTAGTCGGGCCGACAGCTCAAGTGGCATGGATCCTGATGATCGGGATAACCGGCACCAGTGTTCTGTCGCTGGCAGGTATTTCACGGCTGTCGCCGGGGGCTGCCATGCGCAGTGGCGAGGCCGATTTGCAGCCAGATAACCGGCAGCTCGGTACTGGCTTAGCCCTGCTCGGGCTGACGATGACCGCAGCAACGATCAGTTTACCCATTCCAGCGCTCGCGGGTATTGCTGCGGGGGGTCTGGCTGCAGTGGCGCTGGTTCTCGTCGGTGGTGGATGGTGTCTGGCAAGGTTGGCAACCTCGCGCCAGCCGCGCAACTTTATCGGCGTGGTAGCCCGTCAGGGTTTGCTGAACACAAATGCCGTTGCATTGCGGGCGGTTGCGATCGGGATTGGTATCGCAGGAATTACAGCAATTGTCGCGGCACAGAACTCACTGGAACAAGGCCTGCGGGCAGAACTGCCAGACCGTATTCCGGACCTCGTCCTGATTGATGTGCAGCCTGATCAGGTCACCGGCCTTAAAGCGCTGATCGATGCGGACCCGGATCTCGGAGGACTTCAGGCGAACCCTTACATGCGAATGACGCTGACCGCCGTTAACGGTGTGCCGGCAGAAGAGGCATTGTTGCGCGAGGACAAATCCTGGGTCATCGAGGGCGATCACAGCTTTTCGTGGACAGCAGAGCCTACAGGTGCTGAGTTGGTAGCCGGGGAATGGTGGGCACCAGATTATGATGGGCCACCTGTTCTTTCGCCCGAAGAAGATTTGCAGGAAGCATTCGACTTAAAACCTGGTAATGAACTTACCTACAGCGTTCTGGGGCGCTCCTTTACGTCAAAGGTCGTAAACATCCGCAAGGAATACCACCGGACATTTCGGCCGGAATATTTGTTGATGGCATCGCCCAATCCGTTCCGAGACGCTCCGCAATCCTGGATTATGAGCCTTCAGGGTGAAACGGATGCTGCAACAGATGCGCTCATCAACAGGCTGGCCACAACGTCACCCAATATCACCAGTATCGATATCCGGACACTGGTGGGGCAGGTAACAGAAGTGATCGATGGCGCCGTCCTGGCAACTCTGTTGATTGCCTTCATCCTGTTAGGTGCCGGCGGGCTCACGCTGGCGTCGGTTATTGCCGCAGAGGTTGATGCGCGCCGCCGTGAAGCTCTGGCCTTTACGTTAATCGGTGCATCGAGGTCAGAGATCGCATTAGCAAGATTATGTGAAGCGGCAAGCATCGGAGCAATCGCGGCTGTCATAGGTGGCGCAGCCGGTTGGGCCGGCGGTTTCTGGGCCGTCGATCAGGCGCTTCATGTTGCATGGGCACCGGGCCTGGTCTCGGCAGCGCTGCCGCTCATTCTGGGGGTAACGGCTGCAATGGCGGCTGCCATTGCCGGTGCATTGGGTGCCATGCCAAAAGGCCGCGGGCAAATCGTCCGACAACTCAGTTCGTGAAGCAAACACCCCGACTGAAGACCAGCCTTCAACCGTCACCACTTACAATCAGCGCTGTGATTTGCGACTTCCGTCAAACAGATAGCGGTCGCCATCGGGAGTAGAATATCGCGTTGTCAGCCTGCAAGACCGATCATCCGAACCGTACTCCACCATCAAGGCTACCTCACAAAAACTGTACGACGAGGCGGCAGCCTTCCTTGACAGCATCACGGCTGTATTGTCCGGCTAACCTCTTTGTTCCAACTTCCGGACGCAAAAAAGCCGCTGACCTGTTGAGGTAGCGGCATGATTAGTTGGTTGCGGGGGCAGGATTTGGTCAAGACCCTACGATATCAACCGCTATTTCAAACTTACTTCTAAATACAGAACTTTCGGACCTTTTGCGTCAAAGAGCTCCTCTCCTATAGTCGGCTAAAGATTTCGTCCTACGGCCAAACCATTGAACGGATCTGCTATGACATCCGGTTCCCACCCCTCCAACCAGCGTATCATTTCCAGCGCCATCGAGGATATCGCTGCTCAGCGATTCCCCCATCCTCACCTACTCTTAATAGCTGCATAAAAATGCCCAACACATAAATTGCAAGCGCATTCAAAAACAGAAACTCGGCAGAAGCATTTCCCACATAAGAATAGTCATTATCGAAATAAACATTAGGGTCAAAACCTGAATTGATCCGCCCCCACCAAACAACAGACCGTCGCTGGTGCTTTCATTCAACCGTAACAATCCTGAAACGATAAGATGGACTGTCGCAGCAGACATACAAATTCATCTATTTTCGTATGAAACCGAGCTTGTGGCTACAACTGCTCAAAAGATCACTTTCTATCATGATAAGATTTTATCAGCCCCTTTAGCTTGAAATCAGAATCCAGATGCAGTGCTTGCCTCGTTTTCTCTAAACGAGCGTCAATGCCAAACTCTCATCACAAACAAACCCACTTCTATAAATTGTAAAAATACAAAATTTTCTCATGCATTTTCATCAACCATACCAGCTGAGAAGGTTCTGATGCCCATTCGCACAGCGCTAACATCATAACGTTCTAAGATAGAGACAGCGCAATGAGAAACATGTAGTTGCCTGCCAGAACCCCATTGTTGACGGCAGAGCCACTCAATGCGATGATAAATTGTGTTTTTGCAATCAATCTACCGAGTAAAAAAAATATGACTTCCGTTGGAGAGAAAACTGTCGCCGCTGCGATCACAATGTCACAAGCGGCTAAGCTCGCTCAGCCAAGTAAAGAACTACAAGCAGCAATAGCTAAAGTTGCCTTAATCGACTTTTCTATGCTCAAAATTAAAATAAGTCACGATGAAGGTATGACGGCTGAAGCAGTGGACGAAATTGAGGATTTATACCGTAAATTTCTTGCGTTGAACCTGTATTATCCGAATCGTAAAATTTGCCCGACCGGTCCGATCGACTTGTTTTGGCACTATCATATTCTCGACACACAAGCCTACGAACGTGATTGTTTGTCGTTGTTCGGGCGTTTGTTGCACCACTTCCCCTATTTCGGCATGCGTGGCGCGCAGGATGAGTTAGATCTGGAACAAGCGTTTAACGAATCTGTCGATTTGTTTGTAAGTAGTTTTGGCGTTGATCCTACAGGTGGTGACACCTTGGCACGGTCGTGTAGATCCCAAAATTGTCCCTGACTGCATCACCGAATGGCAACTCGTGAGACTTTTTTTGCCCGGGAAAATGATGACGCCGAACTAGAAAACCTGAATTCTGTCTTCTGGCAGTCCATTGTAAGTCATATTGACGATGATTATGGCACTGGGACAAATATAGGAACCATTGTTGATATAGGCTGTCATCGAGGTGGATTTTTATATCGTGCAGCGATGCATTGGCAGTGTGACCATGTATTTGGTATCGAGCCACTTGTCGTGCCACGACAGATGGCCGTTTCCAGACTGGAAGCTGCCGGTATCCCAGCGACAGTCCTCCACCCTGAATTTTGGAATGTAATACCGAAACATTCAGCGGACATCATCACCTGTCAGGAAGTGCTTTATCTAATTGAGGATCTAGACGAACTGTTCGGGCATATCGCACGAGTATTGCGCCCTCGCCGGAGAGCTTATTTCACACTTGGCTGCCACACAGAAAACCCATTATGGCCAGACTGGCGATCAAGACTAATCAATATGGGACAAAGGGTGTTTGATCATGCACCGCTATACATAATGCAACGGGCAGAAGCAGCTGGAATGCGCACCGCTGTCAGGCCACTTCGGCGCGACGGTTGGATCATCCACAGCCCAAGCACGACAACATTTCCGGTTCCGAGCATTCACACGCTTTGCGAACATCAGTACCGCCACAAACTGCTGTTCCGCTTTGATGCTCCCAAATGAGTTGGAAGCCTGAAAATGTAATTTTCAGTTCGGATGTCGTGAACAAGGT
Organism: Alphaproteobacteria bacterium HT1-32; assembly: GCA_009649675.1. Lineage (NCBI taxonomy): Bacteria > Pseudomonadati > Pseudomonadota > Alphaproteobacteria > Alphaproteobacteria bacterium HT1-32. Next base: position 36,245 of record WJPL01000004.1, on the reverse strand, counting down.
TCTGACAGAAACGATCAGTAAGCAAAACCTTGAAGCCTTCGAATATAGTATCCTAAAGGGAATACATCTCACCTTAGAAGACTGCTGCGCATGGCAAGAATTCTCACGATCAGTTCGGGCCATATATCAGCGTTATGATTGCGTTGTTATCAGTGGTCTTCATCCTGAAGGAGATGGCCGCAGCCTCATTGCTGCCATGAGCATTCTGGGGAAATGCTTTCTATCCTATGGTGATGATCAAATTGTAAAATATCTTGCGATGAGTCCCTGGTCACGGGACCTTGCTCGCAGAGGTGATGAAGGTTTCTTCCATACCGATCTAAACGCCAGCCCCTCACCGCCCGCGCTGACTGGTATTCAGTGCATCACACCCGACCCCGGAGCCCCTCAGTTTGGCCATAACCGTATAGCCAGAATTGATGATATCCTCGAACAGCTGGGGAAAGATCGGGCACATGCGGCGCTCTATTTTCTAACCAACGAAGAAGTGGCGATGGCAAACGACCGGTCTGCGGGTCTCTGGCAGGGACGTCTTTACGATAACGGTATTCTGAGATTTCACCCAGAAACGATCCGTACTGCGTGCGACAGGCGAGGTCTACCAGCACCGGATATGATATTGAAAGCTATCCAGAGGGCGGCAACTAAAGTGTCTGAGCCACTAAGCCTGAAACAAGGAGATATTCTATTGTTCTCCAACCACCGCACCATGCATTACAGAAGTGAATGTTCAGTCAAATTCAATCATTTCCCTATGGATTTCGAAGCACGTAAAGTTCACATCCTTCATTCTCGGAATGAGCGAGAACATGTCACAGTTTGACTTTCTGAAAGTTATTGGTGCAGATGCCAACAATCTCCGCGACATAGATTGTCATTTTCCCTTATTGGGAATGACAGCAATCGTAGGTGTCAGCGGATCCGGAAAAAGTTCTCTGCTTCACGATGTCATCGCAGCTGAAACTGTCCGACGAAACGAACTGTTTCATGGGATACGAAACAGAAAAAAAGAAGAACCCCTCGTTCGTGCATTTGTCGGAGCAACACCGGCCATGCTGTATGTAGGGCAACGTCCGTTTCGAAGTTCCTCGCGAACTACAATTGGCACAGCGACAGGGATTCTGGGCGACATACGCCAGCTGTTTTTATCTGAAGGAAAGCCGGTAACTGAAACAGGATTATCTGTTCCTGCCCCAAGTCCTGAGTCCTATGCCGAGTGGCTGGCCACACAATATCGCGGCAAGGCAACTATTTGGACGGTGCCAGTACGCTGGGTAAAATCAGATGGTAAACGGGCTGCAGCATCACTGGTAGCTGCAGGCATTCACACCGGCATCCTCAGGAGTGAAACTGACAATCCTGAAATCCACAAAGAGGGGCGCAGAGTCGACCTGATAAATTGGCAGCCGCTCCCCGAAAACCAACTCTATTCCCTGGAAGCTGAAGTAGGTTCTGTTGATATCAACGGGCCCAAGGATCGACTTTCAGCAGAAAAACTACTTACGAAGGCCTGGGATATAAGTGACGATGACGTCATTGTTGAACTACACGACGCCAAGGATGGCCTGGCTGCAGGAGCGATGGGTAACCAGCTTGATGGCGGAAAGCATTACGTTCATCCGGATTACAGGACCTTGTTCCGGTCTCCTGACCTGCATTTGCTGTCATTCAATGCACCCGAACATAACGACAGTGGCGCATGCCCGAAATGCAAGGGTATCGGCTGGCTTCTCGATATTGATCACGACAGGCTGATCCCGTCTCCAGACAAAGGAATGCACGATGGCGCAATCGCCCTCTGGACCCCAAAAAACTATAAATATCTGAATATACAGCATGAACTGATTGAAGGTTTGCGCGGATACTGCGGTTTTAATCCCGAAACTAAATGGCGGGACTTAGAGCAATCTGCACGTGATATGATCCTTAATGGTACCGGGGAAGACCTTATCCAGGGTCTGGATTTACGCACTGGCAAAAAGCAAGGCGCTCCCCGAAAGTTCGAGGGTTTCAGACAAGCGATACTTCGTCGGGCCGAAACGCCAGGCGGTGCCGCGAAACTGGCTCATTTCGTCACTGAGGGACCCTGCCCGGTATGTAGCGGCTCTCGATGGTCCGCTCCCGCCGCTGCACTGCAGGCTGCCGGACGGCGGCTACCACAGTGGCTTGCCTTGCCGATGAACCAATTGGCAGTTGCCTGCAAGGATGCGGCCGGCCAGGCACTCACCAGCGAAGGTCGACAGGCACTTGATCGGTTAGCCAATAGGGCAAAAATGCTCAGCAGTCTTGGGCTTGGACACCTCTCAGCTGAACGGGGCATGCTCACAGTTAGTGATGGAGAATCGCGTCGTCTGCAAATAGGTGCCGTAATGGCCGCTTCAGCCGGGCGCTTGCTCCTGCTTTTAGACGAGCCTGCGCGCGGACTGCACGAAAAGGACCTCGGTCCGATGGTTTCAATATTGAAAGAATTGTCGCAAAGACATTGCGTCCTGTTGAACGAGCACCGAAGACAGATTGTTGCTGCTGCCGACCAGGTGCTGACGCTAGGCCCCGGAGCAGGTCCAGACGGCGGTTCCATCATATCCTCTGTCAACAACCCAACAGATTCTGATGTTCCATTAAATGCCGGTTCAGATGTTGGTACAAGGGGATGGCTGAACATAAAGGGCGCATCCATACACAATATTCTTGATCAGGATGTCAATTTACCAAAGGGCTCACTGACCGCCATTGTCGGGGTCTCAGGCTCTGGAAAGTCGAGTTTCGCAAGAGGCATTCTCATACCGGCTTTAGCCGCACTTCATCCGTCATCCGGTGATACCCAGTCTCTGGAAGATAGCCTGAAAGGAAGCTGGGCCTCCTTTGCCGGACATAATGGAATACAAAAGCTGCATGTACTCCATCAACGGGTTCCGCCCCGAAACCGACGTAGCCTTGTTGGTACTATGACCGGCTGCATGGACATTCTCGTAAAGTCTTTTGCCGGCACAAAAGCATCGCAAAAGGCATCATTGAGGCCAAAAGACTATAGCCTGAATGGTGGCTCAGGCCGCTGCCCTGTCTGTCTGGGAATAGGGACCAGCGAGCAGAATGAGCATGCGCCCTGCCCCGGTTGCGGAGGATTGCGCTACGGCGTTGCGGCACTGGTTACAAGGGTAGGCGGACTCACAATTTCCGAAACACTGAATCTGGCTGTTTCTGACCTGAGAAGAGCCTGGGAGAAATCAGACTCAGGTGAGCTGCTGAAATCCATTGGTCCGCTGCTGGCCACCATGGAAGAATTAGGCCTCGGTCATGTTGCCCTTGGTCGGCGCGTTGACAGTCTGAGCGGAGGTGAAATTCAACGTGTACGCGTTGCTCAAATCCTGGCGGGAGCTGACACGCTGGAAGGGCACTTTTTCTTTCTCGATGAACCTGCTGCCGGACTGCATCGACAGGATTCGGATCGTTTGATGCATGTCTTACGCCGTATGGTTGACAAGGGCCGAAACACGGTCGTCATCGTTGAACATAATCTAGATGTTCTGAGGGCAGTAGATTGGATGGTTGAATTCGGCCCGGGCGCAGGACCATCCGGCGGAAACGTTATTGCCAAGGGATCGCCGGCAACCCTGGCTGGTATGGACACCCCAACCGGACAGGCTTTGAAAAACGGATCGTTTGCGCCAGCTAAGCAGACGTCAATGCTGGGCCTGCTGCCAGTCAGAGAAGAAAAGACGACACTGGATCACATAGTCAGCGGTGACGTGGATGGAGATATCGAAAAACAACCTGCCTCGAACGAGCCAATACGGACCAATCGTCGACTGTGGGAAATTGGCGATCTCAATCTTGAGGTAGGAAAGCTGTTACTGGATGGCTGCGACAAGCATGTTGCAGACAAATCCGCGGAGTTTCTGAAAACATGGCAGAAACTCCCGGGTTGCAGGCTGACAATCAATCCAGCGCTTGTTGAAATGCGAATATGGGGCTCAACCCTGCCCCACAGTTCTGCCAAGACTCTGCTAAATCGTGTGAAGCAGATGGGTCTTACGTTACGCGGTACCGCGGACTTCAGCATATCAACCATCAGCAAGAGTCCAGATTTGTTGCGTGCCGACCTAGAAGCTCCGGATCAGACAGCCCCCCTCCGGAAAGCAGCACTCGCGTACAGCCTTGCAATTGGCGGCGGTTTTGTCGAACTCACGAATGAAAAAGATGAAGTTCAGGCGACCCTTTCGACAATCCCGCATGATATTACAAATGGGCTGATCACATCATCCGTCCTGACGCTGGAGCAGCTGGACAGACATCGTCCCGAGGGAAGTTGCCCGGCCTGCAAGGGGCAGGGAAGCATCTCAGCAACGGCACTCAAGCTCGTGGTACAGTCCAGAAATATCGTTTCTCTTGAGAATCCCAAAGACATCCTGACACCAGAAGCCCTCGCACTTCTGAAAGGCATCTGGCGTAGCGAGGCCAGGCCATTCTTCCGCCGAATGGACGAGGAAGGCCTCAACGATCCGGATCGCTTGCTCGACTATCTTCTCTACGGTTTCTGGCACCGGCCAGGACACGGAACGTTTCTGAAAAAACCGAAAGACGATCCGAAGGAAGTTGGGTCATGGTTACGATGGGATGGCCTGTTCCCTCACCTCTGGAGAGAGCTTTCACGTAGTCAGAACAAAGAGTGGGTCAGCTCCGTTGAGAGAAATCAGTACCCGATAAATTGTCCGACCTGCGATAGATCCGGACATGGGATCACCGCGCAACTGCTGAAGTTACAGGGACGGTCATTTGCCGCATGGGCGACAAACGGAACGGTTCCGGAACTGCGCAAGGCACTTGAAGACTTTCCAGTCCCCCGGCATAGACAGGGGGCGACCCGCTCCCGCATTCTGGCCTGTCTGCCACTTGATGGAAAACTGAATGCCCCTGCAGCGGAATATCCGGATACGGTCACAATTGTTTATAATACTTTCGTTGCAGGAAATTCCGTGTGACCGATACCCGTTTTCGATTGTTCGAGGACTTGGCATCCCGCTACGATCTGCATACACCTCACCATCACTATGAGGACGATCATAGCTTCGTTCTGGACAGCTTTCGTAGCTCCGGGCATCAGCGAATACTTGATATCGGGTGCGGCACCGGCGTCTTCCTCCGGAAAGCACTCGATGAAGGTTTTGATGCCGCGGGAATTGATGCCGCCCAGGGAATGGTGAACGAAGCCATGACCAAGGCCGGATCGGACCGGGCAAAGCTCCAGGCTATGGAAGACCTTGATGCAGACAGCCTCTATGATGGTATCTGTGCACTTTCCTGGGTAATCAATTACGCTACAGATGTAGAATCTGCCCGGGATATTCTGGTGCGCTGCCGCAATGCTCTGAAGCCCGGGGGTAAACTGCTTCTGCAAACCGCACATGCCCCCAACATGGACGGCTTGGTACTGGAAGACCGGGAAACCGGTCCATCAGATATATCAGAGGATATCGTTTTCCTGTTCCAGTTTCACGCAACCGGAGTCGCTTCTGCGAACGCGCGATATGTTTATGCTGCGAAATCCATCGGTGAACTGGTCTGGGAAGAACATCCGCTGAATGTGGCTAATGCAGAACTTCTGGCTGGTTTATGTTCCGAGGCCGGCTTCCACGATATCAGCATCTACGGATCCTACCAACGGGAGCCCCTTGGAAACTCCATCAGCCCCTGGATTGAAGCATCGGTCCCTGCATGAGCGACGTCGATCTCAGGCTTTGGGAGCAGGACGGATTTCTCATCTTACCCGGTTTCATTGAAGAGGAAGCGGCGCAACGGCTTCGCAACAGGGCAAAAGGCCTTGTGGACGCATTCGAGCCAATTGGCACGCCCGTCCATCTCCAGAGCCCCGAATACGAGGCTTACCTGCTCGATGCCGGAGATGATATACGGTTCTTTCTGGAGCCTGATGCCGTTTCAGAAAACGGCGAATTGCTGAGAAACAAACATCAGGCCATCGGCAAGGTCGGCCGCGCCCTGCATGACCTTGACCCGGTTTTCGACAGCTTCTCGCGAACGCAGAACCTCGCCTGTCTGGTGCGGGGCCTCGGATGCCGGACACCCCTGCTGTTGCAGTCACAATATATCTTCAAACAACCAGGGTTAGGGCAGGCCTTTCCGATCCACCAGGACGCAACCTACATGGTCTCCGAGCCGCCCAGCGTCATTGCGCTGTGGTTCGCACTGGAAGATGCGGATGAAGAAAATGCCTGCCTCCACGTACTACCCGGCGGACATAAGGGGCCACTGCGCGCCCGGTTTCGCCGTGACAACGCCGGGGGAAACCATGGTGTCGAGACAATCGACAAAGAACCATACCCGCCAGAGAGTTTCATCCCGCTTCCGGTACAACGAAACAGCCTGATCGTGATGAACGGATTGCTTCCTCATTTCAGCGGAACCAATCACTCCAGCCGAAGCCGCCAGTCCTACATCCTCCATATCATCGACGGGGATTGCCACTATCCCACCGACAACTGGCTCCGGCGCGGGGAAAACCTGCCAATGAGAGGGTTTTAGCGGTTAATTGAACGTGCAGGTCTACTTATGACTTTGGACGGACCACCCCTGAGACGTAAGCAATCAACAAGCCTGAAAACAACCAACCAAAAATAATTTGGATCACGACAACCAACCAAACAAAAGTAAAGGTACCAGCCGACGTGACAGGGGACCAAGATTTTTCTTGAGATAAATCCACCAAAGGCAAGAACACATCCAAGGAATATAAAAACGGACTAAATGAAGGATATTCTTTTCTTGGATAAGTTGGGGAATTTTTCAGATCACAAGGTCTTTTACAATTGTAGTTTTGAAAATAAAACACCTTTTCTAATAAATTGAGATTAGCATTACTTGGTACAAAATCATCCCAAGATGCTATTTTCTCATTATATATCAGTGGATTGGATGGAAAAAAACTTCCTTTGTGATAACCCCAACCATATGCGCAGGCGGGAATGAGGACAGAAATAAAAGCTGCACGCAGCAATAGCCTCATACTTCTACCATAGCCAAGCAGATGCATAACGAATAAATTTGCTAATATATGAAAATAATTATATTTATTTTTATTATGGTACTTTAGCTTTAAAGAATAAAAAAGATTTTTCTTTTCTATTTTATACAAATCATCGAATCTACCTTTTGAAACAAGAACAGAAATTATTTGATAATAAACTTGTGGATTGTAGTTCTTTTGTTTTTTTATTTTAAATATGCTGTGTTTTTCATCTTCATAATCATGTTCAGCATCAGAATTCCTGAGCGTATCCACCCATTTGAATAAATTTTCCTTATCAGCACTATCTCGGCCAGAAATACTCACGATATCATCATATAAACACCCGTTCAGCTGTGGTAACATCCCTTCGTCACAGGATTTTTCCCAACTCTGAAAATCAATTGACAGACGACCTATTCTCGCATGCGTCAGATCTAATTGATGACAGAAACCCTCCGCCTCCCATTCTTCTGAAACAATGAAATCAGTATCTTGATCAGGTTCTGGCGCAACTTCTTCATCGATCGTAGTGCGCCCACTTTCATCGGCGCGCCCACCAAACTGAAAAACCCCCTTAATTTCAGCAGAACTGAGATTTACACCATAAACCGTAACTTTCTCACCAAGAGTGAAAGAGGTTGCTATACGAACTCCCTCTCCATCAATAGCCGGCTCTCTGGGCCTCACCTTGTTTACAATTTTACTCCCGCCGCTCACGCTGAACAGTCCAATTTCAGCACTAAAAAGGTTTAACTTTCCATAGAATTCAGATGTTTCACGAACAAAAAGAAATCCATCAACCTTTCCGTTTGTCAGGTCAACAGCAGGCACGTCCGGCTCATCAGGATGAATTTTCGCACTTTGAAATTCAAGATGTCCGCCAATAACCGAGGACGTCAAATCAACACCACCAAAAATCATAGTGAGTTTTTTTGTATGTTTTTTATTGTTTTGTTTAGCATCTATAGTTCGAAGTGAAATTCCACTTTCGGCACGCACCATGTTGGCATCAATCGCAAATCCCTTGGCGAAATCTTTCCCATCATCTTTCTGAATGGTTCCAATCTCACTTCCATCTACAACGATCCGCCCTTTCACATGAGCAGCCCGCAAGACCAATCCCTGTTGAAGTTTACAATCTATAACTTCAACATCACCCTCAACTCTTGCCACATCAGCTTCAACAATTTTGTCAAATACACAGTCCTTGAACTTCAACCTTCCCAAGTTTGTGTATCTTAGGTCCAGGCGTCCTTTAAACTTACAGTTTTCAAACCGGAGGTATCCTGGAAAATTCAAATGCTCCAAATGAAGGGTGCTGCTGAAGGTCCCACCGTTAAAGCGAATATCCAGTCTCTTCTTATTTGCACCCTTTTCTTTCAAAATCGCACGAACAATGGCTGAGGCTGGAATACAAAATCGCTTTTTCTGCACTACTTCATATTTATTTAATAAATTTGGCAAATTTACGAAATCAAACTCTACAACATTTGAGTTTTTACGTTTATTTTCCTGTGAATTATTTCGGATTTTTTCTAGAATTGCATCCCAATGTTCATTCGAATCTAATTCAGCCATCTGACAGCCTCTATAGCCTGTTAATCTCAGACATTTCCGCACTCAGAGAGGGGGTCACTCCAAGCATCCTCTTAATAGTATATATTGATCTTCTAACTTATCGAGAAAGTTTTAAGACACAATGTCATCTCAAGAGAGGAACGGAATGACCACACAAACGACCGTACAGTAGTTGCATCTTTTATGCTGCCAAACTTCTGATTCGACATACAATCTATTGATAGCCGGTCCTGGGAGGTTACCAAAACCTGGTCATCTGCAATGAATGAGAATTTCGCGGCCAGACACCCGTCAAAACCCTCACATCTGTCGTCGCGGGCAATGCGTCGTAGATTGAGTGGATCGCAGGGTGATGAACGAACATCCTATGATCGCAATCAATTATCCTGAGTCTGCAACGCACTGGAGATCGCTGTTCTTATTCCCGATGTCACCCGTTTTATACCGATTGCCCGGGCAATCTTCTCGGCATCGCCGGAGAGCGATAAAGTTTCATTGATTGCCTGGATTTCTTCCGGACAGATATGCTCAGTTTTCTGGAGATCAGTGTCTCGGTTCAGGTGGCGGGCCGGGGAAAGACGGGTCTTTACCGTTCCCTTACGCCAGAAAAAGATGGCCTTGCCGTAAGAGGTGCGACCACGGCGACGTTTCGCAAGTTCGATCACTCTGTGCTGAATTTGATTGCCAGCGCGCTGAAAAGCGTGATGACGCGCTATCCGCCGGACCAGCATGTCTGCATGTATCGGCCCTTCGCAATCAATGACATGATCAATCATAGCAATCAGACGCGCATCATAGGATTCATCATAGAACTGCTCCGCCGACGGCCCGAACACCTGACCAGAAAGATCAGCATATTCATACTGATTTCCGCTAAGAGTATCATTATTCTCCAAGGGTAATGATGCCTGCTTCGAGAGACGGATCTGATCTTCTGCCACCCCGGAACCAGCCGGATAACTGGCCACCCTGTAGGCGACCCCATCTTCACCAGCGGGTTCTGCAGATTCATCACTAGCCTCAGATTCCGGTTCTGGGTCGCACAGATCGCCATCATCTTCACTACTGACCCGTGCTTTCTCAGCCTGCGCTTCCAAAGCCGCGGCCGTCGCCGCTTCTTCAACTGCCCGTCGTTCCCGTTCAGCGCTCAGATGCTCGGTAAGTTTCAAATCCAGTTCATCCAGTGACTTCAGCCGGTTTGTCCACCAGTCCGTCGACCATAACCGGAACAGGGTCCAGCCCAGATTCTCCAGTTGTCCCTGACGGATCTTGTCTCTTTCCCGTGCATAGGCGGAGCTGTGATACATCGCACCATCACACTCCACCCCCGCCAGATATCGGCCTGGTGCATCCGGATCAACCACGCCCAGATCAATCCGGTAAGCCGAGACGCCAATCTGCGGATGCACCTGCCAGCCCTTGTCCCGCAGGCCCCGGGCAACAGCTGTCTCCAGCGGAGATTCAAAATCGCCAACTGACCCGAACACCGCTTCTCCAAGGGCCGCTTTCCCGCGCTCGGCATATTCCAGGAAATGCTTGAGGTCAGCGACAGCACGGGCCTGACTGCGGGAGAGGTCAATCATCTCCGGCCTGATGATTGCATAGACGATCATTTCCTGACGGGCCCGCGTCAGGGCGACATTCAGCCGTCGCTCGCCACCTTGTCTGTTGAGCGGACCAAAATTCATCGTCACATGACCGCTTTGATCCGGGCCATAGGTCACACTGAACAGAATAACGTCGCGTTCATCCCCCTGCACGGTTTCAAGGTTCTTTACAAAGACAGGTTCCAGAACAGATTCCGGGTTGAAATATTTTTCAATGGAAGGGTGCCTGGCGCGCACTTCGTCGAGCAGGTTTTCTATGAGATTCTGCTGTTCGGAATTGAAGGTCACGACACCGATTGACGGGGTACTTCTTGTCAAATCATTGCTGGTCAGTCGTTCTACTACCTCGGCAACAATGGTTTTCGCCTCTCCTTCATTATGCCGGGCTTTTCCACGGGCATAGAAACCGTCCGGGCGAACCAGGCTGACACCGTGATCGGTCACTGCGGGGGCCGGAAAGGTAATCAGACTGTTGTCATAATAGCGGGAGTTTGAAAAGGCGATCAGACTTTCCCGGCGGGATCTGTAATGCAAATTCAGCGTACGCATCGGAATGCTGGCACCGATCATCTCATCGAGGATACTTTCCAGATCACCCTCCACATCAACATCACCATCCGGGTCATCGTCCGACCTGCTGAAGAAATTTGACGGCGGCATCTGTTTCGGATCGCCGGCAACAATTACCTGAGACCCGCGAGCGATTGAACCGATGGCATCCCAAACTGTGATCTGTGAAGCCTCGTCAAAAATCACGACATCAAAAGTTTTCTGTTCCGGTGGCAGATACTGGGCGACAGAGAGTGGCGACATCATGAAACAGGGAGCCAGGGTCGTAAGCACTTCCGGCGCCTCCGAGATCAACTGGCGGACCGGCTTCAATTTCCGCTTTTTCTGCAACTCCCTCCTTAACAATCCCCATTGCGATGTTTTCCTGACATTATCCTGCTGCGGTAACTCACCGGAGAGCTTTGCTGCGATGTAATCTGCTGTCAGCTTTTGAAATCTTGTATCAGTTTCACAGAACCGCTCGATATCTGCCATATGTTCGGCAGTCGAGAAATCGCGCAAAACAGAGTCTTCGCCAATAACTGCCGACGACCACCAGGTGCAGTAAGCTGCCTCAAACGTCTTTACTATTTCGTCAGCTGGTATCCGAGCCTTCTCAACGCCCTGAACCAGAGCAGCGAGATCGGCGTCCATGGCTTCATTGCGCCGCCGTCGCCAGGCACACCAGTCACGAAGATCATTTCGCCGCCCTTCAATCATATCAGCTGTTTCCTGAATTCTGCTGATATCTTCCCCACCAACAGCAAAGGACGCGCGAACTTCTCCACCTGCGTTACTTTCGAACTCACGACAGCCGAGTTCAAACTGCTCGAATGTATCAATGAATACCCTTGCAGCCCGTCCAACCGGAGCATCAGAAGAGAGCAGATCATTACCGTCGCACAGTAAAATCCGTATCCTGTTTCTTATCTCAACCATTGCCGCAGGGTCATCAGCCAGGCGACCGATCGCGCTCCGCGCCCGTTCCCCGAGTTGTCTGAGGTCATCAACCTGCCCGGGTTCGGTGCCATGAGCTGACCAGTTCCGGAGGCCTGCCAGCACCCCATCAAGACGATCCAGAGCTTCACCTTCCTGCCGCAACCGGACAAGCGCTTGAGCATCGGGACCAGGCTCGGGGCGACCTTTCGCACCACCGGAACGCAGCTGTTTGATAATCTTGCGCCGGGCAAAGAACCGCTTCGGCCACCATGTGTTTTCTGCTTCCATCCACTGCCGGGCAACCTCCTGCCCATCAAGCTTACGCCAGGCAAAGGGTTCGTAGGGACAAATCAGTTCATCTGCTGCCTGCCGATAGGCCGCCAGCCTCTCTGATGCCTCTGCTAACGCCTCAATTCTGTCCGGACCATCTGGCTCAAGCGCAAAGTGGGTTTCCTTCCGGTACGAATCAATCAGGATCCGGGCGAGGTCAGCAACAGCATCAATTCGGGCCAGAGACCGGTCTGCTAATCTAACACCTGCCGCATCACATAGTGAATCACAGGCCCGATCGAGAGCGGTGACGGCCGCCGACAAAGCTGCCGCACAATCAGCCACCCGCCCCTCCCAGTCAGGCGACCAGTTGCCGGCTTCAACCAAATGAAAGGGACTGGCAGAAACGTCTCCGATCGCCTTTGCCTGTATCTCAAGACGCCCAACTGTCTCCCGCATTCCTGTCAGAAATGCCTCATCATGATGGTCCGCCGATGGCCAGGACAGACGAACACGGTTCGCAATTTCCTCGTCGCGAACCTTCACACCAATCGCTTGATGAGCAGTCAATCCGTTCCGTCGCACCAGATGAAGACGATCAACAACAAGGTTGAGCCGGTCCCGTAATTCTCTCAGTCGTTCAGCTTCAGATTCCCATTCGGTCGCATCCCTTTCTGATATGCCTTCCCAGGCTTGACGAAGCCTCCCGAGAACGTCGACCTTGCGCGCCCTGTTGGAATGAAGTTCCAGACAAAACCGGCCAAGCCCGGCGTCATCCAGCCGACGATATACAACTTCGAGAGCAGCCGTCTTTTCTGAAATGAAAAGAACGGTCTTTCCGGTCCCCAGCATATGGGCAATCAGATTTGCAATAGTCTGGCTTTTGCCTGTACCCGGTGGTCCGATAATCACAAAATTTTTCCCCCGCGCCGCAGTCGCGATTGCTGCAATCTGGGAAGAATCCGCCGGTAACGGTGTCAGAAGGTCTGACGGTTTGTACTGACGGTCGATTTCTCTGGCTTCAACAAATCCGATCTCGCTGGGATAGGCGTCACGCGGTGTATCAAGCAGATGCCGCACGACAGTATTTTCACGTAACACATCGGTACGATCGACAAGGTCTTTCCACATCAGATATTTGGCAAATGAGAACTGTCCGAGAACAACTTCTTCAACAACCTCGAACCCGGGCGCATCTTTCACAGCCAACCGGACGGTATCCCATACCCGCTTCACATCGATACCGCTATGATCTTCCGGTAACGTACCATCCAGCCCCTTGATGTTTATTGAGAAGTCCTTCCTTAACATTTCAAGAAGCGTGGTGTTAAACCTCGGTTCATCGTCATGCGACATCAATTTGATGCCACTGCGGACTGATTTCCGCTCAAGCGTTACCGGCAACAGGATAAGTGGAGCACGAAGCCGGCGCTCATCCTTGATATCCCGCTTCCAGATCAGAAATCCGAGCGCCAGGTAAAGAGTATTTGCTCCACCCTCCTGCAGCGCGGCACGTGATTTACGAAAGATATCAACGGCCCGCTTCGACAACTCCTCCTCATTGAGGTCAACCAGAACCTGATTCCGCTCCAGCGCGTCTCTGGCATATTCCTCGGTTATTATTTCACCTGTTCGCTGCTTATGAAGTTCCTGATCCTGCTCATCGGAAGTCGGTTTTGGTACCACACGTATTTCTATCCGCCCGCCTGCAGCAATTTTGTCCTCCAGTAATCCTGGAGAGGGGCAAATCAGGCGCAAACTGCTCTTTGATGATCGATGATTCAGAAGACGATTGTTCAGAGTGAGATCAAGCAACCTTCGCTGCCAGTTCTCCAATCGCCCTTTAGGAGTTTCCGGCAGATCTTCCTCAGGTTTCCCTGTGTCGAACGATGGCAATGCCGGAGCTTTTTCGAGCCCGTGTTCAACAATAGTGGCCAGATTTTTTTCACCATCATCAGACTGAGTAGTCTTCAACCCAAGTGGCGTAATACGGTGGGCACGCGCTCTTTGAATATCGATAGCGATCCCGAATTCATCATCCAGATCAGGATGTATCTTTTCACGTGCCAGACTGATCGCTTTCGAAAATGGGGGAGCCGGATGATTGGTAATACAAGTTGTCTCAATCAAGACCAACTCGTCGAGGTCAGCTCTTTTTCGTAAAGTTTCGGCTTCGTCGGCAACAATTGACGATAGCCCCTCAGGCTGTAGCCAGACCCCGACAAAAGCATGACCCTTAGTTGTCACAATCACTGGATTAAGGCCGGCCTGCTCAAATGCCGCAGCAAAGAGCACTGATGTATCGAGACAAGTTGCAACGCCACCTTCAAGTACCTGACCGGGCAATCTGATCTTCTGGCCATTCTTCTCGAAACTTGCGGGCGGATTAACGTAACTCAAGCCGAGCCCTGAAATAGCAGAATACACTGATGCAGCGATTTCCCAGACGCGCTCACGTTTGCCTGAGCGATAACCGTCAATTGCGTCAGGCCTTCCTGCCTGTCGGAGAACCTTGCTGGCACCATGAAGCAACCGGTCAACCGCCGGATCATTCGGCGTGACAAATGATGCGAGAAGCTCGGGCATATAGGCTGCCCCGCCCCATTCGTTGTAAGCGAGCAATTCAACCGGTTTGACGATTTCAAAAAGAACCGTTTCGTCCTTCTCAACTGTAAATTTTGCCGTACCTGATACAGATTCTGAGAGATTGAGAAGTAATCCACCGTCAAGGGAGAGTTCACGATCGCGGACCATCAGCGAGCCATCAGGTTCAATGCGATCAATCTGCCAGACGCGCTCCTTGAAGAAAGGCGGATCGGCCTGCAGGCGAAGTACGACTTCTTCCAGCCTTTCTGTCGGACTCAGATTCAGAACTCGCAGTGACCTGAGAACCGAGAACGAACTTTGATGGGCGGCAAAGTTTAACTTTGCGGCAATTTCTGTCTCAATTTCAACAAGGCTTTCAGGTTTTTCGTCCATAACAATTCCCTCCCCGGAGGATCGTTATGGATTAACGGTATTGTTGCAAGACAGAACAAAAAAACCCTTGATCATAGAATATGATACTTCCGGGTAGATGTGAACTGGCGCGGCCTATTGATCAGCCACGTTAAGCCATGATTACAACTCCACGATTGAGCAGAAGGTGGAATTGAGCACGAAGCACCAACCATTCAAATATGTGCTCAGGGTTGAGATTCAATCATAGCCAGAATGCAACGAGGACGGCGATAGCTATTGCGGACAGGAAGTTTCTGGCCAACTTGTCGTAACGTGTGTGGACGCGCGGGAAGTCCTTGATGCGGCAGAAGGCATTTTCGATGAAATGGCGGTCCCGGTAGCGTCGTTTGTCCTAGACGGTTTTGTGCTTCCGGTTGATACGCCCCGGAATGACCGGGACGATGCCGTTGCGGCCCAGATTTGCCCGGATAGCATTGGCGTCATAGCCCTTGTCAGCCTGCAGATAGCGCGCAGCCTAGAGTTTGTTGAATAAGGATGCTGCTGCGGTACTGTCCGCGACATTCCCGGGCTCAGTTCAAAGGCGAAGGGACGGCCTATGGTGTCGGTGAGCGCGCGGACTTTAGTCGTCTGACCACCCCGTGAAAGCCCGATCGCCTGCGCCTTGCTCCCCTTTTCCATCGTGCGCGGAGCGATGAGCTTTCACGCAGGTGCTATCAATGCCGCTTGACGCTGGCACAGCGCCGGTTGTCGCCAGGGTCTCCGTCAGGTCCGTCCAGAATCGTCGGCGTGACCAGCGATTGAAGCGATTGTAGACCGTAGTCGATGGGCCATACTCGCCAGGACAGTCACATCATCGGCAGCCTGTCTTAAGAACATGGATGATCCCGGAGATCACCCGGAGATCACCCGGAGATCATCAACACGACGCGCACCCCGCTGGTTCTTCGGCAGGTCAGTTTAATCACCGCCCATTGCGCATTATTAAGCCAGAAAAGCCGAGCCATCCCAATCTCCCGAAGTGAAACACACCATCGTCCATCTCTTTCAATGGGAAACAAAACCTAACTTTCAAACGATGCAAATCACGGGACAAGGTAATCTGCAGTACATTGAATCTAAACCGGTCTGCCTGCATCCGAGTAATGAAAGAAGAAATTCCAAGCAGCCCCACCCTTATTCACGCTCCCAACTTCCGGACGTAAAAAAGCCGCTGACCTGTTGAGGTAGCGGTGTAAGAATTTGGTTGCGGGGGTAGGATTTGAACCTACGACCTTCAGGTTATGAGTTAGCTTATCCTACCTACGCTCACACCCTCCATGCTCCGCAGAACAACGCTATTCCGCTGATTATATGCGGTTTATTGGAATGCTTTCTACGCTGCAAGACTCTTAACAACCTTGCAATTCGCTGTCTCCTGCTTCCATATTGCTTCCAGAGTGGAGTTGGAAGCATGCCAAAGATCACTAAACGCACTGTCGATGGATTGAAGCCGAAGGAAACGGATTACTTCGTTTGGGATGACACCCTCCCCGGCTTTGGCGTTCGCGTTATGACGACCGGACGCAAGACCTATATCATCCAGTATCGCGATACTGCCGGAAGAACGCGGCGCAAGCGGCTGGGGAGGCACGGAACGATAACGCCGGACGAAGCCCGGACCGATGCCCGGAACATGCTCTCTGATGCTGCAAGGGGCGGCAATCCGGCAGAAGAAACGCGGCGCTATAAATCGTCGCCGACCGTGAGCGAACTTTGCGAACGGTTCATGTCTGAATATGTCCCGGCGCGTTGCAAGCAATCGACCGAGAAAGAGTATCGCCGCAATGTTGATCTGTTCATTATCCCGGCACTCGGACGCATGAAGGTTACGGACGTAACCCGGTCTCATATTTCTGAGTTGCATCATGCGCACCGGGATAAACCCTATCAGGCCAACCGTACACTTGGCGTCCTCTCCGTCATGTTCAATCAGGCAGAGGTTTGGGGCTTGCGGGAAGACGGCACTAATCCCTGCCTGCACGTAAGGAAGTACGAAGAGAAGAAACGGGAACGGTATCTGTCGTCTGACGAACTCGGACGGCTTGGCGATACGTTACGGGAACTGGAATTGACCGGCACCGAAAGCCAGGCTGCTATAAATGCCTTACGGCTTTTGATCCTTACGGGATGCAGGCTCGGAGAAATCCAGACGCTCAAATGGGAATACGTAAGGGGCAACATCATCTATCTGCCGGATTCAAAGACCGGCGCGAAGCGTGTCTATCTCGGCAAGGGTGCCTTGGAGGTTCTGGCAGGCATCGAACAGATAGACGGAAACCCTTACGTGATAACCGGGATCAAACCCGGCAGTCACCTGACGGATATGCAAAAGCCGTGGCGTCGTATCCGTAAAGAAGCGGGTCTAGAAGATGTCCGTATCCATGACTTACGGCATACATTTGCGTCCAGTGCGGTTGGCTTGGGTGAAAGCCTGCCTATGATCGGTAAGTTGCTCGGACATACTCAACAGCAGACGACACAGCGTTACGCTCATCTGGCAGACGATCCTATGCAGGCTTCCGCTGACAGAGTATCGAGCGAACTAGGTAGATTGTTAGGTCCGTAAATGTCTTAATACCGCATCAGTTGCGCTAAAATGCGGGAAAGCTATGACAAAGGGCCGAACTATCCGGATGTTCCTAGTGGATGGAAATCCCACGGGGATGATCACCGCTGAAATAATGAACTGGACGGGGCATGTTTTAGCAGCACCACGAACAAAACTTGCCGAACTGATTCAAAGAAATGAGGCAACTCGCACAGGTGTCTATTTCCTAACAAATCTCTCTCCTGATAACGGGACTAAGCCAGAAATCTATATCGGTGAAAGTGATAATGTTGCCAAGCGGCTTACGCAGCACAACAAATCTGAGGAAAAGGGAGGCAAGGATTTTTGGGACCGAGCATTGATCGTTACCAGCAAAGATCAGAACCTTACGAAAGCCCATGCGCGTTTTCTTGAAAGCCGCCTAATAGGCATCGCTAACGATGTCTCGCGAGCGAAACTGCAGAATGGGAATGCACCGGAATATGGATATTTACCGGAGGCCGATGTTGCTGACATGGAGTTTTTCATCGAGCAAATCAGAATAGTCCTACCTGTACTAGGTCTCGATTTTCTTCGCAGAAAGCCGCGTACTAGCCTGCAAGAAACACCTGGCGTATCGACTGGCGATGACACGCGAATATCAACAGCCCCCCAACAAACTGAAGTTTTATACGAAATAATAAGCAAAAAACATTCAATACATGCCGAAGCTAGCGAAATAGACGGCGATTTTATTGTACTCTCCGGATCATCAGTCCGTAACAGAGATCATATAGACGTCGAAAGCAGGCCGCGTTATTGGAAATTGCTCACCCAACTCAAAGAAGATGGGATTATCCAAGAAGTACAAAACGAAATGCGATTCATGCAAGACTATGCATTCTCAAGTCCCAGTGCAGCGGCTGACCTTATCCTCGGCATTTCAGCAAATGGCCGGAAAACTTGGAAGGTGAAAGGTACCGAAAAAACATATGCCGATTATCAGGAAGATCAGGTTGCTGCTGTCGAGAAGCTGATACCTGAGGAATGATTAATTTCGATGACTATTACTTTTTGCTTCATGCTTATGACGTACTAGGTCGTCACCTCTATGGGGACGGATGGGATGGCACCGAATACAAACAGGATTCTGTTCCTTCTCCCTCTGAGGTGGATGAAAAACGAAAACCGCACATTGAATCAATTCAACTGATTGAACCCCGGCTAAATGAGATAGCGAAAGCAATCTCCAAAGAAGTAAGAGCCGAGGCAATTCATAAACTGAAAACAGAAGAAGCTGATCTTCTCGCGCGTAGGGGGCAGCATCAATCCACATTCACGAATACTGGCAACCAGGAGCGAGCCATCAGCACCGGTATGACCGCTACATACGAGGACAAACAGCGGAAGAACATCTACTTGCTGGCATGAAGAATAATGCCTTTCCGGCGCACTACAATGGCTCACAAGTGATCGAATGGGACTATTGGGAACGTCAGCCGGGATGCCGTTTCGTGTTTAGTCTTTCCCTGCTTAAAGCAGGTGATCGCGTCTCAGGAAAGCGCTGGGGGTATGTAACGATTGAACGAAAAAAGTTCCATGAATGGCTAAAGACAATAGAGCCAATCAGGGGCATCGGGATTGAAGAATATTCTGCAGAGGAGAAGTTTGCGACATTCCTAAGGAAAGAAGTTGCAGCAGGCCCAAAAAAGAAAACCGTCCATTGGTATCTGGACTACGCCCTAAACGAGTTCGGACTGGGGCCAAGGCCAGCCAGGCGAATATGGGAGCAAACCACTCCGGCAGCATGGAGAAAGGGTGGAAGGCCGAAAAAACCATAACACTCTAACATTATGCCGTTATGGTTTATTCAATACCAAGATAACTCACTGTTTTGTAACCACAAAAACCATAACGACGCAGTGCAAATAACGTTATGATTTAATTTTATTATAACGTCTATTTCCCCCTTTCAGCATCTGTCATCTGTTTCCGCACTTCAACGGTAACAGGAGTTTTCAGTGACAGTACATCAAGACAATATCTCAACCATAAACCAAGATCGGTTAATCAACGAACAGGAAGCAGCCCGCTTTCTGGGTTATACTGATCGAGCCCTTCAGAACTGGCGATTACGCGGAGGCGGACCGGCCTTCGTGAAAGTATCGAAACGGTCTATCAGATATCGTGTCGGCGATCTTCTTGACTGGATCAGTGCGAAAACAATTCGCACGACATCAGAGTACCAGTCATGACTCTTTTAGTTTTGCCCAGGCGGGGTTCGCCGCGCCGCTTGGGTTTTTGGGGGCGGAGCCGGGAGTGTGTAGCCTGTACCAACAGGCAGGGCTTCCGGCTTTCCTTCCACCTGGAGACCTGGCGCGCATCGCGCCAGGTCGGCCAGACCATGCAGCTTCCTATATATGTATATATAGAAACGGGCCCTGCCCCAGTCATTCGCGGCATTTTCTATATATACATATATAGGAAGCTGCACCCTCGGCCACCCTACCTACCCTACGTAGGGAAAAAGCAGATTGGCAGTACCTACGTATACCTTACGTACGTAGTGGCGCTTCCCATCAGACAACCGAAACCTGATCGCAAACTCTGCCGGTTACGTGACGTAGGAGCGTCTCCGCACTCTCCCCATCCCGCCCCTAAAACAAAAGCGGCGTCGGCGCGAAGCGCCGAAACAGCGCGTGCCGCAGGCGCGCGCACTTTCTTGTTCAATCGGCATGCGGAAACCAAGAGGGGGGTCTTTGTAACACCCCCCTCTACACTTACCGCAGCGTAAAGGAGAGTAGAGATGGTGAAACTGCTATATGCTGGTTTCGACACGTTTGATTTCGCTGTCAGAGGTGCATTTCCGCTAGAGGTACTGGACCAGTTAGAAGCGGGACGCGATGAAGCGGAGGAACGACAAGACAAGGCCTTGATCAGGATCGGGGCCAACCAGATCAAAGCCCATATCGAGAGTTTCGGAAAGAAGGGCGGATATCGCTACCTGCTCGACACCGGCCCCTTGGGCGCGAAATGGATGATCAAACGCAATACCGACGCAAACCAGTGGAACATCTTCGTGTCACCCCGCGCGACAATGCTACTCGCCTATGGATATCGGGAAACGTTCGACCGACTTCACCAAGCATTTATCGAAATGGGTGGCCAGGCAACCGGGCACTCAATCAACCGCGTCGACTTCGCCATGGATTTTGAGACGTCAGGGTTTGAACTGCATCCGGAACAGATCGTTGCACATTCTCACACCAAGGTTGCTCCGTACTGGGGCAAAAAGGAAGGCGAACTAGACCCATACCAACCATCTTCAGTTTATCGTGGCCGCGTGGCTGAAAGCGCCACAATCGGCAAACAGCCAGGGCGACAGATCATCATCTACAACAAGCGTAGAGAGGCCATCGAACGCCAAAAGTGGTTCTGGTTCGAAGCTTGGAGCAAGGATCCTCATGACCAAACATTGGAAGTTTGGCGGATCGAAGTTCGAGCCGGCAAAAAGGAACTCAAGGACAAATACCGGATCACGTCTATTGAGGATTTCGAGGCATCGATTGGCGATGTGATCGTCAATGCGCTGGACGGTATCCGTTACCTTGATGACTTTCAGGGCGACAGCAACGTAACACGGCAAACACTCAGCCCGCTTTGGCAGGCGGCACAAGAAACAGCCGCAAGCAATCTTCTCGACTTGCGGTCTGGCCTTACGCCAGGGCAGGTGAAAGAGGTTGAAAGAACGCAGGCTCAGGAAACTTACCTTGCGTTGTGTGCTGGGAATGCAGTTGGTCTGGCAATATGTAGAGGTTTGAGTGATGAGCAGATAGCGACGCTTTTGCCTATGATTCTAGCGAAGGAAATTGGGCGCTACTTTCGGCCAAAGAGTAAAGACCTCCATGCCATCATCAAACGAGCGCGTGATAGGATCGTATTCTTGGAGTGAACCAAACTTGCGATACGGTTCGCATTACTGCCGCGATCTATTCGATCCAATGGCGGATCAAGACCAACCGCACAGACACGTTCGCAATTTGAACTTCCCCATAGGGTGAAGAATAGTCACTTGAACTAGTAGCACGAATTGATTTGATCAACTTTAAACGTGTCCCGCGGTGACAAGGAGGGGCTTGTAGCTTAAAGCGTTCCCGCCGTCCGCAGGCTACAATGAAGCTTGTAAGTGTCAATTTACACGACGGCCCAGCGTGAGAACTTGGCATGTTTTCGGCGAACAGATAACGTTGCTATTATTGGTTGGATTTATGAGGCCGAAAATTGCAACGAGCCTTGAACATTGAGGCGTGCAAAGTCAATGAGCATTGCGTCGGATTGCGCTGGGAAGTCTCGGATGCCGACTATCTTGCCCGCATTATATCTGTCATAGCCATGGGACAGGCGGTGCATGCCGCCCAGATCATCGCCGATCTCTCGCCGGCAGCGCCGGCAATTAATGATGAGGCACTACGCGAATACGCAAAGCTTCGTCTCTCGATCAAGGGTGATACGAAGAATGCACAGAAGGCGTCTCGTTGGCACCGGGACGGCCTGATTTTCGAGGCGATATCATGGGTTGCTGCGAGGCAGCTAGCTGATGGGGAGGTATTGCTCAAAGACCCACATATCAGTGCCACGACGCAGGGCCTCGACGGTTTCATGATAGAGCTGGATGAAAAAGGCACAACGATTACACGCGCAACCATCTTCGAAGATAAGTGTTCGGAAGACCCGAGAAGGATGTTTCGCGACGAAATTCTGCCGGCCTTTGCAGTATATCACAGGAACAAGCGGGCATCTGAGTTGGTCGCGGCTGCCGCTACCTTGATTAGCACCAAGCTTACCGGCACCGCGGCGACACAGGCTGCAGCAAGAGTCCTCGACCTTCAATTTAGGGCGTACCGCGCAGGGCTCGCAATCGAGGCTTGTAGCGACTCTGAAAATGGGCGCGCCGCGCTCTTCAAGGGGTATGAAAAGCTCGATAAGATTACAGACAAGCAGCGGATCGGCGCTACGTTTGTGACAACAGCAGAACTCCGAGATTGGTTTGACGAGATGGCGGAATTAGCCATCGCCTATATCGACGGGTTGGCGAAGGATGGTGCCTGATGTTCGATCCCGTGACAGCAGAATTCCTACGCTCGGCACCGGCCCTACCCGGGCTCGATCCCGATGAGCTACCGCAATTGCTAACAGCGCAGTACGCCGAGTTCGCGGCCCGCCGCTTACGCATGGTGGAAGGCGGTGACGAATCGGCAGACGACGGAACTGACACAGATTGGCCGCTCACCAGAATTGCGGATTCCTATGAGCTGATCGTTTCGATCCAAAGCGAACCGGACACCCGGCGGGCTGCCGCATTCGTTGCGGGGACAGCGCAGCAAATTCTGGCACAGGAAGCAGTTGCAGCTGACATAAAGGCTGTTACCCCGATCATGGACAGGGACGGTATAGACCCTGCCGTGGCGGCTGCCGTGCTCTTCCTTGCCGCAGAGCAGTACGCAGACGCGCACGAAGCTGCTCGCAATATTCGTCCGGAAGACCGCCCGCAGCATTACGTTTGCACATTGCTCGCTGAGGACATTCGCGATCTTGCCTCAGGACACTTCGATAGCATCCTCGAACGATCGGAAAGAAGGCCAGCGGCTTTCGTATCGGCACCGTCGCTCGAAGAGCGTAGCACAATAGCGCTCTTCGAGGCCTTGATCGTTGGAATAGAACTGTTTGCCTCAGAAGTACTGTCCGTAGCAGCACCGGAGAAAGCGCATGGGCGTTTCGACAACGCACGGGCCGCTTTTCAACGCGTCGTAGAGTTGTCTTCACGAGATCATGCCGGACATGTTCTCGAAGCAGAAAGGCTTTTGACGAGCTATCCAGGACCTCGTCACATCGCTTCTCTACTGCTTGCAGCATATGAAAGCACGGTTGGCGCAGCAGTTACTAAGATGCTCCCGCCAGGCGGAGCCAACGTTGATTTCTGGCAGAAATGGCTACGTCACCGAGCAAGCACGGCACCCTTCCTGTGGCCAAACCATCGCGAGGCACTCGGAAAAGGCTTTCAGGACACGGGCAAGTCCGCGGTTCTGGTACTGCCGACGGGTGCCGGAAAGACCACGGTCTCTTGTGTCAAAATTGCAGGCGCGCTGGCACGTGGGAAGTCGGTGATTTTTATCGCGCCGACCCATGCACTGGTCGATCAACTGACCGAAGACTTGCAGCAGGTCTTCCCCGAAGAACTTGAGGGGTCCGTGGTTTCCAGCGACTTTGACCGCGCCTTTACGGCAGGTTCAGCGCTGGAAAGCATAGAGGTCATGACGCCGGAGCGCTGCCTAGCCCTACTCTCATACGCTCCAGAAGTCTTCGAGAACGTCAGCCTACTAGTTTTTGATGAATGCCATTTGCTCAGCCCGTCTTCCAACCTGCGGAGGGCATTGGACAGCATGTTCTGTGTCCTATCATTCAACAGCATAGTTCCCAATGCCGACTTCCTTTTTCTCTCGGCGATGCTGCGAAACGGGAGCGAGTTTGCGGTCTGGATCGAAAAACTGACCGGGCGTGAATGCGTTTTCGCCGACCCGCTGTGGAAGCCGAGTAGACAGGCGCGTGGTGTAGTTCTCTATGAACGCAAAACGCTGGAAGACGCTAAGAAACTTGCCCTGAAGATTCAACGCGATGAAGCTGCCAAGAAAAAGAAGCAACCCAAGGGACTGCTCAAACCGGCAAGAGACGTTCTTAAGTGCAAACCATTCGCGCTTTTTGGGCTTCAACACAACTGGCTGAAAGACGACTCTGCATTTTGTACTACGGTGAAAATCTCGGACTCGCCGGTTACACTGACCGGTAAGCTCTCGCCGTATGGAATTAATCTCACCCCAAACGCGAATAAAGTGGCAGCGCATATTGCCGCAACAGCGGCACGTAATGGCCTCAAGGGTATTGTATTTGTAAACAGCAAGATCACGGCTGCGTCGACCGCTCGCGAAATATCGGAACAATTGGGGGATGCTCCTAAAGCAACGCAGGATGAACAGGGGCGTTGGGAAGCCCTAGAGTGCGAACTTGGTGATCTCAAACATTCGTTGATTCCCGCACCCACGGTGGCGGTTCCACACAGTGCTCAGATGATCCGGCAGGAACGCGATCTTGCCGAAAGGCTTTACCGACGCGCAGATGGCGCGCAAGTCATCGTCGCGACACCTACATTGGCCCAAGGTCTTAATCTCCCGGCCCACATTGCGATACTTGCCGGAGACAAACGGTCTGACCCCGAGGATGGCGAACGGGAAGCGCTTGAAGCGCACGAAATCCTGAACGCTGCGGCGCGCGCAGGTCGGGCGGGACATCTAGCAAATGGTATAGTGCTTCTCGTACCCGAACCAATCTTACAGTTCTCAAAGATCAACGAAATTGAATCTGACGTTATCGAAAAACTCCAGTCAGTTCTCCCGGAAGATGACCGATGCCTTACCCTCAGCGATCCGCTTCAAGTGATACTGGACCGGATCAGTTCTGCCGATCTCACTGACGGAGATGTAGAATATGCCCTCAATCGTTTGGGAACCTCCATCGCACCAGAAAACGCGGAGACAGAGGCTAAAACGCGGTTCGACGTTAAGAACTCGTTCGCAGGATTCTTAGCAGAGCGCCGCAACGCCTTGGAAGAGTTCAACGCCAAGGTGCAGGGCCTGAACGAGGTTCTTGCCAAGAGAACCGATGAGGCTGACGATACGGCGCTTGGTGAACTTGCAAGACAAAGTGGGGCACCAATATCGGTACTGAAAACGCTTAAGCTGAAATTGATGGACGATATTGGAACGCTGCCCAATACAATCCCAGGCTGGGCGAGTTGGGTAATTGCGTGGCTGGAGAAGGACGATACGGCGCGCGATGCGATCCTGACACGCGATCGCAGAGCGATACGCGGTGCCGCAGGCCTGAAGAAAGATGGTCCGCTTTCCGCCGGTGCCGTTAAAGGCTTGGAACCCGGTATTATTGCGTGGCTCACCGGAGCTCCAATCCGCGATATTGAACGTCAACTTGGCGGCGACCCCGAAAAGAATCTCATTTGCCCGCAAGCGCGCGAACTGATCTCTCAGGTCATACCTTTGAGTTTCTCATTCGCCGCCGGTTTGGTGTCGCGTACGGCTTCTGAAATCGAAGACATAGCGACTGGAAGCGCGACATCAATCGCTGTCACCGAATGCTTTGCCACGGGTATTCGGAGAGGTTTCGACACACCGAACAAGCTCGCATTCGCTGACATAAAACGGGGGTTTATAAGTCGTGTACATGCGCACAAGGCATTCGCCGAAGCAATTGAAAAACCGCCTGAATTCGAGAATACCGCGAATTATCAGGAAGTTTTCGATCGAGTAAAAACATATCTCTAATTTCCAGTGAGCTAGCGAGCAGCTAATGCTGCAACACGATGTTTCAGTTTGGAGCAAAAGGTATAAGCAACATCTGCGAGAGACGTCCCGCAGCGCTTCCATCTTGCTTCCAGACGTGAAAAAGGCCTTAGCGAGATTATCGCTAAGGCCTTGTAATGTTTGGTTGCGGGGGCAGGATTTGAACCTGCGACCTTCAGGTTATGAGCCAAACTGACCTATGTTTAACGTAGGTGCATGACATTTAATAACCTGTTCTTTTTGCTATCTATTATGCGCATCGTCGTTTAATCAGGATGTTCGTATATTCCTGAGTTTAGCGCAAATAGGTAGCCCCATGGTAGCCCCAAATGAAAGTTTCAACTTCACCAAGGCTGTTTTAAGTGCCCTACCCCTGCCGCCACAGGGAAAACGTTTCTCGTTCAAAGATACCCGCGTAACCGGGCTTATCATTCGCGTTACAGCGAACGGGCAAAAGACCTTCCAGCTCTACCAGAAGCACCAGGGACGGCCTGTCCGTGTCACCCTGGGAACCTTTCCCGATATGACGATAGAGAATGCCCGCAAGGAGGCCACAAAAGCCAAAGGAGCTTTAGCTAGCGGAGAGAACCCTAACGTCGAGAAGAACCGTCTGCGAAAGGAAATCACGCTCAAGCTGCTCTTTGACCTCTACATGGAGCGCTACAGCAAGGTTGAGAAGAAGTCGTGGGAATATGATGAAAGGGAGATCAACAAGTTCCTCTCCCATTGGTTCAATCGGAAAATCTCCGATATCAGCAAATACGAGATCAAGACCCTTCATCTCCATATGCGAGAGAACAACGGGCTCTATCAGGCCAACAGGATGCTTGAGCGTATCCGCTCCATGTACAACAAGGCGATTGAGTGGGGATGGGATGGGGCTAATCCGACGCAAGGTATCAAGAAGTTCCGGGAGAAATCACGAGACCGCTACATTCTGCCCGATGAGATGCCCCTCCTCCTTCAAGCCCTTGAGGCAGAGCATAATGAGGTAGCGCGGGACTATATATATATCTCCCTCTTTACCGGAGCCCGCAAAACGAACGTTCTGGAAATGCGGTGGGAGCAAGTGGACTGGCACAACAAGACCTGGCGTATTCCAGACAGCAAGAACGGCGAGCCGGTAGAAGTGCCTTTATCCCTGAAGGCTGAAGAGGTGTTGGAGCGTCGCCTCAAGGCCGGAGCGGGAAGCCCCTGGGTATTCCCCAGCGAGACCAGCAAGGGCGGGCACCTGATCGACCCGAAGAAAGCATGGATACGGATCAAGCAGCGGGCAACGCTCTCAGCCTGGTCTCAGGACCAGAAGATCGCCGCTTTGATCGAAGAGAAGAAGATAACACTTCCCGAAGGCCATGAGATTGGAAGTCTCTACAACGCCGTAGAAATGGAAGCGCAAAAGCAGAATACAGAACTACCCAAAAGCCTTATGGATATTCGGCTGCACGATATCCGCCGCACCTTCGGAAGCTATCAGGCAATCTCTGGTGCAAGTCTGCAAATCATTGGCCGCTCTCTCGGCCACAAGTCCCAACAATCGACACAGGTCTATGCCCGACTGCATAATGACCCGATACGCGCATCCATCGATGCTGCTACTGCTGCAATGTTAAGCCTTACGGGAATCAAAGAGCATGAGTGACATAGAAACGACTGATCCAGTGAGAAAAAGAGAAATCGAGCATGCATGGCATGTCATAGAGACCGCGTCACATGCTGAAAAAGAATTCCTGTTTAAGTCGCTTCTCGAAGGCTTCGAAGCGCATGAAGCCAGATTCGAACAGCCTGACAATGTATTCGATTCGTATGCGACTCATGCAGAAATGGCCATGGACAGAGTGATTAGCTGCATGCGCCGCCTGACAGGTTACGATTTCAGGTGGGTTCAAGAGAGATATGTCAAACATTGCTCTCATGGGAAAGGCCGACCATCGAGATATGACTACGACACGAGGGAGGTAAACTGCATCTTCATAGCTCTGATGGTCGCAAGGGGCTCATCAGAGACTCAAGCAATGAAACTGCTAATCCGTTTACGGGGGGATGCAGTAGTCACAGAAGGTCACCTCCGCGAACTGCGGAACACTTACAGAGACTTCCGAAAACTTGGAAGACCTACAGAACGAGACCTGACAATATTAGACAACGCTACCAACATCAGCTTTTTCCTTCAGTTCGACATCTCAAACTTGAAAAGCGAAGAAAAAGCATTTGAGAAGGCGGTAACAGCGTTCAAAAGTTTGTTTCAAGAGATTATCGATCTCATGAAAACCCACCATGATCTGATAGCAGCCAATGACAAATCCTACCCCGAGCTTTTTGGCTGTGTAATCGACTGGGTTAAAGCTGATTACAGCAACCCACTTGACTACTTCTATAAGCACCCACGTCACACAACAGAACAATTCTGGGACCAGCGGCGTAAGCTCACATTGTATCTGCATGCTGTCAGCTATTTCTCAAAACCTGAACTTTAAACTTACTGTGGAGGTTAGTTTCTTCCACAGTGGAACTTACTTTTTTCCATGCTGAATTAACTTAATTCCACTCACACGTTCCGACTAAATAATCAAAGTTACCTCAGGCCAACGAGCAATTCGCTCTGGCACTTAACTGGACTGAGGAAACTTTATGATGACGACCCGATTACTTACCAAGGATGACGTGTCGAGGATACTCGGTGTATCTGTCGGCACCCTCGCTGTCTGGCGTGCGACCAAGCGCTACAACCTCCCCTATGTGAAATCCGGACGTCTTGTCCGCTACCGCGAAGAGGATGTGCAGGCATTCATTACCTCACGCCTGCAAGGGGAGGTACAGGTATGAGCAGCATCGCCAACATCCTAAAAAGAAACCTCTCTCCTGAACGGTACTACGCCGAACGGCTCAACGGTTCATTTGGCAAGGCAACAGGCAAAGGCTGGCACCAGTGGAACGGGCTCTGCCCGTTCCATAACGACAAGCGCCCCGGCTCTCTCGTCATAAACCGGACGACAGGTGCTTACCGCTGTTTCTCATGCGGCACGAAGGGAGGCGATATCATCGACTTCCACATGCAACGGCACAGCCTGAGTTTTTCGGATGCCTTCTTCGATCTTCGGAGGATGACAAAATGCGTGAGGTAATGAAATGGGAGTACAAAACAAAAGACGGACACGTGGTAGGACACGTTGTCCGTCTTGAAGACGAGTGTGAACCTAGCAGCTCAAAAACCCGCAAGCAGATCGTACCGTTCTTTGAACCGTCCGGTCAATCCGGCATCCCTACAGACTTGCCGAAAGAACATCGTATATACGGTTTGGAAACCGTTACGAGCGGTTCCGAACCGCTCTACATCGTGGAAGGGGAAAAATGCGCCTTCGCTCTGCACGGGCTCGGCCTGCAAGCCGTGACCAGTCTTGGCGGGAGTGGTCAGGCCGACAAGGCGGACTGGTCGATCCTGCTAGACGCAGAATGTATATACATTCTTCCTGACAAGGATGAGCCGGGGGAAAAATACGCGGAACGAGTTTACCAGCATATCAAACGGTTCAAGCAAACGCCTGAGGTGAAGGTTGTTCGCTTTCCCTTCCATGAGAGAGCGGACGCCTGCGACTTCCTGGCCGATCAGCCGGAACTCAACGGTTGGAACGGTTTGAATAGCCTTACGCAACACCCTGCTCAGGCAACCGTTCGTGAACGGTTCGTTCGTTACGTAAGGGATCAGGCAGAACCAGTCCCTGCCGCCTGGCAGTTCCTCGTTACGAAGCACCACCACAAGCTGATAAGCGTAAACGACTTTAGCCGTATGGAGTTGCCCAGGCGGGAGACCCTCCTCTCCCCTTGGCTGACAGAGGGTTCAATCAATATGGTCTTTGCTGACCGGGGTATCGGGAAAACCTTCTTCTGTCTGTCTTGCGCAGTCGCATTAGCGAACGGTGAGCGGTTCCTGAGTTACGAAGCGGCAAAGCCGGTTCCCGTCCTTTACCTGGACGGAGAGATGCAGGGCACAGCTATGCAGGAACGGTTAAACCTACTTACGAAAGGGATACCGACCAAGGAAGAGATCTCGATCTATACGCCTGACTGCCAGGACCTTACGAATAGCAACCCGGATGTCGGTCTTCCGGAGGGACGTCTGGCAATCGATGAAATGGTCAGGGAAACAAATCCCAAGGTCGTTTTCATCGACAACATCTCGACCTTTGTTCGTACAGGCAATGAGAACGAAGGCGATAGCTGGTCACCTGTTCAGGAATGGGCGGTGCAACTCCGTAAGCGTGGCGTTGCCGTGGTCTTCATCCATCACGCCAACAAGGAAGGGAAGCAGCGGGGCAGTCACAAGAAAGAAGACGTGATGGATATCGTTATCCAGCTCAAGCGGCCAGACGACTTTATCCAGGGCACCGACGATACCCGGATCATGATCCGCTACACGAAGGCCCGCCATATGGGAGCAGCGGAAGCCCATGACATAGAGGCTACCCTCAAAAAGACAGAGGACGGTCTTGAATGGACGTGGGAGGCCGGAGACATGGCCTTCAAGCGTGCAATGGAACTACTCGGTGATGGTTTTTCAATGGGAGATGTCGGGGACGAACTCGGTGTCTCGAAATCGACCGTTCACCGCTGGAAGAAGAAGGCCGCAGCACAAGCCTCGGTCTAAACACAATCAGCGTTCCGCCGTTCCCCGCCCTAAGGGGCGGAACGGTGGAACGCTTTATGGAAAGGACTACGATTATGAATGCGAACACTGCAAAGACGGTTCTTGGTGGCTTGCTACCGCTTGCTTTTAATCCTGTTGTTTTAACAGCAATTGGCATCGGCGGTGCCGTTTGGGCGATATCAACCCTGCTCAATGATGAAGATGATACAAAGAACGGCTCCTCCCCGCAAAAGAACCGGTCCAAGCCATTCAATGAGCCGTCCAACATCAGCCGTTCAACGGTTCAGCGAACCGTTGAACGGCTTCAAAGCCCGGAAGAAACCGCTTCGAATGCCGAAAAGACTCGTTTAGAACGCGACCAAACAAACGTTCCAGGAAATGCAGCAATTGACGACATGACGACCTCAGATGGCGATGAGACAATATTGAGCTTTAACGCACCTGCCAACGATGGGGAAACCGATAAAAAAGAAATGATCCGCAAGGCGATGTCGGAACTTGGGAAACTGAGCGGCGCAGCAAGAAGAAAGGCTAAACTTAATCGAGATGCAGTACTAGAGTGACCCTGACTGGAAACAAATTCATTGATGCGGTTGAATTTAGTTCTGACCAAGTCCAGCCATCGCTATGAGTTCTTCGGTGTCGCGTGATCGTCGGTCTCGCAAAGACTGTGATCGCTCAGCACTTCCAAAACACGGCAATCGGCGATCTGTCCGCCCCTACATTGTTCGATCATGCGTTCCAGTTCATGACGGAGCGCACGCAAACGCTGGATACGATGATCGACTTCGTTGAGTTGCGCCTTGGCAATAGCATCGGCCGCAGCGCACGGATGACTGGGGTCATCCGAGAGGCTGATCAGATCGCGGATTGCCTTCAGCGGGAACCCAAGTTCACGGGCATGGCGGATGAACGTCAAACGATGGATAGCCGACTCATCGTAAACTCGCTGGTTTCCACTTGAGCGGGGAGGGACCGGAATAAGGCCAATCTGTTCGTAATATCGAACAGTCTGCACTTTGCAACCAGCAGCCTCGGCGACGCGGCCAATCGTCAAATCGCGGGTCAAAGGAAATTACCTCTTGAACCTATAGTTACTGTAGACATTACATTTAGCATATTCGAGATGAAACGGCGAGTGAAAGGATGCGTTATGACTGGAAGCTGTTGCGGAAATGATGCCAAGTTTGATGGTGTTTCAAACGGATTCAAACGCGCCCTTTGGGCAGTGATTGCGATTAATGGTGCAATGTTCTTTGTCGAAATGGCCGCGGGTGCATTTGCCGGTTCCAAGGCGCTTCAGGCTGATGCGTTGGATTTTCTGGGAGATACCATCACCTATGCGATCAGCCTTTACGTCATCGGCATGTCACTCAAGGTCCGCGCAACAGCAGCTCTAGTCAAAGGGTTGAGCCTCGCAGCTATGGGGGTTTGGGTCTTTGGCTCCACAGCCTATCAGGTCTTGGTCTTGGGTGTGCCATCGGCCGAGATCATGGGTGGCATTGGTCTATTGGCGCTCGCGGCAAATCTGGTAAGCGTCTGGGTACTGATGCGTTTCAAAGACGGTGACGCGAACGTCAGATCGGTTTGGCTTTGTAGCCGCAACGACGCCATCGGCAATGTTGCAGTGATTTTGGCGGCAATGGGGGTTTACCTGACGGGAACTGCTTGGCCCGACCTGATCGTCGCTGCACTGATGGCTGGCCTGTTCCTGTGGTCATCATTGCAGATTATCAAACAAGCAATGGATGAACGTCGCCATGCAGACGCGCATTCCGTCGCTGCGGAATAGTGTTTTTAGTGTCAGCATAGTTCGTTTGTGATGCGCTTCAAAATACACCCTTGAACATAGGAGCGGGAGAATCGCTCAACTTTTTTCCCTACGTTGTGCTGGATCAAAATGGCTTCTTATCGTGGCGAGTGTGCTATTGGGCGCGATAATCCTAGATCAGGCGACGAAGTTTGCAGCGCTCACTTTTTTATCGACACCACCGTATAAGCTCGAAATGACGCCGTTCTTCAATCTTCGCCTGGGTTTCAATACGGGTGTCAGTTTTGGTATTTTTGGTGACGTGTTCAGCAATCAGCAATGGCCGTTGATTGCGATAACCATTGCCATTGCGGTCGTTCTCACCGTTTGGGCGTTGCGCGTGGACCGCTCGCTGGAAGCATTGGCGCTTGCGCTAATCGCGGGCGGTGCAATCGGGAATATCATTGATCGAATTAGGCAAGGCGCGGTCACCGATTTCCTGGACTTCCATGCAATGGGGTGGCATTGGCCTGCTTTTAATTTTGCCGATGTATTCATTTTTGTCGGGGCTGCATCTCTAATAATTTTATCACTTATTACACCCGGGGCGAATGAGGCCGAAAGGGACGAAACAAAAAATGAACCCTGAAAACACCAAAACCATGATCTTCGCAGATAGAGCACTAATCGGGGCATGGTTGATTGCGCTGGTGTCCACTCTGGGGGTGCTATTTGTCGGTGAGATCATGGGACGTACCCCTTGCGTTCTATGCTGGTACCAGAGAATCGCAATGTTTCCTCTAGCCATTATTCTCGGTGTTGCGTGTTACTTATCGGACCTTAACGTGCGCCGCTATGCATTACCATTAGCCATTGGGGGAGGCTCAATGGCCCTATGGCATAGCCTGCTTTTTGCCGGGTTTATCTCAGAGGCAATACAACCTTGCACCCAGAATGGTCCCTCCTGTTCTGGAGAAGGTCAGGTTCTTTTCGGATATTTACCGCTGCCATATCTCTCGTTAGCGGCATTCGGTTTGATCTCACTCTTATTGTTTTTTATACCAACAGGACATGAAAATGAGTCGTCGTAGGTTTATAGCGCTAGTTGGGGTTGTAGCGGTCGGCATTTTTGGTATCGGCGTGTACCTCTATCAACCCGCAGTCGAGGAAACGGCAAAGGTGGCACCAGTTGCAAATGCTGCCGACTTAGTTCGTCATCATTCGCCTATATTTGGTCCTAAAGATGCTCCGGTCACTATTGTTGAATTTTTTGACCCAGCATGCGAATCGTGTCGCGCCTTCCATCCGGTCGTCAAAGACATAATGGCGACATATCCTGAGGAAGTGCGCGTGGTACTGAGATATGCAGCATTCCATCCACCGTCTGAGCAAGCAATTCGCCTTCTTGAGGCCGCACGTCTTCAAGGCAAGCTTGAGCCTGTGCTGGAGCGATTGCTTGAAACTCAATCAAGCTGGGCCCCACACGGGCGAACACCAGAAAGTGTATGGAATTTGCTCAATGGTACCGGACTCGACATAACGCGTGCTCAGCGTGAAAGTCGCAGGCCGTACATCGTTGGCGTGCTGAATCAAGACGCAGCAGATATCAAATCATTCGGAGTGAAAGGTACGCCAACATTCTTTGTTAATGGAAAGCCATTGCTGTCGTTCGGTGAAAACCAGTTGCGCGAACTCGTTAGATCCGAAGTTGAGGCTTTATGAGACGTGTTCGCTACATTCTATGGGGTACTGTTCTGATCGCAGTCGTAGTATTCGGCGGCCATAATTGACCCAGACAAAATCGACAACCGGGCCGACTATTCAGCCCGAATTTTCGCTCACCAACCATGAAGGTGAGACAGTCAGTGAAAAAACACACCGAGGCGATTGGCCTCTAGATTTTTTTGGACTCAGACATTGCCCCGATAACTGTCCAGCAACACTGGCCAGATTTGGTAATGTAATGGATGGCCTTGGCGCGGACGCATCCAAAGTGACCCTCCTGTTCATTACCTTTGATCCGGAACCAGATAGAGTTGCAGATGTCGATAAATACGTTTCTGCAATGCATCCATCTATTGTCAGGTTGATGGGAAGTAATATGCAGATCGCGGAGCACCATCATCGTTCAAGGCTTTCTTTGAGAAGATTCCTCAAGACACAGTACCTGACGCCTATACGATGGGGCAGGCTTCTGCCGCCTATTTGATATCCCCGATGGTAAATTTGTACGCACCTATCAATTTGCCATGCTACGCAAAATGATCGATGAAGACTTAAAGACAAGGATATGAGCGTGTTAAAAAACACATCTATTGTGGGCGCATTTTGCCTGTTGCTCATCGTGATGATGACCGCACAAGCTCGGGCAGACAATGTCCGCAAAGGTGGCATACTCATAGAGGCTCCATGGGCTCGCGCATCAATTGGAATGTCTCGCCCGGCGGCAGCTTACCTGTCTATCCGCAATGCAGGTGACGAACCAGTGATCCTGATCAAGGTAAGCACACCTGTTTCGGAGATGGCAGAAATCCACGAAAGCACGATGTCAGACGGAACAGCACGCATGGGGCCTGCAGGTGACCTAGTGATCCCGGCAGGGAGCGAGGTCGTACTGATGCCGGGTGGGCTTCACATAATGATGATGAAGCTGAAACAACCGCTCATAAAAGGGGACAAATTCAACATGACTCTTATCTTCAAAGAGATTGGGACGGTCGATGTACAGTTACCAGTTTTGGGTGTTGGTGCATCCGGACCAACCAATTAACTGGAATGTGGTGCAGACGCCCTACACGCGACAAAGGCTAAAACGATATGGTGCAGGGTATATCAACGGGAAAACTGCTTCTCATCGGATGTGGCTTATTGGCGGCAGTTGCTGCGGTTCTTCTGTTAGGTTGGTGGCAGGTTGACGGCCCTGGTACCCCTGAAAGGAAAACCCGTGAGAGCAATCTGCCCCTTCCAATCGGTCAAATGGATTTCACATTAACCAATCACAAAGGCAACCAAGTTCAACCGACGGACTGGATCGGTAAGCCAATGCTTGTGTTTTTCGGTTTTACGTTTTGCCCTGATATTTGTCCGACAACCTTGGCTGATATTACAGGCTGGCTTAACGCGCTTGGCCAAGACACCAAGAGGATCAATGTTGCATTCATCACAGTTGATCCCGAGAGAGATACCCCCCAAGCCATGGCGGCATACGTCAAAAATTTCCATCCGGCCATCATCGGCTATACCGGCTCGTCCCAAGATATCGCCCATGCATCCGCTGGCTTTAAGGTTAAATACGAGAAAATAGTGTCTGGTCAAACCTATATGATGGATCACACAGCCGGAGTGTTTGTATACGATGCGGAAGGCCGCTTCGTCAGCATTATCGATTTCCATGAACCGAGGGAAAATGCCATCCCGAAGATACGACAAACATTATAGCATCCCAGACGATATATTGTTTTGATAAATATTATTCCAACGCGTTTATCAGACCTTTTTGTTTAACACCCCTCAATTAGGTAGCCCCAAGGTAGCCCCACCCGTATTCTGCTTCCGAACTCCGGGCGCAAAAAAGCCGCTAACCTGTTGAGGTAGCGGCGTGATTAGTTGGTTGCGGGGGTAGGATTTGAACCTACGACCTTCAGGTTATGAGCCTGACGAGCTACCGGGCTGCTCCACCCCGCGTTGGGTGGGTGGATACCTCTGTGATGTATAGGGGAAAGAGAGGTATCCTGGACAAGTGTTGTGGTGACGGGATTTGTATCCCTTATCTCTCTTTGCATAGGCTTCCGACATGGAAGGCCTGGCGGCGACCTACTCTCCCACACCTTGAGATGCAGTACCATTGGCGCTGAGGGTTTTCACTTCCGAGTTCGGGATGGGATCGGGTGCAGGCCCCTCGCCATAGCCACCAGGCCATCGATGCCGGAAGTCTATGTATTGAGGTGATTTTCA